>JBGVTO010000298.1:0-6412 GCA_041862635.1 Phycisphaerae bacterium | reverse complement strand
TCGCCCTTCCAGGGACTATTCGGCTCAGTGTCATTAACCTCATCAATCCGCCAGTAGTAAGTCGTGCCCCGAATAAGACCATCCGGATAAGGAAATCCGGGAAAACCGATAGTTAAAGAAGTTGCAGTCTGGTTGCCCTGGAATGTCTCGGCGGCGCCGTCGTTCACATCATCAAAATTATCGCCCAAGTACACATCATGTGAGACCGCAAAATCTCCCGCCCGCCAACTAAGGTTCGCCCAGGTATCCTCAAGCATGGCACCATTCTTCGGGTTGGAAGCCACAGCGAGCGGTTGGTCGCCTAACACAGTGCTTACCCAGTTGCCGATGAACTCAGCAGAGGTCAAACCTCTGTCGTCTATCCAGCCATCAGGACCACCAGCAGCTTGGTTTATAAAAGCGACGTAACCGCCAGTCTCTGTGTTGTGAATAACAACAGGATCAGCCTGTGCTTCTGCGCCTGCGGCATCTGTGCCACCCGTAGATGCGAATATCGCAGCAACTTCCCAGGGAGCTTGAACCTCAGCAAGAACAACTGGTCTATCAGTTTTGGCAGGGTCATTGAGACTGGGTAGATATTCCTTACCTGTCGGTGTCACCGTCAACTGAGTACCATCACCGAAAGCGATAATATCAGGAGAAAGGTCAAGGATGTTCGCGGCACCATCTGCGGCGTTGTCAGCTGATCGAGATCCACCTTCATACGACATGTAGCCAAACCAGTCGCCGACATTTATAAACATGTTTCCGCCATCGAGCCACTCTTCAGCACGCGAGCCATCCGGATCAACGTTTGGGAATTGATAGAGGACACTCGGCATGCATCCGTTAAGCCAGATAATGTCCATTACACCATTATTCGTTCTCTCATCTACCCATGCACCAAATTCATCAAACTGGTCGTCATCGAACTGCTGGATATCCTTGAACAGACCTCCAGTTTGGGCAATTATCGTCTCAACGTCTTCGAACTGCGATTCATCATACCAGCCATCGGTGTTCCATTGCCCGACATAGAACGCTATGTCAGAAGCCATAGCCGTCGTGCAAAATGCAAATGCGACTACGAATACAAACACTAGATTTTTCATTTTTTTTCCTCCTAATTTTAACTGAAAACTGATAGGAAATTTCGCTTTGGCTACACACCAAAACATCCGTTTTCTTCAAAAAGCATCAAGAAAAAGCACCTTCGAGAATTGCGAATCGAAATTCCTAAATTTCTTAGGGCTGCCATTACCTCCTTCCTTCAAAAGCCCTGTATAAATTATTAATTGAAATGGAAAAGTTACCTCTCACCAAGCACAAAGTTCTTACTTAAGACTATATGCTTCATATAATAGCTCATCCTCTATCGAAAAACTACAAATATTTCACACTTTAGAAGACAAAAACCACAGATTTTAACCATTTTATTTATACCAGAGAAGTTACCTTCCCGTCAAGGAAAATCTCTGGATTATGAGTGGGTATTTATTCTTGATGTGGTTGTGTTTAAGGCACCTCACAGGCCATTTAAACAACAAGCTCGTCTTGAGGGGTAAAATATTTTTGCAAATATTTCTGCAAATTCCCTTGACATTACTAACAGAAGATGTATAATCGTTTTGTTGATTGAACGCCGCCCCTGTTTTCATCCTCCCCGGATGCAGCAGGGGCACTTTTTCATAATCGTCATTTCTTTTGCCTTAAGCTCACTAAAAAAAGGTCGATAATTATACATAACTTTTTCTTGGCGCCCCACCTCCCAACCCTTTCCATACTTTTTTCATAAGGTGGGGTTTTTTTGTGCGCTTGCGGGGGCGGCAAGAGGAAAAAATCGAAAGATAAAAATTTTTCCTTTGATTTGATGGCTTTCAGGCTTATAATCACATTAGATGCGAGACGTTCCAGAAACTAAGAGGCGGTGCAAAAATGTCTTCATCAAGCCCCTGCAGGTATCTCGTATCACTTTTCTCCTATCCGTGGGGGCTTTTCTATTTGGCTGGGTGCTGTTGTGAGAAGGAAATGTTAAAAGTATTCTTTGCCCAATGCCTCAATTTGCCTCTTATCGGACTTGGATATATAAAAGCAGCAACCATTAAAATAATGACTAAGACCAAAGCAAGCTTGAAAAGTCGGAAATGACTTGCTCGATTGGTTGCTTTTAACTCATTTTTTAGCTCTTTTATTTGATTTTTGGTTTTTCTTCTATTCATGTTACAACCTTACGTTTTTTAGCGGACCAATTGTAGCAACCATATCAATCCCATCATGCCGGAAGATATTAGCACAAAGATCATAGAGACGATACGTGAGGAACCGCCAAGCTTTTGAGAGATTAATCACGTTAGTTTTTCGCTCCCTAATAATAAATACTACACTCGCAAAGCGCGCCAAAAACTTATATTTCCCAATTTAAAATATAAGAAATATTTTCCATAAAAGCAAGAGGCTCACAGAATCTCCCAGAGCAGTTCGGGGGCTTTTCAATTTTTAGTGACTGAAGGGTAGCTCTCTAAAAACGTATATCTTGTCTTATACTAATTACAGCGCAAAATTGCCGAAAGGATCATACATTATACAAAATGGGAAGGCCTGGATTCCTGCTCCCCGATTCCCGCTACCCGCTTTCGCGGGCATAAGCTTCGCGAGGACAGGCTTCGCGGGCACAAGCTTAGCGGGAATGACAGAGTCAGGTAACTATCCGAGATGCGTCGCAGAGGGTCGGCAATTAATAAATAGAATTGTTATCAGGTTTGAATTTATAGTGCCTCCCAGGCCATCTCAAAGACGAACTCGTTAAAAATCTATGATTTAAAATCACCAAAAAGCTTGCATTACCACGACTGATGTTGTTATAATTATGGCAGGTCAGCAAACTACGGACTAAATATTTCTCTTTGAAAGAGAAGGGTAAATATCATGCGAGAACGAAACGGATTTACTTTAATAGAGCTTTTAGTAGTGATTGCCATTATCGCGCTGTTATTGGCGATATTGATGCCCTCGCTGCAACGGGTAAAGAAACAGGCCCAGTCTGTTGCCTGTATGTCCAACATCAAACAATGGTCCTATTGTTGGCATATGTATCTCGAGGACTCCGGTGGAAAGTTTCCGAGCGGTGCCGGAGCCTCCGGAGACTGGCCTGAAAAATTGCGACCGTATTACAAGGAGCGGGGGGCGTTGACATTGTGTCCGTCGGCAAAAAAACCCTATACCGAGGGAGGCAAGGTCCCCTTTGGTGCCTGGCGATGGAGAACAGAAGGAGGAGGCTGGACAGACTTTGAGAGCAAACCCGGAGACGATTTCGGCAGTTACGGCCTGGATGAATGGCTTGGTGATAGACCTGAAGACAACTATTGGAAAACTCGAGAGCAAAAACGGGCAAACAACATACCGATGTTTTTTGACTGTGTATTCATAGATACCTGGCCAAGTCACACACAGGGCCCGCCTGAGGTCGATGGGATTGTTGTACTACCAAACGAAATGCACTTAGTTTGCATTAACAGGCACAAGGGGGTTATAAATACCGTTTTTCTGGATCTTAATGTGAGGAAGGTCGGCCTGAAGGAGCTTTGGACGTTTAATTGGCACCGGAACTTTGATATTCAGGGTCCCTGGACGACGGCCGGCGGCGTTCAATCGTCCGACTGGCCTGAATGGATGAGAAGGTTTAAAGACTACTGAAAAGTGGTTTTACGCTCGTAGAATCCCCGGCCTTATCTTGACCCTGCCTCAGATACCCTTCTGCTTGAGTTTGGCCATTATAGTGGATTAGCGTCCACAACCAGAAGCCTTTAGAAGAGGACATATCAAAGATTCGCGTGGTCCGGACCGGCAACACCATCATTATCATAGTTATCGTCGGCATTGATTGCACCGGTGGCTTCGTTATATTCCCAGCTTCCGACATTATCACCAATGGTTCCAGTATTATCGAGCAGACCCTGTATACCAGCCGCATCAGACCTGTTATTGAACTGGTTTACCGGCACCTTTTTAACATATGGTCCATAGCAAAACACAGGAGTCTTTGCTGCATTTGTGATTCCATCAATATCTGTGTATGTTGTCATTTGCGCTACAAAGTTGGCAAAAGAAGGCGGAACATTGTTGTGCTGAATCTTATACAGCTCAATTTGTGAACGCAGCGCTTGAAGGTCGGTGCATAGACTCGACAACTTGGCTTCCGTGGTGGCTTCTGAATACTGAGGAATTACGATAGCTGCCAGGATACCTAAGATGGCAACGACAATCAGAATTTCTACTAATGAAAAACCGCATTTAGCTTCCATTTTTCGCCCCTTTTATCAAAAAAGTTCGACGTCCAAAACGTATAAGTTCAAATAATTATCCCCATAAAATATAAGAAATAAATCCTGTGTTACCAAATTTGCAACCGTGAGAAAGCACTTCAGAAACCATTTAATCAACTAAGCTCGTCTTGCGGGGTATCATAAGGATTTTTTTCTGCAAAATGCCCTTGACTTTGCTAACAAAAGGTCTATAATCATTTTGTTGATTGAACGCCGCCCCTGTTTTCATCCTCCCCGGATGCAGCAGGGGCACTTTTTCATAATCTTCACTTTTTTTTGACTTTATCTTGACTTTGCTAACAAAAAGGGCTATAATAATATTGTCATTTGGACAACGCCCCTGCTCCCTCCATAAAATCTCGCTTGTTCTAAAAGCAGGGGCTTTTTTTATATGCTCATAATTTATAGACTATCATGCTTGTCATAGCACCCTACATGATTTTATTGATAACCAGGTCCTTAGAGAGTATAGTATTGGCAATTATATCCTTTGAAGGATTGTAAATTCCTGCGGGTAAAATCATAAACTATTATTGCAAAACTGCTTGCCCGCGCACAAACGGGAATTTTCAATCGAGAGCACTATAGATTAGTTTTTTGAAGGGACGTGATAATGAAGCGATATACAATTTTGGTTGTGCTGGCGTGCTTTTTCGGCGGGTCCGGTACGGTCTTCGGTGCGGGGGTATCAGTTGAGCTTAGGCCGGAGGCGATAGAGGCAAGGATTCGGCAACATCGGATGGGTGAGCTGGTCGTAAGGGCCAAGCCTGGAGCCCAAGTTCACGTCGAACAGTTACGCCATGAGTTCTGGTTCGGGGCTGCGTTGTCTTCAGGAGCATTCAGCGGGCGCTTGAGCGCAGAAGACCAGAGCCGGTACGAGGAAACGTTTCTGAGCAACTTCAATGCCGCCGTTACCGAAAACGCGCTGAAGTGGCATGACATGGAGCGCAGACGCGGAGATGTGAATTATGGCGTTGTGGACGCGGTGCTCGTGTGGACCGACAAACATGACATCCCATTACGAGGGCATTGCGTGTTCTGGGGTATTCCGGGGCGAGTGCAAAACTGGTTGAAGCAGTTGGACGACGATGCTCTGCGCGAGACCCTACAAAACCGGGCGACGACCATCGCTCGCCGCTACCGGGGGCGCTTTGCTGAATATGACCTCAACAATGAGATGATGCACGCCAACTATTACGCAGACCGCCTCGGGCCAGGCATTACCAAGGAGATGGCAAACTGGTTCAAAGAGGCGGACCCCGACGCCCGGCTTTTCGTGAACGATTATGATGTCCTAACCGGAAAGAGGCTGGAGGATTACATCAGACATATTCGCGGGCTGCTCGAACAAGGCGTGCCCCTCGCTGGAATCGGGGTGCAGGGGCATCTGCACGGGGAGTCTTTTGACCCGGAGGCCTTGCATCATGCCCTCGACGAGCTCGCCAAGATAGGTCTGCCGATTCGCGTGACCGAGTTCAATATGCCCGGCCAGCGTTCAGCTTTTCTGCGAAGGCGCGACTTGAAGCTGACGGCGGAGCAGGAGCAGGCCAAAGCGAAAGCCTTGACGGACTACTATCGCATCTGCTTCTCGCATCCGGCGGTCGAGGGGATTCTTATGTGGGGTTTCTGGGAGGGTGCCAACTGGATTCGGCAGTCCTCTCTCTATCGTCGTGATTGGACGTCCACGCCGGCAGCCGAAGCGTATCGCGACCTGGTCTTCAAAAAATGGTGGACCAACTGGGAGGGTAAAGCAGACGCGAACGGGCAATGCCTGGTTCGTGCGTTCTACGGAAAATATGCCGTGACGTGCGGTGCAGAGAAGAAGCAAGTGTTACTTAGCAAGGAAAAGGGACAAGTGACTGTGAGCTTCGAGTAATACCAGGCATTCTTCTGAGCGAGCTCAAGTAAATTAAAGTGAGCTAAAGTTGGAGGATGGAAGACGGGGAACGGGGGATCAGGAAATCAGGAGAGCAGGAAATCAGGGGATCAGGAAATCAGGAGAGCAGGAAATCAGGGGATCAGGAAATCAGGGGATCAGGAAATCAGGGGATCAGGAAATCAGGGGATCAGGAAATCAGGGGATCAGGAAATCAGGGGATCAGGAAATCAGG
>JBGVTO010000297.1:0-8423 GCA_041862635.1 Phycisphaerae bacterium | reverse complement strand
CGATCCCGAGCAAGACGAGAAGATTCTCACGAGATTCTCCGACGACCTGCTCATGCAGCGGGACAAGTGCTACACCCCAGCCTGCGTTGGCCTCTGGATACTGCTGCCCAAGTCGGTGCGCGATGGTATCCATTTCGACTTGAGCCCGTTTGAGTGTGACGCCTTTCTTGAGGCGACCAAAAACCCGGCGGTGGCGCTGGCCGCGCCTCTTCAAGTGATCGGGGTCAAGCGATACGGGCACCCACATATCGGCGTTTCCTCCGAAATAGAATAACGTGGAGAGAGACTTTGCAGGCAAAACTCCTATGATATTCAATATCATGTCGCTCAGGGTGACGGATTTCCCGATGATATTTGGGTCAGAACCAAAACGGCGCTGCCAGAAGTCGTAGCTAACAACAACTACCTTGTTCTGGCCCGGCTGTTCTTCTTCGGGAAAGAAAGTGCGGCCGAGGGCTGGTTTGATACCCAGCGCAGAGAAGAAATTGGTGGATACAAGCGAAGCCGGAATCTCCTCGGGTTCGTCTCCACCCGTGAGCGTGAACTGCCATTTCCTCACGGACGCGAGATGCTCGAAGACTTGGTTCTGCTCTCTCCAATCCGCCACGTTGAGCGACGAAACGTTAGACCTATCCCAGCCTCTTTCAAGGTTCTGTTCCCAAACCATTACGAGCCGGTCGGGATCTTCGAACTGAAGAGGGCGAAGCAAAACGGCGTTAATGACACTGAAGATCGCCGTGTTTGCACCAATGCCGAGCGCCAGGACTAAAATCACCACAACGGTGAAACCAGGATTTCTAACCAGCATTCGAAAGCCATAACGAATGTCTTGCCATAGAGTTCTCATTGAAATACCTCAATAATTTTGTCCAGTCTATTCATACCTTAGCGCCACCATGGGGTCGACTTTTGTTGCCTTGCGCACCGGGAAATAACCAGCCAATAAAGCCACGACAGTAAAGACAAAGGAGACACCAGTAAATATAGATGGATCTGTTGGGCTTACGCCGAACAATTGACTGGCCATAATGCGTGTAACAACAATTGCTCCTGCCAATCCCAGAAACAAGCCGATGAAAAGCAGGATCAAGATTTGCCTTAGGAAAAGTTTGAGTATATCCTTCTTTTGAGCACCTATAGCTATGCGGATGCCTATTTCATGAGTCCTAAGTGTTGTAAAATATGAGATAATCCCGTAGATTCCAACGGATGCGATTGTGGTCGCCAGCAAGGCAAATACTCCCAGAAGCAGCGTGAGGAATCGGTCTCTTTCGATAGCTTGGGAAAGAATTTCCTTCATTGTTTGCACGTTACAAATGGGGATTGCTGGATCCAACGCACAGACTTCTTTTCGAATCGGTGCAACAAAGCTTCGTGGGTTCCCCACCGTCTTTAACACGAAGGTCATCAATAACCATGGATCTTGACCGTGCGGGAAATAAATGAATTCTGTCATCGGTTGTTTCAAGCCGAAGTGTCTAACATCCGAGACAACACCAACGATTTCACGAGATACAACCGACCCATCCCACCCCCCACGCATAACATCAGCCAGCGGGGCACATGATAGGCGTTTGCCGATAGGACTCTCATGAGGCCAGTGGCGCCGAGCTACAGATTCGCTGATAATTACCACACGTGAGGCATCCTCAGCATCCCTTTCATGAAACAGACGCCCTGCGAGGAGAGAGATGCCCATGGTGCGAAAGTAACCAGGGATGACGGACCGAAATTCGGCGATCGGCTTTTCACTGGAGCTAGAAGGTAGGAGATCGTCGATTGTAAAATTGTTAGTGATTTTGAAGCCGATCATGGGCAGATAGTTAACTGCTCCCACGGATTGAACTCTCGGTAGGGCTTGAACACGATTGACCAGCTCTGAGAAGAAGCGACGAACTTGATGGTCTTCGGGATAATCCTTCGCTGGCAACTGAATTTCGAAGATTAGCTGACTTTCTTCGCGGAACCCCGGGTCAACAGACAGAAGATTCGAGAAGCTTTTTATCATCAAACCCGCGCCGACCAATAAAATGAGGGACAGCGCCACTTCAGCTATCAAGAGTCCGTTGCGAATACGATAATTGCCGGGATCTGTTGTGATACGAGTTGTTCCTTCTTTCAAATTATCATGAAGATTAGGCCGTGAAGCACGCAGCGCCGGAATCAAACCAAAGATCAGACCAGTTACTAGTGATAAGGTCAAAGTGAATGCAAAGACTTTTCCATCGATGGAAATTCTATCCATACGGGGAATATCACGGGGAGCTAAAGCCACCAGCAAATCCGTTCCACAAAGGGTCAGCAACAAACCGAGAAGGCCTCCGATCAAGGACAAGAGGACAGATTCGACGATCAATTGGCGGATGAGGCGCATTCGTACCGCCCCCAGAGCCGAGCGGACGGCCATCTCTTTCTTCCGCCCAGTAGCACGGGCTAATAGCAAATTCGCTATATTAGCACATACAATCAGAAGCACAAATCCCGCAGATCCCAAAAGAATTATCAGAGCCAATCGTATGTTTGCGACGACTTGCTCGTGCAGAGGGACGAGGTTGACTGACCGACCTTTACTGAAATCCGGATATTCTTTTTCGAGACGGCTTGCAATCATGGTCATTTCTGTTTGAGCCTGCTGTAGAGAAACACCCTCCTTTAACTTTCCGATACTGAGGAAGTTATTCATTCCTCGGCCCTTATCATAGGCATAAGGGGCTAGAGGGATCCAAAGATCAATCTGGTACATAATAGTTCGACCGCCCGCGGTCATGTTTGGAGGAAATTCGAAATCGGGTGGCATCACCCCGGTCACAGTAAAACTCTTTCCATCTAATTTCACGATTTTGCCAATAATGTCTGGATCACGCCCGAAGTTTCGTTGCCAAAGCCCGTAACTCAAAACGACAACTGGATCACACCCTGGTCGGTCTTCGTCAGGGCCGTATGTTCTTCCATGAAGAGGATGGCTTTCCAATAGTGGAAAAAGATCGGCTGTTACCTGCAATCCAAAAACCCTTTCAGGTTCATTGCCTCCGGTAATACTGATAGGCCAATAATTATAACATGCCAAGTGTTCAAAAGCCGTATTCTGTTTTTTCCAGTCGAGATACTCGGGGTAGGAAACCGCAGTTTCTTTTACTCCCTTTTTGGGATAACTGCCCCACACCATAACCAATCTTTCAGAGTCTTTGTAAGGTAAGGAACCCAACAGGATGGAATTCACCACGCTGAAAATTGTAGTATTCGCACCGATGCCGATCGCGAGGACTAAAACCACCACAATGGTGAAACCAGGGTTCCTCACCAGCATTCGAAAGCCATAACGAACGTCTTGCCATAGAGTTCTCATTGAAACACTTCCATAATTCTGCCCGGTCTACTCATACCTTAGGGCAACCATCGGGTCTACTTTTGTTGCTCTGCGCGCGGGGATATAACAGGCTACCAGCCCCACCACCGTCAACAGCAGACACACAGCTATGAGCGTCGCTGGGTCAGTTGGGCTCACGCCGTAAAGCATACTGGCAACCACACGTGTTAATGCCAATGCCCCGGCCACGCCGATAACCAGGCCGACCAGAATCAGTGTCAATCCCTTTTTGATGACAAGTTTAAGCACATCGTTGCGCTGCGCACCCAGAGCCATGCGAATGCCGATCTCGTGCGTGCGCCGGCTAGCCGAATAGGACATAACGCCATAAACTCCCACCGTTGCCAGCAGTAGCGCAAGAAAACCGAAAAAACTCAAGTACATGGCAGTCATTCGTGACTGCGAAAAATAATCATTCACGTGCTTCCTCAGCGTTTTAATTCCAAAAACCGGGAGGTTCTTATCAAGTGCCTGCACCTCGTGTCGCACGGCAGACACCATACTTTTTGGATCAACGGTCGACTGTACAAGGAGGGTAATATTAGGTCGGTAGTGCTGACTGAGCGGGAGGTACATATGTGGTTTAGCCTCAGCTCGCAACTCTCGATATGTACTGTCATTCACTATTCCAATAACCTCCAGCTGACGGTCTCCTACCATCCTGAACTGTTTGCCGATTGGGTCCTGATTGGGCCAGAAGCGGCGGGCCATCGTCTCATCGACAATGACGACCCCTGATCCACCATGTCGATCCCGATAATCGAAATCGCGCCCCCTTAACAGCAGAATACCCATCGTCCGGAAGTAGTCAGACCCAACGATATTCCCGGAGACATTATCGGTGTATCCATCAGGATCAGGTTGGCGTCCTTCAATGTTGATGTTCCACATCATGCTTGCACCCCCTAGCGGAAGTATTCCGGCATAACTGACAGACCGTACGCCGGGCAGTGCCTGGATTCTTTCTTCCAGCTGTTGATAGAATCTCCTGCCCTTGTCCTCGGAATACCCGCTAAGGCCTAAGTCGAGCGACATTAGCACGACGCCTTCCGTTTTGAAGCCGTGGTTGATTGCCAGTTCATTTCTCAAGCTCCTGACGAAAAGGCCCGCGCTGATGAGTAAGACCAGAGACAAAGCGACCTGAGACACTACCAGTAAGTTGCACAGCCTAAACCTGCGGGAGCTCCGGTCAGGTGTGGTTGTCTCGCCTTTTAGAGTTCGCAATATGTCGGGCTTAGAGGTCTGGAGTGCCGGAGCCAGACTGAATATCAGTCCGGTCAGAAGCGAGGTGAGTAAAGCGAAAAGAAGTACGTGTATGTCCGGCTTCACTTCAATTGTAGCCGGGATGAGTCGTGACCATCTTACGCCGTGCAAGAGATTAGTAGCCCAAATAGCAAGCAACAAGCCAACTGCACCACCGAGCAAGGAAAGAAGAATGCTTTCGGTTAACAATTGCTGCACTAGGCGGCGCCGGCTGGCACCGACGGCCAGTCGAATGCTTATCTCCCTGTGACGCGCCTCGGACCTGGCCATCAGCAGGTTGGCAACGTTGCTGCAGGCAATGAGCAACACGAGACCGACCGCTGCCATGAGAAGTCCTGTAAAGCCTATAATGTGGTGTCGCTCGTCAGGCCACATACTGGGCTTACCTGCGGGTTCGAGAATCACAGTCCAAGTCCAACTGTCCTCTGTATCGCTGGAATACGCCTGCTCAATCTGCCGACTGAGTGTCTGCATCTGCGTCTGGGCTTGTTGGTGAGTGACGCCTGGCTTGAGGCGACCCGTTAGCCCGAGCCAGTGACAGCCCCGGAGGTGAAAGAGGCGTTCTTTAAACGTTGGTATCACCTGGGCGTACATCATCAGCGGCACCCAGACATCGGAAGAAGATCCCAGGCCGATTCCCCTAAATCCCCTGGTAGCAATTCCCACGACGGTGAATGTATGGCCGTTTAATGTCACTGTTTTTCCAACAATATTAGGATCAGAGCCAAAGCGACGCTGCCATAAACCATAGCTGAGTACAACCACAGGATGGGAGCCTGGAGTTCGATCTTCCTCGGGCAAAAAGAAACGGCCTCGCGTGGGTTCCAGGCCTAACACAGAGAAGTAGTTGCCGGACACTACCGCTCCCGAGATACGTTCGGTATGCTCGCCGCTGCACAAATTGAGGTCTATATCGGAAAAGGCCAATAGACCAGAAAAAACTTCGTTTTGGACCCGAAAATCGATGTAATCTGAGTAGGAAAATGAGCTGTACGATGACCGCATAGGGTAGTAACGGAAAAGCGAAACGAGTCGGGCTGGCTCCTTGACAGGCAGCGGACGGAGCAAAATCGCGTTCACGATGCTGAAGATCGCCGTGTTTGCACCGATGCCGAGCGCCAGGACTAAAATCACCACAACGGTGAAACCAGGATTTCTAACCAGCATTCGAAAGCCATAACGAATGTCTTGTATTAGAGTTCCCATTTAACTAACCCCATTTTTCATATCTAACTACTCGTATCTTAGGGCCACCATTGGATCGACTTTTGCTGCCCAGCGCGCCGGGATTTGAATTTATTTCGGATTTCGATACGCCTTTTAGAAGCGTCCGACTGTGGCGGATTCGAATTTCGTATTTCCCTTCTCATCTCACATCGTACATCAAAAATGACGCGAAAGACGCCGTTAAGAAGACCAGGTTGAATAGTACTAATAGCCCAATATCCCGGAATGCCCATTGTAAAGATTCGCCAAGGGTGGCTTCCTGCTCCTGATACTTCGGCACAGTATCGAAGCTCACCGGCTTTCCAGAGATAGCTCCCCAACTCCGTGCGGCTCCTTCTTCTTCAAATATCAGATGAAGACTTTCAGGGTCTTCCTGGTCTTTGCTGCGTATATACTCCTCTAAATCTTCCTGATATCTTTTGATTTGCCGGCGCAGGTCCGAGAAACGCCTGATACCGGTGCCTACAATCACCTCAGAAGCGCACCGGTAGATCATTGTTGGTGAGATGCGCGTGAAGCGACGTCCGACCGCCACCTGTGTTGTCATCTGATTAAGACGGTTTTCGATAATCTGATTTTTGGCATCTGTAATCGCATTACGAAACCGGGCTCGTGCGGGAGGATTGTTAGTTGGATTATTGGGATCAGGATTAAAACTGAGTGCATTCTCACCATACTTTCCTGAAAAGGCGTTACTTACGATCTGTTCTTTAAGTTCAGACTGCTGCCTGTTCATTTCCGTTTGGGTGGGAATCTTTTGGAACGCGTTGGAAACGATTCTTCCCATGCTCGGAATCAGGATAACCAACGCCACCCATATAAGTAAAAGGACCACCATACTATTAGCTGAGTGCGCTGTTCGACTGGAAACAAACATCCCTAAAAGTACGAAAATGGAAAGATATACAAGGGACAATAGCACAACGCCAAAGATTCTCAACCAATCTCGCGTTCCAATGTTAATAACCTCAGAGGAGACCACAATGATGAGGTTAATTAACAGACCTACAAGCAATGGTATTCCGAGTGTGAACATCGCACCGAAGTATTTACCCAAGAGAATCTTATGCCGGGGAATTGAACTCGCTAACATCAGACGTAGGGTGCCTGCTTCCTTCTCTCCACAAATGCTATCATAAGTAAAAAGCATCACCACAAAGCTAAGAAACACGGAAATGATGAAGACCCAATCAATATCGTTAAATCCTGAAATCAGAAAATTAGTCCGGCTTTTTACCTCAGGGTAGTCCATGCCGAACATACTGAATCGGAAGTAATTGGGAAGATACTTCTCGAATGCCTCGGCACAGAAAGTAAGCGACTTAGGCTTTCTCCAGATGGTCTGTTCAAAGAATGCTAATTTATAAAGTTGTTCTGTTTGTTCACTTAAAGCCGATAGGTTCTTATTTGTCTCTCTCCAATAATCGTCTATCTGCTGTCGTTGTTTTTTCACGGACACGAAGCCACCCACCGTGAAGAGCGAGATAATTAAAAGCAGTGACAGGATAAAACGTAAACTTAAAAGATTCTCCAAGATTTCCTTGCGTACTATTTGGTAGACCATATTACCGCTCCAAGTAAGGTTACATTCTCATTTAATATAATTAGAGCTTCATCTCACGTCATATTTCAAAAACGCCAGAAACGAAGACGCGAAAAGCAACACGTTCCAAGAGATCAGCAAGAATAGGTCTAAAATTACCCTCTCGAGACCCTTTACCACGCCTTCTCGCTGGTAAATAAATTGAGGGAAATCCTTCAACCCAAGAGCAGGTGTTTCCTTTGCTTTCTGATCATTCCAGGTTTTAAAAGCCTCCATGGCTTTCGTTCGTTCACCTTCAGCTTGAGCCTGCATAATCGGTAGGTACATTTTCACGAATTCAGCCCAATCTTTGTTCTTGCTTGTTGTGAAATAAGATGGTGAAGTGAAGTTTTCTGTTTTTGAACGGGTATATTCTATAACTTGATTTCTGTAAGACTTGACCCTATTTGTGAAGTATTCAAAGCTTCCCAAATCTGTTCCAGATATAGCCGACATTAAATTTTCGTAGAGAATGACAGGTGAACTTCGCGCAATCTTAGTGGCAACGGCTTTCTGTTTCATCAGATTGTTAAGATATCTTTGGCGTATCTTTAATACATCGTCTGCGTACTTGATCTTAAGTGGCTCTGTGAAGGCAAGTTCTTTCTGTCTGCGTTCCATAAAACTTTTGTCACATATTAAGACGTACATTTGTCCAAAGACTCCGATTGCCTGGAACTGGCTTCCACCGCCTGTAAGTGTTTTTTTAAACTCGCTGATTTCACTTTCACGTTTATCCTCGAGTGTTTTGGCTTCCGCATCAAACTTTTCTGTTCGCTCAATAGGCCTTAGCTGGGAAACCAAGTAAACGCTTCCATTAGGAATCAGAACTGCAAAGACCACCCAAAAGAACAATCCGAACATCAAGGAAGTCGCGGACCTCTTGGTCAAGCATGAGACTAACAGGCTAAGGTTGAACATTGCTACGATGAAAATCAATGAGGCAAGGTACATTAGCCCAATGCGGGCCCAATCGGACCTGGT
>JBGVTO010000296.1:0-4311 GCA_041862635.1 Phycisphaerae bacterium | reverse complement strand
GGAGATAGGAGAAGGACCAAAGGCAAAATTGGTATCCTCGTGCACCTACCCGGCCGAAGAAGGTCTGGCAGTGCGTACAGCATCAGAACGGGTGCTAAGGGCTCGTAAAATGATACTGGAGCTGCTGCTCGCTTCCTGTCCCCAGTCCAAGATAATCCAGGACCTTGCTTCTGCTCACGGCATACGTCGGCAGCGTTTTAAGCAGGAGCACGATGATTGTATTATGTGCGGCCTGTGCGTGCGAATGTGTGAGGAACAGATGATGGCCAGGGCCATCGGTTTTAGAGGCCGGGGCGAGAAAAGAAGTATCGGCACGCCGTTCGATATCAAGTCGGATGTCTGCCGGCTGTGCGGCGGCTGCATATATGTGTGCCCGGCCTGCCAGCTTCGCTGCACGTATACCGAGCCGGCAAAAGCAATCTGTGGAGGCTGTGCAAATCTAAGCCCTCCCTGCGTGGATAAAGAACAGTTTAATGATATGATGTGCTACATGAGCCCGTGCGTAGCCTGCGAGATAAAGAAAGACTAACAAAAGTAAAGGAGCCAGATAAAATGTCACTTACGCTTTCAAAGATAAATGCTTCGGCAGCAACTCTAACAAAGAACAGGACCGAAGGTTCGGTTGTGCCGGCTTCGGGTATGTGTGTTACGTGTGTGGACGGCTGTATCGGCATGTGCGAGATAGGCAAGAGCGCTTACCGTGGTCACGAAGTGATTTATCCGCAGCCATTCGGCATGGTAACCACGGCTGCGGAGAAGACCTATCCGGTGGACTATTCACACTTCAACATTATGGGGACCGCGGTCGGCGCTCATGGTATAGAGGCTGACAGCGACAAGGCCATCTTCCCGGCCGTCAGTCTGGAGGTTACTTTCGGTCATGATAACGGCATAAAGTACCGCTATCCGTGGCACATCGCAGGAATCGGCTCGACAGACGTTGCCCGGAACAACTGGGAAGGTCTGGCTATCGGTTCGGCTCTGGCGGGGACCGGCATTACCATCGGTGAGAACGTAGTTGGAATGGACCCTGAATCTGTCATCAAGAACGGCCGGGTGGTCGATACGGCCGACCTCAAACGCCGCGTGAAGCTCTACCAGGACCATCAGAGAGACGGCTACGGCGCTATCATCGTGCAGGCAAACGTTGAGGACACACGACTGGGCGTGCAGGAATATGCCATCGAGAAGCTCGGAGTGGAATGCGTGGAGCTAAAATGGGGCCAGGGTGCAAAGGATATCGGCGGCGAAGTGAAAATCACGGACCTCAAAAAGGCCCAACTTATGTATGAGCGCGGTTATGTGGTCCTGCCGAACCCGACCGACCCGGCCGTTATCAGGGCCTTCGAACAGGGCGCGTTCAGGGAGTTCGAGAGACACTCGAGGGTGGGGATGGTAACCGAGGAATCGTTTGCCACTCGGGTTGAGGAGCTGCGAAGCGCCGGAGCCAAATACGTTTTTCTCAAGACGGGAGCTTATCGTCCGGCCGACCTGGCGCGGGCGGTATTGTTTGCCAGCCGGTACAAGATCGACCTGCTGACCGTCGACGGCGCGGGCGGCGGCACAGGGATGAGCCCCTGGCGGATGATGAATGAATGGGGCATTCCTCCTGTGCATCTACACTCACTTTTGTATCAGTATGCAAAACGCCTCGCCGACAAGGGTGAGCATCTGCCTGCAATTGCCCTGGCCGGGGGCTTTGCTTTTGAGGACCAGATCTTCAAAGGTCTTGCCCTTGGTGCACCATTTGTGAAGCTGATCGGCATGGCCCGGGCTCCGATAGCCGCGGCGATGGTCGGCAAAACAATCGGGCGCACGATTGATGAAAACCAGATCCCGGTGTACATCGAGCGTTTCGGAGGCTCGAAAGACGAAATATTTGTGACCGCGAGTATGCTCCGCAAGGATCTGGGCGACAATGAATTCGAAAAGCTACCGACCGGTGCCCTGGGGCTTTACACATACTACGAGCGCCTTGCCCAGGGCTTACGCCAACTAATGGCCGGTAGTCGCAAGTTCAGTCTGGAACATATAGCCAGGGACGATATAGCAGCCTTGACGCATGAGGCAAAAGAAGTTAGTGGAATTCAATATGTGATGGATGTGGATCAAGGAAAGGTTGAAAGAATCCTTGATAGTTAAAGTCGCGAAGACTTGCGCCGTGCTACTCCATTTGCTATTACAACAGCGAGTAACTTGGACTGACCTTTGAAAATGTTTACAAATTTCATATTTTTACTAATTCACTGATAATACAGAACTTATGAAGTGAACATTTTTACGGAATTGGCAGATAACGAGCTTTCGGGTTGTAGGCGCCACTCACCAAGGAGACGCAGGATATCTGTTTGTTGACAGTGATGTTCGTTTAATAAAATCCAGAATATACTGGGCTATTTCGTCACCCTTATCCTCTTGTAGGAAATAACCGGCACCTTCTATGATTATTTCTGGCTGATCCTTTGCGGTTGGAATAAGCTTACCAGAACAGGACGATAGTGAAATCGAAAACATTGCCTGTTTTTCAAGAATAAAGTGTATACTTGGCTTCAATCATCGCCTGGCAGAGATTGTTTGGTTTCGGACAATCCAGTGATTTTCCTTGACGGATATATGGCTGATTTGGTATAAGTGAACTTGTTAGAGCCTGTGGTTTCTTGGATCCTCCGGGCGGTAGATTTCTTCTTAATTCTCCGGGCTCTCGAAGGAAGGAGGCAGTGCGAAGCAGCATGGAATCCTCAGGAGACATGGACTCCTAGAATCTCGATCCAAAGGTTAGATTTTACAAAGTGGTAGCGAAAGCTACTGAATTTTAATTTTCGCCATTGGTGATAAAGGAGAAAAAAATGATTTTTAAAAGATTCATGACATTCGGAACGCTTATATCTCTAGTTTTCATCCCACTGTTTTCTTCGCCTGTTGACGCACAGACATATTTCTCTGACGACTTCGAGAATCCTGCAGAGTCTGAGGACAAATGGGAAGTGATCACCGGGGATTGGCAGGTTGCCGATGGTGTATACCACCAACTCAGCACGGCTGATCCGTGGCAAGCATCAATGGTCGCGGCTGACCAATGGAGCAACGAATGGGAAGAATACACTATTGAATTCATAGTAAAGCCACTTACTGGAGGAGATGCCCCTGTTAATGTGCTCTTCAGAGTCCAGGATCCAGTACCGCCGACCTGGCCTGACCGCAATGGGCCTAATACCCATATGTATAGATGGATAGTAAACGGCTGGACGAATACGGAATCCAGACCATATATGTACAACGCTGGTACAGTTGAGATGCTGGCTCAGACAAATAACTCATTGGAAGTAGGAAACTGGCATAACATTAAGTTGGTGGTTACCAAAACAGGGCTCGCCGGTTATGTGGATGATGTTGAAATGTTTGATGTTGAGCATGCTGAATGGACTGATGGGAGAGTCGGAATTCAGGCTTACAGCGGCATTATGGACTTCGACAATTTCATCGTATATGGACCTCGTAGCGGTGGATTTCCATATGCATCGCGCCCTAATCCGGCTGATGGGGCGATCCACCCGGATACGTGGGTAACGCTTTCCTGGCGATCGGTTGATTTTGTCGTCTCTCACGATGTGTACTTGGGTGACAATTTCGACGACATAGAAGAAGCAACGCGAGATTCAGTCGTATTCCGAGGCAACCAGGTCTCTACGTTTTACGTTGCCGGCTTTCCCGGATTCGCTTATCCGGATGGTCTCGTTCCGGGCACGACATATTATTGGCGAATCGATGAGGTCAATGACACCGAGCCGAATAGTCCGTGGAAAGGTGATGTCTGGAGCTTTAGTATTCCTCCCAAGACCGCCTATGCACCAGACCCGGCTGATAATGCCGAGCTTGTAGCCACGGATGCAAGCCTTAGCTGGACAGGAGGTTTCGGTGCGAAATTGCACACCGTGTACTTCGGTAACAATTTTGACGATGTGAACAATGCCACCGGAGGTCTACCTCAGGGAGTTACAACCTATATCCCCGGCCCGCTTAAAATGGCTGGGACTTACTACTGGCGGGTCGATGAATTTGATGCCGTCGACACGTATAAGGGCGAGATCTGGAGTTTTACTACTGAGGGTGCCGTCGCAGCTTTGGCCCCGCCCAATGGTGCTGTGGATGTAAAGCAGACCCAGATTCTAACCTGGTCACCGGGGGTATTTGGTGCTTCGCATGAGATTTACTTCAGCACAGATAAAGAAGCAGTGAAAAACGCCGATACAAGTTCTCCCGAATACAAAGGCAGCGGCAACCTTGGCTCCGAAAGCTACGACCCCGGACAGC
>JBGVTO010000295.1:0-5927 GCA_041862635.1 Phycisphaerae bacterium | reverse complement strand
ATCTCACTGATGTCTGCAACCACAGTTATGGTACCATTTGTGCTCCTATTGACAAGGAAACCGGCCGACGTGTAATTGAGAATCGTATCATTTTGAAGAAAAATACACCGCTGCCCTGTGAAAGCTCTCAAATGTTCTATACCCTCACCGAGGGACAAACAGACCTTGAGGTAACCATAACCCAGGGGGAAGACACCGCTGTCGAGTACGTAAATAAGATTGCAACGCATAAATTTAAGCTTCCTCCGAATAGGCCGGCCGATCGCCCAATTAAGGTTACTTACAGTTATGATGTCAACCAGAGGATGCACTGCAGATTCGAAGATGTTGAATCAGGTAAGGTCCTTGAAGTAGATTTTTGCCTGGACAAGGATGGTGAAATGGGCGAGAGGGATGTAAGAGAAGAGGACAAACAATTGAAGTCCTTCAAAATCGAGTAGCGATACGCAGAGGTAGGCAGATGAGCAAACTTCTGATACCAATTTTGATTGGAGTGACAGCATCTGCGTCAATGATTCTTTTTAGTTTGATTAGTCGCACCAGGCTCGCGGAATTGGTAAGCCGCTTAAAGTCAGGGGATTTAATCAGTCACTTCAGCTTTTCGGGTTTGATTAATTACATCAAGTCATCACTTTCGCCCAAAGCAAATCCCAATCCAATTATCGAGTCTTCCCCTGAGCTTGATTTGACTGTTCTTAATTGCCGTGTAAAACTGTCAAAACAGCAGGACGAAGGACTCCTTTCAGAGAACGGTGATAGTAATTTTGATGCTTTTGACGTTGAAATCTGCGGCTCAATACATGCCCCGCAGGACGTGAGTTCCGCAAACTTGAACATTTCCATCGTGGACGTAACCGAGCCGAGATCTCAAGGTGAACCGGTCCATGCCCTGGTTAAACAGTGGCAAATGCCGGATTCGTCTGTTTTCTTTTACAATGCTAAGCTCGGCAAGCTTCCGCACCAGGTCACGACCATATCAGACTGGACATCCATTGCCCTTTTGCGCCTTGACTGGTTGTCACTTCCCCGCAAAGGGAAAAGAGAACTGATGTTCATTATATCAATATTCCCTGCCGAGGGTGGTGAACAGCTTGCTTGGGCCCGTTGCTATTTTGCCTATCACAATCGCGATTTCGGCTATCTTGATTTACAGGAAAACGACCAGCGCGCAAAAATCCTTGCCGTAGCGCTGGCATTCACAGTAAGTGCCGCAGACAAGAAACTGTATGACTGTGAGGTTGAGCTTATCAAAAACTGGGCAAGGGAAAATATTGACCTTTCCGAGGCATCCAACAAAGAACGGCGTAAACTTGAAAAGGCTCTGAATGAAACCATTGCTTTTTTCCGCGATGGAAATCAACTAAACAGCTATGATATTTGTAGAGAGATTGTTGAAATTGCACCTCTCGCAGTACGATATGACATATTGAATCTTTGCTTACATGTTGTACAGGCTAACAGCTCAGTTACCCAAGAAGAATTAACTGTCTTGAAAGACCTGGCAAACTGGCTCGAGATTGATATGGATAAGTTTCGAGAAATGGTGGAGAAAGTGCTCCCTGTCGATATGCATGAAGTCTTGGATATAGAAACCATCCTCGGCGTCACTTCGGATATGAGCAAAGAAAAGGCTCGCCGGCATCTGAATAAGGAGTATAGCAAATGGAGTGCGAGAGTAACGAATCCCGACCCCGAAATTCAATCCCAGGCCGACCAGATGCTCAAGCTCATTGCAGAGGCAAGAAGTCAATACGTAGGATAAGGAACCCAAGTGCAATGAAATGCGTTTAGCGGCTCTGTAGGACACATTAAATTAGATATCACACTCCATTAGAGACTCACCGCAAATCCACTCTGTCAGGCTAACAACACCAGCAGCATATATCACCGCTAAGATTTGAGAAAAAAACACCTGAACTAATGGTAAACGTCTAACACGTCCGAAAGCTTCTGTTGCCTGTGGCCAGTTAATGCGTTATTATTTGCATCGGTTTTATATATGATGAGGCAATGAAGAACGACGGGAATTGTTATGAGGGTTGCAATTAAGGTAACTTTAGTGCTTGTTATTATTGTCGGAGTGTGCATTATTCTTACGGCGCTGATAATTAGCCGGCCTAAACCTGGCGACGAGGACACAGTTGTGGAGCTTAAGCAGCCGGAAGTAACGGTTGACATCCAGGACTCGTCTCTGCGAAGCGCTTCGCCGAAGCAAGGTAGTTGGCCTATGTTTCGAGGTGGACAGCGGCTATTAGGCAGGGCCTCTGGAACTTTACCTGATTCGCTGAGATTTGTTTGGAAATTCAAAACCGATGACCAAATCAAATCATCGCCAGCAATCGACGACAATGTTGTTTTCATTGGTTCATCTGACGCAAATGTTTATGCAATTGATTTGGAAAGCGGGCGCCAGGTATGGGCATACCAGACTGACGATGCTGTTGAGGCGACACCTTGTGTGGTTGAAGGTTCGGTTTTTGTAGGGTCAGCGGACGGCTTCCTGTATGCGCTTGATGCGAAAAGCGGCTTACTTAAGTGGAAATACAAGACTAACGGAGAGATTCTCGGTGCTGCTAATTGGGTACGCTCACCAGACGGCCAGAGAACATGGATACTCGTGGGCAGCTACGATAGTATATTGCATTGCGTTGATTCGGCAAATGGCAAGGTCGTGTGGACTTATGAAACGGACAATTATATAAATGGCTCACCTGCGGTCGATGACCAAATGACCGTTTTCGGCGGCTGCGATGCGATGATACACGTTGTGTCCCTGACCAACGGCAGCAAAATAACGCAGATAGATTCTGAATCATACATTGCAGCTTCCGGAGCATTTTTCGAAGGGCACGTATATATCGGCAATTACAATAATGTACTTATCAAAGCCGATATTGCAGCCAGCAAAATCGTATGGAAATACACGGATGCGGATGCTCCGTTTTTTTCTTCGCCCGCAATCGGACAGAGCGTAGTTGTAATTGGAGGACGGGATGAGCGTGTGCATTGTGTTAGTCGTGATGATGGTAAAGTAGTCTGGACATTCCAGACACTGGGCGAAGTTGACAGCTCACCGGTTATTTGCGGTGACAAAGTGGTTGTCGGCTCCGAAGACGGCCGACTTTATCTATTAAGACTCTCTGATGGAAAACAAGTTTGGTCGTATGAGATAGGCCAACCTGTTACTTCTTCGCCAGCTGTGGCTAACGGGATGGTTGTCGTCGGCAGCGATGATGGTTATGTGTATGCATTTGACGCCGGGCGATAGATTCGGAGTAAAAGTTTATGAGAATTGTTCAAATTACACCAAGCGCAGGAGACAGCTTTTATTGTGAGAACTGTTTGCGGGATGTCGCTTTGGTTAAGGCAATGCAGAATCTAAGACATGATGTCTTGATGGTTCCAATGTATTTGCCGGTTCAGTTTGATAAAAATGCAGCGGTAAATGATACACCAATTTTTTTTGGCGGAATCAATGTGTACCTTCAGCAAAAATCGGCGTTTTTCCAAAGAACCCCTCGCTGGTTTGACCGACTGTTAGATTCGCCAAAGCTTTTAAGATGGATTGGCCGCAGGGCAGGGGCGATAAGTGCAAGGAATTTGGGCCAGATGACAATTTCGATGTTGCGGGCCGAGCAGGGTCGACAGAAAAAGGAACTGAATAGACTTGTTGAATGGCTGGATGCGCAAGATAACAAGCCTGATGTTGTGTGTCTGTCCAATATTCTGCTGAGCGGACTCGCCAGAGGTATTAAGGAAAAACTTGATGTGCCGGTGGTATGTCTGCTTCAGGATGAAGACGGTTTTTTGGATGGGTTGTCGTCGCCGTATTCGGAACAGGCCTGGCAAATACTTGCCGAACGAGTAGGTGACGTAGATGCATTTATCGCGGTGAGCAAATATTATGCAGACGTTATGCGGCAAAGACTGGAACTTGCCTCAGAACGAATATATGTTGTATATATGGGTATTTCATTTGATGGATACGAATTAAGACAAGCCGAACCTGAAATACCCACCATTGGTTATCTTTCACGGATGTGTCCTGACAAGGGCCTGGATACATTGGTTGACGCCTTTATACACTTGAAGAAAAATGAGAAATTAAAAGATGCAATACTGCGGATAACAGGCGGTAAGAGGACTGATGATGAAATATTCTTAAATCGGATTCGGAAAAAGTTAAGCTCTTGTGGTCTGATTGATGATGTGGAATTTCTGCCGGATTTCGACTACGATACCAAGCTTGCTTTTTTGCGAACCATATCGGTGCTGTCGGTGCCGGAAAAGCAGCCCGTAGCTTGTGGATTGTATGTGCTTGAAGCTCTTGCAGCCGGTGTGCCGGTGGTAGAGCCGTCAAGTGGTGTGTTTCCGGAATTGTTGGAGATGACCGGCGGAGGTGTGCTGTGTGAGCCTAATAATGCGGCGTCTTTGGCCACTGCGATGGAACCGTTATTGCTTGAGCCTGATTATGCACGACAACTGGGAAAAAGAGGCAGAGATGCGGTTTTTGAAAAATTTAATATTGAGCAAACTGCTGAAGAAATGGTACGTATATATGGAGAAATCACGCAACAGTTTGCGTCAGGATAAAAATGCTTGAACTTATTAATGTAACAAAAAGTTATCAATCGCCGCGAAACACGGATGGCGTCTGCATTTTAAAAGATATAACGTTAAAAGTAATAAAAGGCCAGTCCCTTGTGATAGTTGGGCCTTCTGGCAGCGGCAAGAGCACACTACTTAATATTATTGGCGCTCTGGACCGCCCGACTACGGGAAGGGTATTATTTGACGGCAAGGACCTTGCAGAGCTGAATGAGCTTGAACTTTCGAGGATACGCAACCGTCAAATCGGTTTTGTTTTTCAATTACATCATCTTCTGCCTCAGTGCACGGTGCTCGAAAATGTTTTGGTGCCGACGCTTGCCGGTAAAAATCACCCACCTAAAAAAGAGATTCAGCAAAGAGCTGTTAACCTGCTCCATCGTGTAGGACTTAAAGACTTTTTGTTGTATAGGCCGGGCCAGCTTTCAGGTGGTCAGCGTCAGCGTGTAGCGGTTGTCAGGGCTTTGATTAACGGCCCCAAGCTGTTGTTGGCTGATGAGCCGACCGGCTCTCTGGATAAAGAGGCCTCGGAGAATATAGCTGAGCTGCTGGTTGAGCTGAACCAAAGCGAACAAGTGACATTGATTGCCGTCACGCATTCGCTCAAGCTCGCAGAGCAAATGGGCCACGTGATGGAACTAAGTGATGGCTTGTTGAGAGATAGGAGCCGGGGATGAGTTTGTGGAAGCTTGCTAAAAGAAGTCTCGGCTTTTACTGGCGAACCAATTTGGGCGTTCTGCTGGCCGTTATGGTAAGCGCCGTTGTTTTGACAGGTGCGCTGGTCATAGGTGACTCAGTACGTTACAGTCTTAAAATGATGGTTAAAGCTCGATTAGGCAAAACGCAGCTTGCTCTTGTCCCCCAGAAGAGATTCTTTAGAGCTGAACTTGCAGATGACCTTGCAAAAGAGCTTGATACAATCGTAGCACCTCTCTTACAGTTACGGGGGCTAATTGCTAACGGTGATGGCACAAAGCGGGCAAACAGAATTGAGGTGCTCGGCGTTGACGGGCTTTTTTTTGAAATCGGAACGGCACAAAATCCTTTGGAAGATAGTCCGAACCAGGCGATTGTCTTAAACAAGCCCTTGGCAGCAAAGCTTGGGGTAGGTGTGGGAGATGAAGTTGTGCTGCGAATTGAAAAGCCGAGCCTTATGCCGCGTGACGTACCGCTGACGCCGGATTCGGGTCTGTCCATTGCATTTCGTTTGGTAGTAAAAGCGGTTGCCGGCCAATCAGACTTTGGCCGCTTCAGTTTACAGGCCAATCAGGTCACACCGTTGAATGTCTTTGTGCCGCTGCAATGGCTTCAGGAAAAGC
>JBGVTO010000294.1:0-12795 GCA_041862635.1 Phycisphaerae bacterium | reverse complement strand
TGTAGAAGGGTAGTCCTACCCCTTATCAGTAATTAACTTGGCACGATGCGCCCTTAATGATTGTCGGAGTTGTCAGTTTACATGAGCCACGAATTTCTGTAAATCTTTACATATATGAGACTTATCTATTGTCGGCCATGCAGACCCCGACACAAGGTCGTATGTTCGAAACGCGCCCAAGCTCGGTGAGGGGCGTAAAGCTCTTTTACATGGCAGAATATTGTGACACTCTTCAATCGAAAGAGAAGAGAAACCGGGAATACAAAGCATGCCTAAATGATAGAGCTTTACGTCTACTCGACCATAATGTCACCTGGAAATCAGGGTGTTTTCTAGCTCCTGAAAGAGGTGACTTTTCGAAGAATTCTGACGTTTTACAAATCGAGAAAATGGGGCCATTTTGGGAGTAATCAGTGCGCGGCTTAGTGCGCTGTGATCGGTTGGTAGGATTGGTCTAAGCATCAAACAGTCTGCCTTTATTCTTACCCGTGTTGTTGTGAGTTTAGAACGGACACTTATGGTGTAACTTTTCATCAAGCGACAGTTGTTGCTTCGCTTGATCTACGGTAGAGCAAAGGAGGCGGAACGATGGAGTTGTCCCGCCCCCGGTTGTTACTGATCTTACTCGCCGGTTTTGGATTCCGGCAGGAAGTTCTCCAAGACCCAGATCCCACGCGTCGTCGAACGATCATAGAAAGCGACATGTTGTCCGTCCGGATGGACGCGCATGTGGCCAAAGGCCTTTCGCGAACAGAGTTTTCGTGGTTCGCCGCCTTCTGCGGATATTCGCCAGAGTTCAAGTTCTTTGTCCCCTTGAAACCACTTCCAGAAGAGCAAATTCTTACTGTCAGGCATCCAAGTAACACCAACCGCTCGCAGTTTCTCCGATTTATCGAACTGAATTAGGTCTCTGGGCTCTCCACCTGCAGTTGAAAGGATCTTTAAGAGTGGTGCCGCAGGCCGTGTTGCACTACTTATTATGGAGAGAACAAACCACTGCCCATCCGGCGAGAGGGCGCTGCCGGTGAGCCGAACGGGAGGCACGTTACGAAAGAGTTCCTTCTCGCGGCCACTTTCGAGATCTCTGGCTACCAGACGCCCGGTTTTTGAATCGGGATCACTGCGACCATAAAAGAGTGTCTTTCCGTCGGGTGACATTTCAGGTCGTATCAACACTTCGGTCGTACTTCGAACTATATCGCTTAGCTCGCCTGTCTGTACATCAATTTTAAAGATGACGCCCTGTGAATCCCCTCTCTTATACCCATCGATTAGGAAAGACCGCATATCCGGGGACCAGCGAAGCCAACGTATATATGGAAGATTATTAGCCAGGGTCCGCTCCTGGCCTGTTGCCAAGGTCCGAATGTGGATGGCCTGCGATTCATCAGAACGCCGCTCGCAGTATGCCACATACCGACCGTCAGGCGACCAGTCGTGAGAGGCAGTCGCTCCGCTCTGTCGAATGGGCGCAGGTTCGGATAGAAACTGGCCTGTCTCTAAATCGAGCTTCGCCACGAAGACATCTTCGAGCGTTTGCTCATGTCCGTAGTAGTATGAGCCTTGCGGTGTGAATCCTATCGGCGTGATATTTCCTATGCCGTGCCTTGCCAGCTTTGGAAATCCTTGCGGTTTGCCGCTGGCAACTGGCAGGAGCCATGCATCCCAAGTCCCCGTACGATTGCTTGCAAAGAACATATACCGTCCGTCCAGCGTCCAGCCAAGGAATTTGTCATCGGCCGGATGATTTACTACAGAGAGTTCGCGATTTTCACGCAAGTCAAACACAAAAATATCCCGCGTCAAAGCATCTTTGTCCTGGGGACGGTCGTAGGCAATGAAATGTCCATCTGATGAAATATCGACCTTCCCAAGATATCCCAGGCTAACGTCCACGATGTGTTGAATGGAACCATCCGAGGCTGAGATCCAGACCATTTGCGCGACGTTGTTTTCTAAGATGGTGGCCAGTATCTTCTGACGGTCCGCAGACCAGCTCCTAGGCATCGGCCATTTTCCTTTGCACAGAACTCGGTGGCCTGCACCCTCAAGACCAACTACATGCAAGCTTGAGGACTTTGTGTTAGGGTCGTTCCAGAGGTATGCAATCTCTTTGCTGCCGGGCGATATTGCTGAGACGAGCGGAAAACCGGCTTCGTGGGAGTCCTTGTCGACTAACGTTCGGATTTTGCCGGTCGCCATCTCGCGTACGACAAGAGTCCCCGTATCCCAGTCTCGGTCGGACATATATCTGCCATCGGGAGACAGACTGGCAAATGGACCCCGCCACTCATACCCAATCCTTCGTACCGTCGTCATCGGCTCAGGCTTGGCTACAGACATCTCCGGCAGGAAGTTCTCCATCAGCCAGAATCCCAAGTCGCCTCCTTTGTAGCCTGCGAAAACCAGTCTCTCCCCATCAGGTGACCAGTCAAGATGATAGATGTTTGTATCTTCGAGATCCGGCTCAATGTCTACGATATTTCCATCCTCTATTGAAACTATTTTAATGACATTGGCCTCATTAAATGCAATTTGCTTGCTATCGGGAGACCAGGCCATTTCCTTGTTAGCGTAAATGGACTGCACTTTCGCAACCACCCGTGGTTCTCCACCATCTACCGGGATGACCTAGCCTACTGCAATCGGGGGATTGCCTACGCACAGAAAGGCGAATATGACAAGGCTATCTTAAACTTCAACAAGGCCATTGAGATAAGCCCAGGGCTTACTGCGGCCTACTACAATCGTGGGGTTTCCTATGACGATAAAGGAGAATATAACCAAGCTATCTTAGATTACACTAAGGCCATTGAGATAGACCCAAGGTATGCTGAAGCCTACAACAATCGGGGGCACGCTTACGCCACTACAGGCAAATATAACTTGGCCATATCAGACTACAACAAGGCCATTGAGATAAACCCAATGTGTGCTATGTCCTATAACAATCGGGGGCTTGCCTACTACTTTAAACAAGAATATGACAAAGCGTGGGAGGATGTGCATAAGGCACAAAGTTTGGGGTTGCAAGCTCAGTAAGAATCACGCTTAACAGTGTACTATCAAAAATTTTTACTTGACGAAAAAGTAGATATTATGATATAAATAATATTAGTGAATCTTGTGCCTGCATGGTGAGGCGTCTATGGTTTTAAGTTCATTCAGCAGGTGCAATTCTTCTAATTTCTAAATAGAGGAGGAATTATTATGTATTGCTCCAGAGGCAAAGTTTTATGTAAGAACCTGGCGACTTTGTGCTGCGCAGCCTCATATGCATACTTCTCATCAATTAACTATTTCTATATAGAGATCAATCCCAAGATATCAGGCTTCGGTGTGTGGTCGGAGCGAAATTTCCTATAAGTTATCAGTTAAAATTAGGAGGAAAAAATGACACGCTTAACCATAATCTGCATCAGTTTTATTATCGTTAGTTTGATGTTTGCAGGACAATGCTATGCAGACGTTGATCCCGAAACTGTTGTTGGAATTTGGCTTTTTGATGAAGGGGGAGGTGATGTAGCTACTGACTCTTCCGGAAACGGGAATGACGGAACGCTTCATGGTCCCGAGTGGACCAACGAGAGCAAATTTGGCAGTGCTTTGGAATTTAACGGCTCAAGTAGCTATATTGAGTTTGCCACCGGCGAAAGCATGAAAATCCCACACTTTACGTTCATGGCTTGGTTCAATACGAGAAAGCTTAACGGATATGGTCATATATTCCAGACTGGTAACGATTGGAATGATATGGCCGGATGTGTATTTAGAGTTCATCAAGACGGATATGCACAATCGGCTTTGGCATTCGGACCTGGGAATACGGCAACATGGCTTAATGGCCCAGCGCTTGAAGCCAATACATGGTATCACATGGTGATTACCTATGATGGAACCACTGCGACACTATATCTGGATGGTGTAAATGTAGCCAGTGGCGATGGACAAGGTGAGATAATGTACGATGATCAGCCTGTTAGGATAGGTGTGCTTTCCAATACTATTGGTTCTGCTTTTGATGGTTTCATCGACGAGGTTGCCTTATTCAATGTAGCTCTGGAGGCTGAAGATATTGAAGCGATAATGAACGGTGGCCTTGCGGGAATCGTCCCCGACCAACCGTTCGCGAGTCGTCCTAATCCGGAAGATGGCTCTCTGATTCTGGACACGTGGGTGAACCTTTCCTGGAAGTCGGGCGAATTTGCTCTCTCGCACGATGTGTACTTCAGTGACAATTTTGACTTGGTGAACGATGGTGCCGCCGAGGCATTCCGGGGCAACCAGGCCGAGCCGTATTTTGTTGTCGGCTTTCCCGGATTTCCCTATCCGGAGGGCTTGATTCCAGGCACGACATATTACTGGCGTATTGATGAAGTAAATGAAGCCGAATCCAATAGTCCCTGGAAGGGTGAAATCTGGAGCTTATCGATTGCCCCCAAGACCGCATATGACCCCGACCCAGTTGATGCCGCCGAGCAGGTGGACCCGGGTGTAACTCTGAAGTGGAGACCAGGCTTCGGTGCGAAACTGCACACCGTATATTTCGGTGAAAATTTTGACGATGTGAACAATGCAGCAGGCGGATCTCCGCAGGGCGTTACAAACTATGACCCAGGCCCACTTAAACAGGCTAAGACCTACTATTGGCGGGTCGATGAGTTTGACATTATCGAGACGCATAAGGGCGATGTCTGGAGCTTTACGACCGAAGGTGCTGTTGCGGCACTTGTCCCGACTAATGGCGCCGTGGATGTAAAGCGGACCCAGATTATTAGCTTCTCGCCGAGTGTCTTTGCTGCTTCGCACGAAGTCTACTTCGGTACCGATAAAGATGCCGTGAAAAATGCCGACACCGGCTCGCCGGAGTATAAAGGCACCAGGGACCTTGGTTCTAAGAGCTATGACCCCGGAAAACTCGAGCTGGGTGTCACCTACTACTGGCGTATTGATGAGGTCAATAGTGCCAATCCGGATAGTCCGTGGCCGGGCATCCTCTGGAGCTTTACAACAGCCAACTTCCTTGTCGTGGACGATTTTGAGGCCTACAATGACCTTGACCCCGCTGACCCCGATAGCAACAGGATATTTTACGCGTGGATAGACGGATATGACGACCCGACAAACGGTTCTTTAGTCGGCTATGACGCTCCTCCTTTTGCAGAGCAAACTATCGTTCACGGAGGCGACCAGTCGATGCCGTTTTTCTACGACAACAGTGTTGGTTACTCTGAGGCGACTTTGACGCTTACTTATCCGCGTGACTGGACCGAGGATGGTGTCAGCACTTTATCTATCTGGTTCAGGGGCAATTCGGATAATGCTGCTGAGTCGATGTATGTTGCTCTCAATGGCAGTGCGGTGGTCAATCACGATAATCCTGATGCCGCACAGATAGGAAGGTGGACCGAATGGACTATCGACCTGCAGGCCTTTGCAGATCAGGGCGTGAACCTGGCCAATGTCAATACTATTGCTATTGGTTTTGGCGACAAGAACAATCCGCAAGCCGGCGGTTCGGGTATGATGTACTTCGACGATATTCGTCTGTATGCGCCTTAAACCGGAAACGGCAACTAAGATCACATAGCTGATATTACAGATTTGTATTAACTCGGGGCTTATACTGATTTGATTCGATATAGGCCGCTTGATTTTTCAATAATACCATCAAAGAAGTGATATCATTGATAAATTTCATTTCCACCGTCTACTTAATCAATTACGAGTTTTTGTGTCGCCGACACAAATGCTCTATTGGACCCGCTGACGAGTTATTTGGAATTTTAATAAGCAAACGAATTCCGGCTCATAGGTGAGCAGCAGACAGATTGGCGTGATTATATCTTGCTCGGGGGGAGATTGGTTGGTTTACTCGACCATAAAGTCACCTGGAAATCAGGGTGTTTTTCAGCTCCTGAAAGAGGTGACTTTTTGAAAAATTAAGTAGTATTTGAGTCATCTTTTAATTCACGTTATAATAATAAATACATTTTGACGTCCTGATTCGAGAAGAATTATGACTGATGTCACACAAATTTTGAACGCGATTGAGCAAGGCGATGCTAAAGCTGCAGATGAGTTGCTACCATTGGTATATGAGGAGCTACGTCATTTAGCTGTTCAGAAAATGGCAAGGGAATCCCCTGGTCAGACACTTCAAGCAACCGCTCTGGTTCATGAGGCTTATATCCGCTTAGTGGGCTCAGAAGCCCAAAATTGGAAAGGCCGCACCCATTTTTTTGCAGCGGCAGCCGAAGCCATGAGACGTATCCTGATCGATAATGCACGTCGTAAGAAAAGTCTCAAACATGGCGGCGGTCGCCAACGAGTAGATCTCAACAAATTAGTTCTCTCGGATGATAATAATGCACTATCGGATGATCTACTCATATTGGATGAAGCTCTGAAAAAACTCGAGAGAGAAAATAAAATTGAGGCTGATCTGGTTAAGCTTCGCTATTTTGCTGGCCTAACTGGTAAGCAAGCAGCCAAAGTTTTAGGTATCTCACGTTCCACAGCCGACGAACATTGGGCTTATGCGCGTGCTCGGCTGCGATTGGAAATCACCAAAGGCGATACACAAAATGGGAATTGACCGTTACTCTTGGAAGCAATAGTTTTTTACTGCTAAAAGTTTATTCGAAGATACTCCTGCAATAAGTTTTACGCCTATACTGCTGCAATAGTCATTTGAACAACAATATTTTTTTTAGAATTTTCTCATTTTCTTCCGGGTATTTCACTCCTGGATTACGCTTAGTATAGTAGAGTTGATTTAATTAGGAGAAAAATCATGTATGCTGAGCATAATGATGAAAGAGTAGTATTCAAAGCCGCACTCAAAATCAAATCGCCAACCGAACGGGCAGCTTATCTTAAGAAAGCTTGTGGAATTAATACTAAGTTACTTGCTCGCGTTGAGGCTCTGCTAAAAGCTCACGATGAAGCCGGCAGTTTTCTTGAAGTAAGAGCCATTGACCGAAATGCTACCGTGGAGGAATCCCCTATAATCGAAGGTCCGGGTACGAAGATCGGCCACTATGAACTAATGGAGCTAATTGGCGAAGGAGGCATGGGTTTGGTCTATTTAGCTAAGCAGAAAGAGCCTGTTAGACGCAAAGTTGTGGTGAAGATCATCAAGCCGGGCATGGATTCCAAACAAGTCGTTGCCCGTTTCGAAGCTGAACAGCAAGCCTTGGCTGTATTGGACCATCCGAATATAGCTCATGTATTTGACGCAGGAGCAACAGCAGCCGGGAGGCCATATTTCGTGATGGAATACGTCAAGGGTATGTCCATCACGACCTACTGCGACGAGCGAAGGCTAAGCATTGAACAAAGACTGAGGCTACTTGAACAGGTCTGCGAGGGTGTTCATCATGCCCATCAGAAAGGGATCATCCATCGAGATTTGAAACCCTCGAATATACTCGTCTCGGTGCATGGCGATCGGGCGATCCCGAAGATTATCGACTTTGGGATAGCCAAGGCCATTACACAACCCTTGACAGAAAAGACCTTTGTCACATTCCAGGGCCAGTTGCTAGGCACCCCTGAATACATGAGCCCTGAGCAGGTAGATTTTGCGACGCAGGATATCGACACTCGCTCGGACATCTACTCATTGGGTGTGGTACTTTATGAGTTGCTTGCTGGCGTATTGCCATTCGAGGAGGAATCCTTCGCCCGCGCCAGCTTGGCCGAAATCCAGCAGACGATCCGGGAGCAGGAACCTGTCTCTCCGAGCATCCGCCTGACAAGTCTAGGCGAGAAGGCCAAGGTCATTGCAGCCAGTAGGGGCACACAGGTTGTACCCTTGGCCCACCGCCTGCATCGCGAGCTCGAATGGATCCCCTTGAAAGCGATGCGCAAGGACCGCTGCCGACGGTATCGCTCCGCCAGCGAAATGGCGGACGATGTCCGCAATTACCTCAACGGTCTGCCTCTCATAGCAGGTCCTGAAACGGCAGTCTACCGAGTCAGGAAGTTTGTGCGAAAACATGCCGGCTCTGTCGCTACAGCGGCCCTAATAGCCGTGATCATTGTCTTAGGCTTGGTCATCAGCACCGGGATGTATCTGCGAGCTGAGGACGCCCTCCAAAAAGAAGCCACTGCCCGCGCCCAAGCTGAGCAAGCCGCAAAAAAAGAGGCCGCAGCCCACACCGAGGCGGAGGAGGCGCGCGCAAAAGCAGAACAAGCCGAGCAGGCCACCAAAGAAAAAGCAGAGGAACTACGGCGCACCCTTTACGTCAACAGCATCCAACTCGCTGACGCAAAATACAAAGAGGGAAATATAGGCCGTGTTCGCCAACTCTTAGCATCCTGCCCAAATGACCTTCGCGGTTGGGAATGGAATCGCCTTAATTATATTCAAGACGAGTCGCTTATAACCATCCATACACACCAAACTGGGGTTTCTTGTGCCGCTCTCAGCTCTGATGGCCAGTGTATAATCACTGGTGGGGAGGATAACACGATTAGGATTTGGGATGTGCAATCCAGTTCTGAGATGATGACACTCCGTGGGCATCAGGATAAAGACTGGAACTGTATCCAGTCAGTCGCTTTCAGTCCGGATGACAAGAAGATTGTATCGGGTAGTGGAGACGAGACGATTAAGCTATGGGACGCTCAAAGCGGTGACGAGGTGGCAACGCTACGTGGGCATCAAGGCTGGGTCAATTCAGTGGCTTTTAGCCCTGACGGAAAACGCATTGTTTCCGGCAGTGACGATACCAGCATTAAGCTGTGGGATGCTCAAACTGGTGCCGAGGTGACGACGCTCAGCGGACATGGACACTGGGTAACTGCTGTGGGATTCAGCCCGGACGGCAAGAGAATTGTTTCGGGCAGTTGGGACAAGACTATCAAGGTATGGGATGCAGAAACCTGGCGCACGCTGCTTACGATTCGTGGACACGACGGACCCGTTCTGTCAGTTGTTTTCGGTCCGGACGGGAAGACCATTGCTTCAGGGGGTCGCGACAATACGGTCAGAATATGGGACGCAGACAGCGGGGACGAACTCAAGACATTCCATGGTCACGATTGGAATGTGAAGTACGTGGCGTTCAGCCCGGATGGCACGCGGGTAGTCTCTGCCAGCGAGGACAATACGGTCAAGTTGTGGGATGTAATGATAGATGGCGAATCGACGAGAGGCCACGTGCATGACTTTGGCGCATTGCTAATAGCGTTTAGTCCCGATGGCAGACAGATAGCTTCGTGCGGTTGGCATTCCAAGATTAAGTGGTGGGATGCTCGGACCGGCGAGCCCATCAGGACTATTCAAACCCGCGTATATGGGCCCAGGCCGCTTGCTTTCAGTCCGGACGGAAGGCAAATTGTCTCAGGCGAGGAGGAGAACGGAGTGGCCCGGGTGTGGGACGCCTTGACTGGAGCACAGTTGTTGGCTTTACGTGGTCACAAGGGTGCAGTCAGGTGTACTGCCTTTAGCCCAGACGGTAAAAACATCGTCTCGGGTAGTGACGACAAGAGTATCAAGTTATGGGATGCGACGAGCGGTAACGAGGTGGTGACGTTCCAGGGCCACGAGTATGCTGTTAAGTCTCTGGCTTTCAGCCCGGATAGCAGGCGAGTCGCCTCGGGCGATGAGGATGGGACAGCCAAGATCTGGGATGCCGCAACAGGTGTCGAACTGATAACTCTCGGTGGACATGAGGGCTATGTTCGCTGCGTAACATTCAGCCTAGATGGCAAGCGAATCGCTTCGGGCAGTAGAGATCGTACGGCCAAGATATGGGATGCAGCAACGGGTGCCGAGTTGATGACTCTGCATGGTCATCGGGACGTTGTCCTTTCTGTTACTTTTAGCCCGGACGCCAAACGTATCGTCACGGGTGGGAGAGATGGGACAGTCAGACTGTGGGATTCAGCAACAGGAGCCGAATTACTGGCCCTTCGCGCATATGGCGGCGTCTACGATGTCGCATTTAGTCCTGACGGTAAGACTATTGCAGCGAGCGCAGGTATGCCAGGCGAGAACGCTGGCGACATCGTGATGTGGGAATCAACAGCCCCTGCCGGCGGTTACGAGTCCCGGAGAAATGCCGAAATCGCGAGGAGGCTCGTGGAGAAACTATACGGCAAATGCGGGTTCTATCGTGATGTAATAAGCGAGTTGCAGAGTGATGCGACGATTGGGCGGAAAATCTTTTCGATAATGGTTATTGTCACTCAATCAAAGCACAGCGCGACTATGGACAGATGAATTGGGGCGACTGGTTTGGCGAGCGCGGCTGTAATTGGGGCAATCATGAATACGATACAGCCAAACATATCCTGATGCAGTTTGCACGGACTGGGGATCCCAAATACTTCTACGTTGGGGATGCTGCCGCCCGACACACCACTGAGGTCGATGTCATTCATTTTGTCAATGATGACCTTAAGGAATATTTCGGGGAGGATTTACGCGACCGCCCAGCCTATCCTGTCCGCCCCGGAATGGTGCATCAGCATTGCGTAGGACATGTAAGCGGTTTCTACAGTGTTGAACGTATCCGTGAACTTTATGTTTCGCTTGGAGTCGGCAACAGTAAGAGCCCATATCTTTGTCTATCTCCCTATAACTTAGGACATATCTGGACCCAGGGAATGGTTTTTGATTACTTTCTGACTGGTGAGGCGTGGATGAAAGAGACTGTAGAAAAAATTGGAGATAACCTTGTCAAACTGGTTGAGGAACGCAAGTTCAACTTCAAGACCGGCAGCCACATCGGACGTGTTAACGGCTGGACAATGCTTGCCATAGCCGGCGCCTATGAGCTTGACTTTGACGAGCGCTACCGTACGGCAATGAAATTGCTTGCCGATGATGTCATTTCTGCTCAGGACCCGCACTGTGGCAGCTGGCTTTGGAAGCTCCCCTGGGGACATTGCAATTGCGAAACGAAACATGTTGGAGAAGCCGGTTTCATAAGTTCGGTCAGGATGAACGGATTGAGCCGATATTTTGAGCTCTCAGGGGATGAACGCATTGCCGAAGTTATAAAAAAGGGTGTTACACACCTTAATAATGATACCTGGATGGAACAATATAGCGACTGGCGCTACACATCGTGTCCAGCCTCAAAACCAATCGGCCAAACTGGCGTTACGATTGCTGCACTTGTCAATAGTGTGAAGCTGAACGAAGAACCTGAACATCTGAGAATCCTGCAAAAAGCATGGGATAACAAATTTAAACGCCTTCTGATCGCACCTGCTGCAAGACCCGGAGTTGGCAACACTTACTCGACCATCATGTATGGAAGCCCGGAGGCAATGAATCTCTTCGTCAATGGTTTAGAAGAATAATATATACACAGTTCGTAATTCTGGTCGATAGTCCCGCCTTATATGAAGTATCCAGGATGGGCTGTACTGGAAATGTAAGTCAAAGCTATGTTACTTCTCTATATTTGAAAAATTTGAGTGTATGAAATCTATTTGGGCTTTGCGAAACACCACTTTCCTTCTTTAGTGAGACAAACCACAGTTAACCCTCCAGTTTGTGTAGCCTCCTGATATTCTTCTATCAGACCATATTCCAGTAACTTGTCCTTCACCTTTTGCTCCTGCCTCATATGCTAAAGTTAATACTTTTAGTTATTGATCTTGTTGGATTACCTTTACTTTTACTTTGTCCTGAGTAAGGGCTAAACAGATGGATATTCTTTTACTTTTTCTTCTGCAGACATTTTTGGTAATCGGCATGCCGATTACCAATTTTGAAGAATATGACGATATAAGGCTCGGATGGCCTCATAGTAGTCCTTCAATGACAAGGTGGACGAGGTTTTTCGGTGGGACACCTCCATCCCCGGCTAAATCCCAAGGACCGTTACCCTGATATCATCGAAGTAACTGCCGGTATTAGCCCAGCTGTACAACGCTATAGTCCCCGATGACAGGCTGCTGTCGTTTACTGAGAAAATTGGGCTGCCATCAATAGACACCTGCAATATGCTGCCATAGGCACCAATCTTAAGTCGATAATTCTGGCCGGTAACATATGGAACTGAATCTTCCGCCAGGAGGGTAAACTGACCGTTTACACATTTGACCAGGCGACGGTAGCTCCGCTCCCGGTCCCAGCTGAACCTGTAGTAGTTATTCTCATCCTGATAGCGGAACATAATACCTATAGCATCGTTGTCAGCAGACCTAATCGTAACTTCAGTCGTATAGTCCGTCCAGCCGGTGCCAGCTTGCCAGTATGCATATGTACCTAATTTAGGTAACTCAGCACCAACAGGTAACGAGTAGACATTGGAGCTTTGCACCATAACGCCAGTAGCAGCCGACCAGGCCATAGGACCATCAATAGTACCCTGATCTACAAGTGCCCAACCATTGTAATTGCCATCATTAAAGTCCTCTGAAAAAAGTATCTGAGGACCCGGTGAAACCTGTCCCAGGTTCTCATACCAGGCGATCTTGTCGTCGCTGTATGAAGCCGACAGCACGTCGGCATCGCCGTCGCCGTCCAGGTCGGTGGCATAGACCGACCTGGCCGAATCGGCCGCCGTGGAGATCACCTTCTGGGCCGAGAAGCTCCCACCCCCCAGGTTCTCATACCACGCGATCTTGTCGTCCAGCCCTGACGCCGACAGGACGTCGGCATCCCCGTCGCCGTCCAGGTCGGTGGCATAGACCGAGCTGGCCCGCTCGGCCGCCCTGGAGATCACCTTCTCGGCCGAGAAGCTCCCGCCCCCGAGGTTCTCGTACCACGCGATCTTGTCGCGCAGCGCTGAAGCCGACAGGACGTCGGCATCCCCGTCGCCGTCC
>JBGVTO010000293.1:0-15933 GCA_041862635.1 Phycisphaerae bacterium | reverse complement strand
CACGATTACTGCTTCGGGTTTGCATACGTTGGAATGGCGATACGTGAAGGATTATAGCATAAGTGAAAAAGACGACTGCGGCTGGGTAGATAAGCTGGAGTGGGATGGTGGTTCTCCACCTCCCCCTTCGCCTGATTCCCTTTCAGGAGCCTTGGACACAAGTTTGAGTTTCACCACGGGTGGCAGTGCGGACTGGTTTTATCAGACCTCGACCTCTACTTACGATGGAGATGCAGCCCAGAGTGGAGGTATCTCGGACGACCAGGAATCTTGGATGCAGACGACAGTTAGCGGGGCAGGAACGGTGAGCTTCTATTGGAAGGTATCTTCTGAGGAAGGTTATGACTATTTGGAATTTTACGCTGACGGCGTGCTCCAGGACCGAATCAGCGGATCAACGGGCTGGCGCCAAATAAGATGCTACACGAACACTGCTTCGGGTTTGCATACGTTGGAATGGCGATACGTGAAGGATGATAGCGTAAGTGAAGGAAACGACTGTGGCTGGGTAGACCATGTGGAATGGCTGTGGGGGGATTGGGGAGATTGGGAAGATTGGTGGTGGCAGTGGGGAGATTGGTGGATAGAGATAGAGTGAAATAACCCTATTATTTGATTTGGGATACTAATCTTTCGTTTCGTTGAGCTGACAGTTATTCGCTTTGTTTTTGTTTTGCATAGGCGGCGATGATTTGCTGCTGGACGTTTGGGGGTACTATTTCGTAATGGCTGAGTGTCATCGAGTAACTGCCGCGTCCGCCGGTGACGCTTTTGAGCTGGCTGTTATACTGCGTCACTTCCGCCAACGGCACCTGGGCTTTAATGATAATGAAATTGCCGGCCAACATATCCTGTCCAAGGACCCTTCCACGTTTGGAAGCCAGGTCCCCGGCGATATCGCCCATGTTCTGAGCGGGGACTGTAACTTCAATATTGACTATCGGCTCAAGTAAGACGGGTTTGGCTTTTTGAACGGCGTCGGTAAATGCACCCTTGCCCGCTGCGCGGAACGCTACTTCCTTTGAATCGACAGGATGGTGTTTGCCGTCGTAAACAGAAACTGAAATGTCCTGTAACGGAAAGCCCGCTACAACGCCGTTCTGCATTACCTCATTAATGCCCTTAGCAACCGCCGGCTCATATTGGCCGGGAATTGAAGCACCAAAAATATCCCAGCTGAACTGCAGGGGCGGGTCGGAATTGCGCTCGGCCGGCTCGATGCGAAGATAGACTTCGCCGAATTGTCCTGCTCCACCGGTCTGCTTCTTATGGCGATAATGGCCCTCGGCTTTAGCGGTAATCGTCTCACGGTAAGGAATCTTCGGCTCCTTGGTTGTTACAGACAGCTTGTAGCGGTTTTTCATCTTCTCGAGCATTATCCGCAAATGCAGATCGCCAAGGCCGTTTGCAACCAGCTCCTTAGTCTGGGTATCTCTGCTGACCTTAAAGCATGGGTCTTCTTCGCACAATCTGTCAAGAGCAGAGCTGATTTTCTGCTCATCCCCTCTTGTGGCCGGCTCAAGTGCCAAAGAAAACATCGGTTCGGGTACGGGGGGCAGTTCGAATTTACCGGCCACTTTGCCATCGTGTATGAGGTCGCCGACTTTCAGCTCCTCAACTTTTGCTAAAGTTATGATGTCACCGGCCACGCCGGCGTTGATTTCTTTATTTTCGCCGCCCTGAGATTTTAAGGTATGTCCCGGCCGAATGCCCTTCTTCTCGTCATTGCGCAACAGATTAGTCTCTGACGTAATGGTGCCGCTGAAGATGCGGATTGAAGAGTACTTCATATTTGAGCGTTGGTCGAAGCTGACACGAAAGACCAAACCGGCCAATGGCCCTGCAGGGTCGGCTGCCAGCTCCATTAAGCTGTCGCCGTCTTTGAGCTGAACGGGCTTTACCTGGCGAGGTGAGGGTGTGTATTTTACGATAATGTCCAGGAGCTCCTGGACGCCGGTTTCTCCGCGGGCTTCAGTGAAGAGTATGGGGATAAGCGTGCCGGCTTTTAAGGCCTCTACGAATACCGAAGCTATTTTTTCAGCGGATATTTCTTCGCCGCCGAGGTAGCTTTCCATTAGGTCATCATCTGCTTCTATGACGCTTTCAATTAGCTCGGTATGGGCCTGGGCCACATCCATCAGGGGCGAATCGCCGGTTTCGTTCTCGATGCAGTCGATAACGGATGTTTTGTCTGCGGCGGGCAGATTGGCACATCGACATTGCGAGCCGAAAGTTTCCTGAATACCTTTTATCAGCTCAGGGAAAGCAACATTTTCGGCGTCCATCTTATTTATGACGATAAGGCGGGGCATGTTAGCTTCTGCAGCTAATTGGAACATTTTGCGTGTGTTGGTTTCTATGCCGGCTGGTGCGCTAATGACGATGACCGCTGTCTCGGCGGCGGGTATCGCTTTGATAGCCGGGCCGATAAAATCAGGATAGCCCGGCGTGTCGATAATGTTTATCAGCCTGCCAGCGTGGTTGGTGTGGACTAGCGCTGACTGAATAGAATGCTGATGTTCTTTTTCCTCATCGTAGTAGTCGCAGATGCTTGTTTTGTCGTCGACGCTTCCAAGACGGTTCGTTGCACCGGATTTGTGGAGCATTGCCTCGGCCAGAGAGGTTTTGCCGCTTCCGCCGTGCCCTAAAAGAACAATGTTACGAATGTCGCCAGTATTAGCCACTTTTTAAGTCTCCAAAAAGCTTGTTTGCAGGTTCCAGTTTGGACAATTTCAGAACCAAGTATATTACAGCACTTGAAGTATAAAGGACAAGGATTTTTTTGGTATTTAAAAATGTAAAGGTCCCCTTCGGCACTTCGGCAAGGTTCAGTGCAGGCCCTTCGGCCCGTCGACTATGCTCAGGACAGGCTTCGCTCAGGGCTCCGGCTAATTCAGGGCAGGCTTCGCTCAGGACAAGCCCTTCGGCTTCGCTCAGGGCAGGCTTCGCTCAGGATGAATTTTGGTTTGACGGGTATGGGATTTTTGGGTATTGTAGGAAGGTGGTCGTAAGAGGGATGGATTTTTGCAGCGTTTCGTATTTGAAGGTTACTGTACGATGGAAGCCAGTATGCACGAGCTTGTAGAAAAGATTTTGTGGGCCGTGAGCTTTATCGCTATCGGCGGGGCGGTGGCAGTGATGTTTTTCCTGGTCTTCGCCCAGAGCATCCTCGGCTCGAAAACAATACATTCGCAGATTGAGGCCCTGCTTCGACAGAACAAAGAGATATGCGAGCAGTTGAAACAAATAGCTCAACATCTGGAAAAGAAGAATTCCAAGGATTAGTTGATTAGAGGATTGGTTAAATTGTTCGTTAGTTGTCTTTCGCTCACCAATTAACAACTCACCGATTATGCTTCACAGGCTACAATAACAAGTTTCGCATCTTTCGGTTTGTTACCGCTCCATTATCCCCCCACTTTCTTGCCTGCACCTGTCGGTAACGCAGGCACAGGTGCGAAAGCAAGAGCGGGGGCGGCTCTGTTTATTACCTCGTATCTCGTGAAGCCCTTCGACCCTTCGGCGTTGCTCAGGGCGGGCTACGCTCAGGGTAAACTCCGAAGCGTATCTCGCGTGGAGAACAGGCGGCGATTGTCAGGTTCAATTATCGTCGTCATCGTCATCGTCGCTGTCATCGTTGTCCTCGTCGTCGTCTTCGTCGTCGTCATTGTCGTCGTCTTCGTCCTCGTCGTCGTTGTCATCGCCGTCATCGTCATCATCGTCGTCGTCCTCGTCGTCTTCATCGTCGTCATCGCCGTCCTCGTCATGGTGAGCCTTGGCGTCTTCTTCCTCTTCGGTCCCGAGGTACCTACCTTTAGCAGAGATGAGGATGTCGAGCTCCCTGCCGTTAAGGAGGACCTCGGCCTCGTACACGAGGTTTCCTTTCACCATCTCTTTTACAATCTCTGTGATTTTTCCTCCGGCGGCATGTTTCTTTATGGAAGCGCGTACCGCACGTGGTAAATCTTTGAGTGAAACGGTTTCTTCTTTAGCTTCGCTATATCCGGTCAGCAGGAGGTCTTCGTCCTGGATGAGACCCAGACCCGGTGCATAGGTTTTGTAGCATTTTTCTTCGGGGTCTATTCCGGAGGTCTCTTCTACTCTTATGCAGTTTCTGAATGTTCCCGCCGGCGTCTTCATCGTTACGTCATCAGCTATTATCTCAGCCCTGTCCATTGCGTTCGGCGATATCTCCTGGTAATGTCTGGCGCCCAGGAGAATCGTGCCGGGCATCATGATACCCGCTCTGGAATTCTTCTCATCGGCTCGCCACTGGCCGGAGTGCTTGACTATCTTGCCGTCCTCGTAAATGTCCACCTCCTCACCGAAATAGAATACGTCGCCGTGCTCTCTACAAACGGCGAAGAAGTTTCTCGAGACCTCCTTCAGCTCTCCGTTCTCTTCTTCCCGTTCTTCGACAACTCTCGTTTTTACACTACCGATCTTCCTGGTTTGGTCCAGGATGGTAATCACCACTTTTTCTGTACGACTTTCGAGTACCAGTTGATTACCCGGCTCGAGAATAAAGAACCGATTCCTGCCAACGGAAGAGAATGTGCAGTTCTCCAGAGCGAAAGAATCCGTCCATTTCTTTTCTTGCTCTGGGGCTGTTTCTGCAGGTGCTCTCTCCTTGCTCTCAATGATGTTGCCTTCCGGGGAGATTTCAACTTCATATTCTTTTGAGCCGGAACGTATGTCCACGTCATATTGGCCCGGGTCCTCTCCTTCCACCTCCTTTTGAATTCTTATAATCCGGCCGTTCGGAAAGGCTTCCTCGATAGCCTTTCTTATGACAGCCGGCAGCTCCGAGGGAGGGACAGAGACTTTTCTCTCTTGTTCCGAAGCCTGAGAGGGAAAACCTGTAACCACCAGCATCGTGGACAAACCGACAGCGATGAGAATTGCGTTAATCCAACCTGATTTAAGTTTCATGATCAATCTCCTTCCTTAAACGTACATTTCCATTTCGTGCTTTTCAAGCGAGGGCCTCTGGGCCGAGGCCCGTCGCTGATATCTATTGATGCGTATCTCGCGTTGTTTGCGTAAAATAAGAGGAAAGAAGGAAAAAGTCAAGGGGAAAATTCGTATTTCGTGGAGCATAAAGCGTGGGGGGCAGAGCTGTCGTATAAAGCTGAAAGTCAGCAGATGCTGCTTTGGCTTGTGATTAGGTCGGCTTTCTCAGCCGGCTCATAGGCGGCAAGCAAGGCTCGCATCAGGTCGGTAACAGTAACTATTCCCCGAAGCTTTTCCTGCTCGTCAACTACTGGAAGGCAGCTTATCTTCTTCGTGTACAAGATATCCGCCGCCTCGCAGACACTACAGCCGGGCAAAATATGCAGCACCTTCCGTACCATAACGCTGTCGAGGGGCAGTAGGGGACATTTGGTCCATGAGTTGGTTGCAAACAGGTGCTCTCGAAATCTCTTTGGGGGTGACGGTGGTCGCCTGCCGGCATAGGGAAGATTCCGCAGAATATCCCTATCGGAGACCAGGCCCACAAATTTCTCCTGCTCATCCATTATTGGGACGTGTCTGATTTCTTCGTCCTGCATGACTTCGATTGCTCTGGCTAAGTCGTCCTGAGGCTCCAGAGAAATCACCTGTTCGGTCATAATCTCTCGAACGACTCGAAAAACCCATGAGGACAAAATATTGGCCTTAGCTGCGCTTTCAGAAGCCATATCAACAGGTGGGGCACCTTTTTTCAATTTCGGGCACAGCTTGTGTATCACCTCATCGAGCTTGAAGAAGAGCTTCATGAGGTCCGTAGTCGTGATGATACCCACTAAATCAGCGTCGTCGAGAACAGGCACCATATCAATATGGTTAGAGGTCATGGTCATAATGACGTCCTGTACCAGAGTCTGAGGGGAGGCAGACTTGGGTTTTCTGGCCACTATATTTACCAGCAACTGCCGCAGGGATCTTTGGCCTTTCTTTCGCTTGTTGATTATTTCGGTATCCGGTTCGTTCAGTCGCAAGACATCTCTTTCTGAAACGACACCAACAAAGTACGGCTTTGTCTCTCCTTCATTTGGAAGGTCCACCACAGGAGCGTGCCGGACTCTACGACCTTTCATAAACTTTAGGCAGTGGCCTATGGTATGGTCGAGGGTCAGTGTTTTAACATCGGTATTCATAATGTCCCGGGCAACACGCATAGGCTGAAAAGAGACATCTTTCTCAGTGCACATCTGTTCTATAACATCGATGAGTTTTAGTTGTCCGTTTTCCATGCTGTTCGGTATGCTCCAGCTCGGTCGTGTCACCTACGCTCAACAGCTTCAGCGACGGAGCGGCGTAATCGCTTTAGACCAACTGTCCCTTTATTGCCTTATCGGTCTTTTTATCGGCAAAGATTGCGACCGGCTTTAACGGATTCTCTGCGAATAAATTTATGAGAGCTTGATTTATATGCGGTATCAGCCTGTTTTATCGGCCGGTGTCGAATATTAAGAAGCCCAAGACTCTTTGGGTGTATCGTCCTGCTGGGACCATGTTCTTTAAGGTTCGTATCCTAAAGACCCCCATGCTGCTTTCTGCAATTTCATTAAATCGACATTGCCAGGTTGATTTTTCTCTATACCTGCTCCGGCTTCTGAGATAGCCCATGGCTCGTTACCATAATCTATGGTACGTTGGTCCCTCCAGCCCCACCATTCACAATGTCCCTCCGCAAATGCCAAAGTCGTTCCGCCGTGGTGACGCATTGGGATGGGATTCCACCATGATGGTTGTGTATGCCAAACGGCCCAGCAGGCATCCCAATCTTCACCATAATCGTCGAGAAAAACCAGTCTTTCACCAGGTCTCCTAATCTCAGATAATTTCTTATGTACGTCACCGCTTCCAGTGAATTTCAGTCCATTCATAGCATGAACTGTGCTGTAAGTCCGCATTTCATTTCTCTCGGCGACCGGACATCGGTATAGCTTGGTCATCTTGGCATATTCGAATAAGAGGCCATTTCTTATGGTATCCAGCTGGTCTTCGACAGGCTCCTCATTTGGTAATGTTCCGAGGAGTTTTACCCATCCATTATCTCCAGCGTTGCCTTTTACCAAGTGACCGTCATTGTCGTCGATATACATTAGCCAGGCCAAAACTAAACCTTTGAGATTGTGGCTGCAAGCCGCCCGTTTACCTTGTTCTCGTGCCCTGGTTAAAGCCGGGATCAGTATCGCCATCAATAACGCAATGATGGCAATCACTACCAAAAGCTCTATCAAGGTAAAGCCCGCCCCATTAGAGAAGTTTCTTCTCACGGGGCCCGTTAGAAAACTTCCGCTTTGGCGATCAGGAATGTTCATTTCTAACTAACAGGGTAAATCTTTTTTTCTATTCATAAGGGCACCGCTACATCGTGCTGGTCTATAGCTTTGTCTTGATGTGTCTGCATCGAACCGCCTATAATTGCACAAAAGGATTATAGCTTTTTTAGGCTCAATAATCAAATAAATTACAGGAATACGGAATCCGCGAGAAGGGGGTGGATGAGGGAAGCTGGGGGTATTATTGGACCTATAATAAACGAAAAAGCAAAAACTTTATTTGTTTTGCACATCGAGATAAATCAGTTATATTTTAGATATTGGGGGTTATTAGCTAACCAGGTCGCTGCACCTTAAAACAGGCATAATACTCTTTCCTTCACAGAGGGAGACAGGCGGGTTCATTAAGCCCACATTACAACTGGGGGGCGCCTGTCTCCCTTCTTTTTTAGCATTTATGCAAGCCCCGCAGGAAAGGGCAGTCTCTGACAATACTACGGGGCAAGCCGAGCAGGGAGATGATAGAATAGTTCGTGCTATAATTGTGTGTGTGGTAATCATTAAGACCTCTGATTTCATTAGATTCCTAAAGGTCAATTCTGCGTGGAGCCGGAAGGGCGAGGATGTGGATTTGGAATGGGCTTACGAGACCAGTTGCGCAGCCTCTGGAGCCGGGTGAGCCCCTGCTCATAGTAGTTTTCGTTCAGGGACGAAAGATGGCGCTGCCACAGCTCGTCCCGGGTTGTCCGCCAGTCCTGGCCAGTGCGCACCAGTTCCATCTCCTCCAAGGTCTTGTACAGTGAGTCGGCAATGAGCTGATGGCCCGCGATGCTCGGATGCACGTGGTCCAGCAGCCATTCATCACCCGGGACTCCGTCCTTTGTGCGTTCCTCGACGAGCATCCTGGCGTCCACAAGCGGTACGCGATGTTGTGCGGCGATGTCCAGAATGGCCTCGTGCATGGGTTCAAGGATGCGCAGTGGGCAGACGTCCTCCTCCTTCGCGAGCAGGAACCATTTCTTTGCTTCTGTGGAGCGTCCTATGTACTCGTAGCACTTGCCGATCAGGTAAAGGAGCCCTGCGTGCCGGTTGTCGAGCGCGGCGGCCTGCTCAAGGAGCCCGACCTTGTCGTAGGCATCAGCCCAGTCCAGTTTTCCGGCCTGTTCCCACAGTTCGACCACGCGCTCCCTCTCTCGCTCGGACAGGTCGGTGCGGAACTGCGACTTGAAAGGCGGGCAGTCCTTCAGGTTGGTGACCGGATTTACGAGGATGACGGGGACCCCCGCGCCGCGGGACATCCGGACCATGGTTTGAAGATTGTGGCGGAAGTGTTCGATGATGCCTTGGTGCCACACATCATCGCGATGGTAGGAATCCAGTCCGTCGCTGAAGTCGAGCCTGGCCTGGACCTCGGATGGCAGAACAGGCTTCGATGAGCGTCCGTCGCCTGAGTTTCGGCCGCGACGGGAAGAGAAGAACCGGTGTGCAAGAGAGTAGCTGCGCAGGTTGAGCATTACTCGATGCAGCCGGAGCAGTGCGCGCGGCATTCTCTTTAGGGGCCGGTATGTTCTATCTTCAAGGAATTCGTTGTGCCCCGTGTATATGATAAATAAATCAGGCTCATGCTTGAGCAGCTCCTGCATGATGGGTACGAGACGATAGCTGGCGTAGGAGATCCCGCCGCAGTTGACGACTTCCCAGTTCGTTTCGGGCCGGGCGGCACGCAAGTTGAGCTTGAGCCAGGTCGTAAAGGAAGTCTCCACGGCGTAGGGGCGTCCCTGCATGGTCGAACCCCCGAGGCAGAAGGCACGGAACGTCTCCGGAGGCTTCGTGGCGGCGAACGACTGGGGACAGAAGCAAATCAGACGTTCTTCAGCTGTCTCGAAGCGTGTGCCTGTTGAGTCGAGGACGAAGAGGGGACGCAGGCCGGCGAACGAGACGTAGGGGTCGTCCAGATTGATTGGGGGAGGAGGGACGCACAATCTCAGCACCAGCTCGCCCACCACGAGGGGCGAGAGGACAACGACCATGGCTGCGAGGTGAAAGAAAACGATGCGCAAGCTGCTGCGTCGCCGGCTCGTTTTGTTCCGGCCCCGGCCCTGCGTCATGGATTTCTCTTCGCCGACTGTGTAACCATCGGGCTGGATACGTGCATTTTTTGTGCCGAAACGACTAAGATGAGCGAAAATTTTCACCGTTAGAGAACCTGTCCGGAATTTCCCAAATACATGATTTATTGGTCTTTGCAAAACAAATGAAACCAGAAATTTACAGAAAAGGCAGGCTTAACCGGCAAGACTACCCCCAAACGAGTTTGAGGGTGCCACCCTGTATTCCATTAATAACGAAAAGCATAATAACAGCCTACCTTGACTTCTGCTTTCATTAGACTACAAAATCCATCGGGAATTTTCAAGTGATTTCAGATTCTCTGGCACAGTGATGAATTAATAAATTCTGTCCCTGTCTGTGATAAATTTGTCCACCTTTTTCAGCAAAGTCGCTTTTGTGGGAAGTTTGGCTTTGTCTTTGGTGCTGTCTTTGGCGTTTGGTTTTTTTTCGGCTTTGATTTTTGTCTGAGCGTATGCTTTGGTCTTTTGTTTGAATTTGGCCTTGACTTTGGCTACTGTATTTGACGCTTCGGCCTTTGCTTTGGCTATTGCCTCGGCGGCTTCGGCTTTGATTTGTTCTATTTGGTCCGTGTAAGATTTAATCTTCTCCTGCATTTGGGCTTCGAGGTTTGCTCTTTTTTGTGCTTCGGCCTTGGCCTTCTTTTGGGCTTTTGCTCTTAGCATAACCTGGGCTTTCGCTTTGGCTTCTGCTTTTGCCTTTTGTTCAAGCTCAGCTTTGATTTCTGCTATCTGCTCGGTGTAAGATTTAATCTTCTGCTGCATTTGGGCTTTGAGCTCTGCCCTTTTTTGGGCTTCGGCCCTGGCCTTCTTTTGGGCCTTTGCTCTAAGCATAGCCTGGGCTTTCGCTTTGGCTTCGGCTTTTGCCTTTTGTTCAAGCTCAGCTTTGATTTTTATAATCTGCTCGGTATAAGATTTAATCTTCTGCCGCATTTGGGCTTCGAGGTTTGCTATTTTCTGGGCCTGGACTTCGGCTTTCTTTTCTGCTTTTGCTCTCAATTCGGCTTCGGATTTAGCTCTGGCTTCGGCTTGGGCACTTTGTTCAGCCTGGGCTATTGAATTGGCTTCGGTTTTGCATCTTGCTTCAATCTCGGCCTTTAGTTTCTCTTCTGCTTTGGCTTTGGCCTGTGCATAGGAGATTGTTTTTTGCTCGGCTCTGGCCAGGGCTTTACTGTAAAACTTGGCCTTTTCTTCAGCTTTGGTAATCGAGCGGGCTTTGGTTTGGAGCCTTTGCTGGACATCGGATTCACTGATGTCCTGTTCGCCGGGTTTGAAGAACAATGGTTCGGCGAACTGGAGCGCAACACGATTGACCTTGTTGTTGAGGTTATCAACGCGACAGACACGGCCGATGCGATTGAACATTACCGTGTCGAAGGAATCGGCTGAGTCAAAGTGCGGGACACCAAAGTCAACTGTTACCATTTGGTCCGGATGAGGACAGTTTCTGTCGGCGTGACAAAGGATGGCCAAACCTTTGCTGGAGACATCAAAGACCTGGCCCGGGGAAGGTTTTTCCTTGACGTCCCCGGCGAACCGAATGGGCCAGCGATAACGCAATCTTTGCTCTGCTCTTTGGTCGGCGGCTGTTTCCATTCTCAACACCACAAAATCCTTTTTGCGTACTATATGGACATCATTACAAACAATTCCCACATTAGTCAAGAAATTTATTTTTAGGATAGCTGACAAAAGGAAGCTGAAATCAGTTGAAAATTTGAAGTGGATTTGGTAGTCTAATGAAATCAGAGGTCTTAAGAGGTTTGCCAAATCGCTTATATGGAAATTACCGACGAAATGGCTGAACTCTTATGCGAGCACCCAGCTAAGGAATGATAAATGCTGTTCGTGGGTCACGCCTCTTCTCGGGAAAAAGAATAGGAGGTAACCAAAAATGAAACTGCTAAAACTACTGTGCTTAGTTTTGCCATTGACGCTTATCGCTGCCGGATTCAAGAGCCAACCGGAAGAAGTCAATGAATTAAACAAATCACTTCTCCAGGCTGCGGCTAAAGGTAACATTAAACAAGTAAAATTGCTCCTCTCAAAGGGCGCCGAGGTCAATGCAAGGGATGAGAGAGGTCAGACGGTACTGCACCTTGCTGTCCGGGAAGGGCACACGGCCGTAGCTGACCTGCTCCTTTCCAAGAGTGTTAATGTCAGCTCAAAGGATAAGTTTGGCTGGACTGCTCTTCACTTCGCGACGACTCAAAGCTCAGAAGAGGTGGTCAAGCTTCTTATTGCCAGCGGCGGCGATGTCAACGCAAAGGACAAGAACGGCGATACGCCCCTGCACTTAGCGGCAGAGTTGAGCCGGGCGGGTCTTGTTGAACTCTTTCTGGCAGAAGGCGCCAATGTAAATGCACAGCGCAAAGACGGTTTTGCACCTCTCCACATCACGGCCGACAAGGGCCGGAAAGACTTGGCAGAACTGCTTATTGCCAATGGTGCCGATGTCAAGGCGAAGAAAAAGGACGGCTCGACGCCCCTGTGTGTTGCGGCTAAGGCAGGACATAACAATGTGGCTGAACTCCTTATTGCTAAGGGTGCGTATGTCAATGCAGAGAACAAAAGGGGCTGGACACCGCTGCACTTTGCGGCCAATTTTGGCCGCAACGATATGACCGAACTGCTTATTGCCAAGGGTGCACACGTCAGCAAAGAGGACCGGTACGGCGCCACCCCCCTCCACTTCGCGGCGGTTCGGGCATATGAGGATGTCGTCAAGCTATTGATTGCCAGCAGTGCGGATGTCAATGCGACGCTAAAGAATGGCTTGACACCCCTGCACTGGGCGGCGATGCAGGGCCACGGCGATGTGTCCGAAGTCCTTATTACTGGAGGTGCCGATGTCGGCGCAAGGGACAAATGGGGTCAGACAGCCCTGCATGGCGCGGCCAGGGGCGATCGTAAAGACGCGACCAAATTGCTTATTGATAAAGGAGCGGATGTTAACGCCAAGGACAAATGGGATATGACAGCCCTGCATTACGCTGCGAGCCGAGGTCGTAACAAGGATGTGGCCGAACTGCTTATTGCCAAGGGTGCGAATGTCAATGCAAAGGGTGAGAATGGCCAGACGCCGCTGCACGGTGCAGCCGGCTTTGGCCGCAGCGATGTGGCTGAGCTTCTGATTACCGCAGGTGCCGATGTGAATAGCAAGACCAGTGACGGCCAGACGCCGATGTCCATCGCGAAACAGAAAGGCACAAAAAAATCCTCGAACTGCTGCACAAGTATGGAGCCAAAGAATAACGATGCTAATAGAGCTGTATTCCGGGGGGTGAAAGGGGAAACAATATGAGAAAGTCATTTGATAAGGCCGGACGGCTGTTGTGTTTGGGGATTCTTTTCTGTCTGTGGCTCGATGTCTTTGGCGGCGTCGGGACTGCCAGGGAATCACAACCTTCGCATGAATCCGAACTGCGGCAGCAGCCTCAAGACAAGTCCAAACTAAACCTCAAGGCGATCCCCTTCAAGATCATCTATGAAATGTACAGAGAGACCGAGGGCAGAGAAAACTGGGAGCTGTATCTGATCAATGCAGATGGTTCCAATGGGATCAATCTTACACAGACGAAAGACGTGGATGAAATGTATCCACACGTTTCGCCCGACGGGACAAAGGTCTGTTTTATCGTGGATGAGGAAGTGGGAAATCAGAAAGTTCGAAATGTGTACTATATGAATATCGACGGGACCGGGCGAGTGAAAGTCGCTGACAACGCCCGGCAACCGTGCTGGAGTCCCGACGGTAAAACGATCGCCTACCTGAAGGACGAATATGAACGTTACACTACCCGAGCCTACGCTACCACAGGAGTATTCTTTTACGATATAGCGACTGGAAGACATGAGCAACATCCAAACAAAGATCTGCACCATCTTTACAACATCTGTTGGCCCGCGGACAGTAAGTGGTTTGTCGGAACCGTGCACGGTGGCATGGGTTTTAGTCATTCTATTATTGCCTTTGGAGCGCAGGGGACCGCGGTGTTTGACCTGGCCAAATATGGACTCGCGGGTTGCCGGACGGACGTCAGTGTTGACGGCCGGAAAATAACCTGGGGGCGGACGGAATCGGAATTGTGCGTGGCTGATATCGATCTGACTTTGCCGGTGCCGCGAGTGGCCGATGTTCACAGTGTTGTCGAGTGTGGGAAAGGATATTACGTGGCGCATACTGACTTTTCGCCGGACGGCCAATACATTGCGTTCGGTTATGGCCCCTGGGTGGAGTACTCGGTTGGCAACAAGGCGCCGGGCTGGAACATCTGCATAAGTGACCTGACGGGGAAATGGGTCCAGATCACTACCGACGGAAAAAGCAACAAGGAACCCGACTGGGTGCCGATTGGCGAGAAAGGCGCTGTGGTCCTGGAACAATAGAGCCGTTAAAAAAATTCTCATCTACTCAAATATAGGAGGCAGGAAAATGAACAATAGGTTACTTTCAAGTCTGATTATCGGTGTAGTTGTATGTGCCGGGCCGAATTTAGCGTTTGGGTGGGGGTCAGCTACTCACGCGTATCTTGCTAAAGAATTAGGGCACGAGCCGGGCGTTATGAATTTGCAGGAGATGTATGGTTCGGTTGTACCTGATATGTTTAATCTGATGTTTGGCTATGAACATCAGGATTATTTATGGACCGAGACACATTATGAGTTTATGAAGGTGGTCGAGGAGGCGAAGTTTGACGAAAGCGTTGCGTTTGCTTACGGATTTGCAAGCCATAATGATGAGTGGGGAGCAGACCACACGGCGCATATAAGCTTTATTACTGTCAGTCCTGAAGAAGGTTATGTGGTTACAAAAATGAGAACATTGGCACCTCAATTAAAGCTGGGAATTATGTTATTCTTGAACGCAAACGGGATTGCTTACACGCCGGAATTACTTGATGAATTAGCTTTGAGTATTGCCGATAGTGCCATAGAAAGTGCGGTCGATTTGTTGGTGAGCCAAAATGAAGATACGCAAATTGGAATGCGGATGCAAGTGGCCGCCAAATTGAGAAGCCCATTAATCCCAATGCTATTAAGCAGAGCATACGCAAAAGATTTCGCCACAGAGGCTGGGACAATAGTTGAAGAAGCAATCCTGATGATTGTTGAAACTGAAACAATATTCAAAGAGTATATGGAACTTTACGGTGAAATATTGACACAAGAAAACGCAATAGATTTGACGGCTGAACAAGGCGCACAATTAGCCGAGCTGATGTTAGAAGAGCGGTATGGAATTATCGTTGAAGTGCCGTCTGAATTAATGAAGACCGGCTTGCTTGCAGCTATTGAGGCGGTTAAGGATGATTACTCCGAAGAATTGGCAGCAACACTTGATTACGTAAAGGAGCAGCTTGAAAGCCATGGAGTAGAGAGTCAGTTTTTGGCGGATTTGGAGTAAAGTAAAAAAATTTGTGATTTGAATCTGCTAAGGTGTGTTTTTTTAGGACTATCCTCGCTTGCAAGGCTGGATTATACAGTTTTTGTAAATAAAAATAGCAATTGAGAAAATTTATAGCGAACCTTTGTCTTTTAATTGAATATGTGGTAGAATGCGGGCCATGGAAATGGCCGAGGTTAAAGACCTCGGCGAGTTTTGTTAGGGATAGTTAAATAGATGGATGGAAAAATGAGGCAATGCAGCAAGTGCAAAAAGCAGAAAGACGAGAGTGCGTTTGGCAAGAATCGCACCCGCGCGGACGGACTGAGGATTTGGTGCAAGGAGTGTGAGTCCGGATATGCCCGGGAACGTTACGAAAAAAACAGAGGTGCTGTGAAAAAATACAATAACTATGAGGACCTTCATAGGGTCGTTGAAGGTGTGAGACAGAAGCGATGTGGCAGATGTAAGAAGTGGAAGGCCGAGAGCAAATTCTACAAACATCGCAGACATATAGATGGATTGGCGGTTTGGTGCAAGGAATGTTCAAATAAAGCCACGAACAAGTGTCGCAGGCTGCGGTTAGCTGTGCGGGATTGATAGGCTCTCTTAACAGCTTAAACAACCGGTCTTTTGTTCCTGGCCGGTGGAAGTGCCTTATCTAAACGAACAGTCAGGCAGCGGTTGTCATTCCATTGCAACCCAAAAACTGAAGAGGGCGGGATTCGAACCCGCCCCTCCTTTTTAGTGTGCCGAGCATGTCGTAAGGTACATTTATTCAACCGAGCCAGCAGTTTTCCGAATTAAGCCTTGCCAAATCATACGTTTATGCTATCCTCCGGGCTTCATGGATGCAAAGTTGAACTTGGAGGATGGTTATGCCCACGCAAATGCCTTCTGATCAACCAGCCAAATGGCTCGGCCTACCAGTGATTGCCACGATTGTCCGGATCTTATGCCGTGAGCTAACTCTCCAGAACGAGTACCTTCGCTTGGAAAACAAGATTCTCAAGTCCAAGTTCGCAGGAGAGACTCATGTTTCGCAGATACACCGTAAAGAATTCCTTGGTGGTTTACTAAAATCGTATTATCGCAAGGTTGCATAAATCTTGATGACTGGTTGAATGAAATTCTCACACGAAAAGAA
>JBGVTO010000292.1:0-6914 GCA_041862635.1 Phycisphaerae bacterium | reverse complement strand
CATATACCTATTATCACAAAAACGCCCACAATCATATTGCGTCTTCTTTGGGTGGTCTCATAGTCACTCACTATTTACTCCCTTTCAAATCACTGCGGCCTTCCAGAAACAGCTCCCTTATGGCACGCAAAGGATAGCCGCTATCGTTAAGTTTTTTTATCAGTTTAATTCGCTCAATACCTTTTTCATCAAACATCCGTCTGCCGGTCGGCGTCACTTCTGTCGGCTCAAGCAGACCGACCATAAGGTAATATTGCAGAGATTGCCGAGAAATGCCAGCTTTTTTTGCGGCTGTACCTATAGGTGATAATTTGCTTTTCTCGCTCAACGCTCATCCCTGAAAAGCTAAAAAACGAAAAAATCAACTGGTTATTGACTATTTTCTATTGACTATTTTCTATTGTCAATAATTGATTGTCAATAATCAATGTTTTACTGCCCGGGCGTGGGTAAAGCCGCCTGCCAGTTGGTAGGGTCACTACCTGAATGATACTGGTCCGCAAAGACCCTCTGCAGGGCATCACCGGCACCATCCGCAGCCTCAGGCCAGGGTGGTACATCCGCATAAATCACTTCATCCACAATCACCCAGCAAACCGATTGGCCCGGCTGGTCCGGAGACAGAGGTCGTTCCAGGGCAAGCCGTTCACCGGAATTAGAGAGATTACCAGACCAGGGGCCTACTATCTCCACTCCGGCAATTAACGAACGGGTATTATATGCGGCGATGAAGTTATTCAACCGAGTGGTTTCCGTAAACGAGTCGAAGCCTACAACTATCAATCTGCCCCCAGCGGGAATCGAGGTCCCCGCCGGGAATGTGTAATCCACCGCGCCATCCAGACGCCAGGTGCCTTCGGCATTTTCCAGATAAATCCGGGCCGCCGTCGGGTTGTATAACTCAATGTACTCTTCGTTAAGCTCTACAGGATGATACATCAGCTCATCAATCACCACGTCCAGGAAAGGATTATTATTAGCCGAATCCCGCGATGGTGACATAGCAAGCCAGTACGACCCGCCATCCACGAAACGTCCCAGAGATATATCGTTCTCCTGACCCTTAAATCTAATACAGTCAACTACGCGGTCTTCTGAACTGCCGGGCAGATAAGACAAAATAACTTCTTCTCCTGCCTTGTTCAGACCAAAACCATTGTAGATGGGATTATGGAAACCACCAACCTCGTCAAAACTAATCCAACCATAACCGGCAATATCAATTGCGGGAATGGCCCATTTCTTTAATTCAGAAATGTCATCGCTGAGATACCAGCCCTGTAGATTCATAATCATTCCGGTGGTATTGTAAAGTTCTATCCAGTCGTTGGATTCGTACTCCGGGTGCAGAGGATTGCTATAATTGGTATGTGCCATAATCTCATTGAGGACAATGGTGGTAAACGGTTCAGGGTCATCTCGACCTGGGGAACCGCCGATGTAAGTGCTCGCACGCCAGTTGCCGCCGTAGTTCAACGAGCCTTCAGGCTCACCCCGCCCGTCGAAGACGGGACGGGGCTCACCCACCAGGGCAGAATTCAAGGCCACCAAAGAATGGCCTCCACCGTCGGCTGATAGCGGCCAACCGCGACTATCATTGTATTCGAACGTAGCGACTGTGCCGTTCCAGAAATCTACCAGGCTTATGTTTTCTCCGTTGTTTGACAGCTTGCCGGAGTACTCACCGGCGATCTTACCAGACAAATCTGTACCGTAGCGAGATTTGAAAGCGGCTTCATTCCCAACCACTACGACAAAATCGCCGGGCGCAAGGCCCATAATGTTGCTGTTGCTGAAATCAAATGTTATACCTTCGACAAAGGAAACAAAGGTCAGATCAAGCGTTTCATCGCCGATGTTTTTCAATTCGATGAATTCAAAATCTTCGTTGTCCGTCGAACCACCTGCAGGCTGAGCAGCGGGATTGTACATCACTTCGGTGACGCGCAGGTCCTCCAGGATACCGGCTGACAGCGGCTCACCTGCTAAAAACTGAACAGGCTCAGACCAGTGACTCCATCGGCCGGTCTTGTCCTTCATCCGGCAGCGAACTCGATAGGTCCGGCCAACCTTAACCGCGCTTGCGGGTATTTGTATGTCTCTGCTAAAGTCCGTAATCTCTTGGCTTTCCCAGACGGCATCGATCTCATATTTTCCCGGCCTGGTTTGATAAACCGGCGGGATACTACCTGACTCGGCCTGTACCGCGGTCAAACGGATGTCTATGAAACAATCGGAACTGTTGCTCAGGTAAGAATTAATAACCTGTACTGCAATAACGTTTGTGCCGGAAACAAGATAATTGCTCGCCTCAGGCAGCGCAAAAGATTCAAAGTTGTGGTTTTCCGAGCGGTTGTTAACGGTGTCATTAAATGGCAGCTCGTCTGACGGAACGTTGCCGCCGGCTACATGGAAACCGTTAATCCAAATGTTGATCCCGTCGTCATACTTGGCTTCCAGTTTCAATGTTCCGATGGCTTCGACGTCAGTTACCTCAAATGTCTTGCGAAGATAAATCGTCGTGTATCTACCTCTCATATCGCTTAGATTGGTAACAATGAACGACTCGCCGTAGCCGATAGCCATTTTGCTGATGAGCCAGCTTGAATCGTCAAAACCAGTCTGGCGCCACGATACTCCTCGTGAAAGCGGTGGTTCTCGTGTACCTTTAAAATATTTCCACTCGGCACCGTCATTTACCAGCACGATACCTTGACGACTGGATATGACTTGAGAACCGGGGGCCACCTCGGCGATACGCCATTTCATCGCGGCAAAGGTACTGCTGCCCTGAGCATCACTAAAGGGGCTTGTCTCAAAAGTAAGTGCATTGATTGGAAAATTAGGTCCACAGGTAGCAGCGACGTTAGGCTGGCGCGGGATATCGGGGTCATAAGTGGGAGTATCAAACTCCCGATGGCTGGATGTAACATAATCTTTCATAATTTGGACCATGCCGGGGAAGTCTTTGGTCGCGGCCCTCTGATAAAACAGGCCTTGGCTTGCCTTAGCTGAAGCCGGGCGGGAAAGGTACTTCGGGTAGGCCGCGCTACCCATAACCCAATGGTAGTCCCACATGGCCCGGTCTGCGTCCACAATCGAAAGTTCGCCGCTGGGATCATCGATAATAGAGGCAAACTCATCAAGCAGTTGGTTCATCTGTCCAGGATTGTAGAGCAGGTCGTGAAACTCGCGGAGGCGATTCTGAAATTCCAAAAAAAGGACAGGGCGACGATGGATACCTCCTTGTTTCCTAAAGGGGTCTTCGCCGTCGCCATACATGTTATCCGCCCAGACCAGATCGACATCCCAGGGCAGCTGCGACCAGATATTGGTTTCAGGATTGAGGTAGAAGAAATAGTTTTTCCCGTACCCAACGTCACCATGGTGGACGCCCTCTACGACGGCCCGGTAGGAGTAATAGCAATCAAGGTCGACATTATTACGCCACCACTGCTCGCTCGGGTCGGGATTATCGTAATAGCCCCGCTTGAACCTCGCGAGGTCAGACCCGTCCGTAACCGCCGTAGGTCCCTGGTTATTCAATTCTCCATTATGGCTTTCTATCTTGTAAAGGTTGCCGTCCGGCAGGTCATGCTCATCCAAAAAGTGACCGTCGAACTGTTCAATAGCCAGGTATAGCCCCCAGAAGTCACCATCATACTGCGTTCCGCTGCGTGTTATTGGCGGATGAGCAGCGTTGAGCATCCCATCTTCGTATTCCTCATCAATGATTCTAAAGTGCAGCCAGTTCGTTTTTGGAGCCGGGACACCGGCCATGTTGAAGAGCTTGAAAGTAACTGCTTCAAACATTCCCTGTTCGCCGCGGTGCCGGTAGTCGCCTTGCTGAATACAGGCTGAGAAGTTAAGCCGGTTCCATTTGGTTTTATACTTTTCGCCGTAGTCATCGCGGGCCTGGAAGTGATGGCCCCGATTGAAATCGAACTTCCACATATTCTTGCCCATGGCATAGCGCCAGACGCCCCCGCGCATACGGTAACGAATATGGTCGTACACTTTTCCATCATAGACCAGCGTGCCGTACCATTTGAAATCTTTCCGTTGGGGGTCACCCTGCTCGTGCCGCTCAAGCCAGGTGGCTCCCTCAACATCGGATTTCTTACTGATAAGATGGTAAACGGGCAGGCTGCGCATAACCTCGGTCCCGTATTCGACCACAGGGCTAACGCCGGGTCGATCAGCACCGTACCAGGCCGGCACACCGTCATAGACAAAATATGCAAAATTCGGTTGTGGGTCATCTGTGTACGGCACAACAAGATTGCGTCCACGGGTATCTGACATTGCAATACGGTACCGTATCAGCCGACGGTGGACCTGCAAAGAACTCGGCATTTGTACCGTGTAAATATCATCACCAGCAGCTTCATCGCCGTCGAGTCCGTCATCATGCATTTCGATGAAGACCCAATTCGAGTGGTACTGCCAGTCGTTGATGTTGATATAACTGCCGGGTTCGACGACCTGGTATATTAACCTGACACTGGCAACTCCATCGGAATCGGTTACCTTGGCAGTAATGGTTACGACTTCGTCTGACTTAGGTTGTTTGGGATAATGTTCCACCTGGCGGATATGAGGTGGGATGTTTTCGACATAAACCTCTGTGTTTTGCGCCCCCGGCGTGGGATAAGCCGAACGCCAGCTGCCACCAAGGTCGTTGTCAAAAAATGGATTAATCAATTGGATGGAATGGCCACTGCCGGGTTGGTCTTCCGGCACTCCATCACCCACAGTAGGCCAGGGGAATCCAAGCTGATAATCGACCTGGTCGATTTCCTCGCCCTCGGCGTTGCAAAGTTCGATCTTCTCTCCGTCATTATCGAGCTTGCTTTCAAATTCGAATGGCCCAAAGATCAAAGACAGTGATACGACGAACCTGCCACTGCTCCATTTGGCGTGAATATGAGCCGGATTCTGAGCCACGATAACGTAGCCGCCAGCCGGTAGTATCGCCCCGGCTTCAAACCGGTAAGAGATACCGTCACTGAAATACCAGCCGGCAAGATTAACATCTCTTGAGCCAAAGTTATAAAGTTCGACAAACTCCACCAGTTCGGTTTTGACATCAGGGTCGTAGTGAATCTCATTAATCACAACGGAAGGTGTAATCTCATCCAAGCCGTTTACCGGAACACTCGTGTTACGTAGCGATTCATCCTCTGCAGTCCCGATTTTATCGGGACGGGGAACGGTGCTGCTGCGCAGAGTAACATCGGCCTTCCCCGCTATGGCCTCGGCCTTCGCCGAGATGAGCACAGAACCAACTGATGATATTAATATCAGAGCAAAAGAGAAACTGAAAGACCTGAGCATCTTCCAACCCCTGCCTCATTGACTGTTTGGATACTAATGGCGGTTCAATCTTTGCAAACTCTTATTTATAATCATTTTAACATATAAACGCCGGTCGAGTCAATGCCTTTGATAAAATGCGCAGTTAAAGCTAAATTAACTTTTTGGCTTCTTAGAATTGACATTCGTAGTCACCAGACCGATAACAACCTTTCCAGGAACTTGATTTCTCCGTTAACTATTATCTGTTGCGGAAACGGTGTTTGTCATTCCCGCGAAAGGGGTGACATCGGTGGTTTATGTTTTCCGCAACAGATACTAAATAGCCCTGCTGCATAAGAGTTTCGATGCGGATACGCACGCTTCCTCCTGTTGAAAGGGGTCTTCGACTGACAGGCGTGACCGTCTTGATACACACCCCCGCCTTCTGTTATACAAAAACTCACGAAACGTAGACCTATTGGTTATTCGTGCCGCAGTGATTCAATTGGGTCCATATTGGCCGCACGATAAGCCGGATACAAACCAAAGATTATCCCAACCCCTGCACTGATTCCAAAAGCCAACACTAATGAGCTGGTCGTAATTACCGTGCGCATCTGCCCAAAATGGGTTACAAAAAATGGTATTAGAGACCCTAAAATAATTCCAAGGATACCTCCAGACAACGTTAAAATTAACGTTTCTGAGAGGAATTGAAAGATAATATCTCGCTTCTTGGCTCCGAGGGCCCGGCGAATGCCTATCTCTCGCGTTCGCTCACTCACGGTGGCTAACATAATATTCATAATTCCAATACCACCAACCAAAAGTGAAATTGCAGCAATTGACCCGAGAACGATGGTGAAAATGCGTTGAAATTCCTTCGCCCGCCTCATTAGTTCCAGTGGAACGGTTATTTCGTAGTCGCTTTTCTTATGAAATCGACCCATGAGCGTCTGCACACTCTGGCGTGTCCCCATCACCTGGTCTATCTCGCGAACTTTGATGATTATTTCCTGCAGTTCAACTTTTTCAAAACTGCGACTGCCTGAGCTAATCTGCATCGACATCTCACCAAAACGGTTCCGTACTGTGTTCAGTGGAATATAAATACAGCCTAAGTTCGCACCGGCCTTCTTTGCCCCTGTGGCATCTTTTTCTTCAAGATTATTTCCCGCTTGGGCACTGGTCTGTTCGGTAACAACGCCTACTACTCGATAGTAATCGCTGGCTATTTTAACATCCTGGCCTAATGGGTCGTCAAAGGCAAACAGCTCTCTTACCAACTTTTCATCAACAGCACAAATACCCCGTTTGTAGTACATATCTGTGCTGCTGAGAAACCTCCCGAATCTTAACCTGACATTCGATATCTCAGGAAACCACGGCACTGTACCGACTACTTCTATAGCCAGCCTGCGAGTGCGATATTGTGCTTGTTGGGAGAGACGGCGATTCGGTACTATAACTTGGACGTCTGGTATGCCGTTGCGGAAACGTTCGGCATCGGCATAGGTCAGACCATATTCTTTCATGGTTTGCTGTTGACCGCCGGACGATTGGTCTTCAGGAGGATCAACTGTTTTTATAATAATATTGTGGCTGCCAAGCTGGGC
>JBGVTO010000291.1:0-10909 GCA_041862635.1 Phycisphaerae bacterium | reverse complement strand
TGCCTGATGAAGTTAGCAAGAGCAAAGCATAACGGCACAGCAATAACAACGGCCAGGGCAAACTTCAAAAGATGATATAAGCTGATATTCCTCATCGCGAGTGTCACTAAAACCACAACCGGAGCATGGATAATATAAGCGGTGTATGCGCTGGCGGATATCGCTTTGCCTAATCTTGCCTGCCGATTGAAGTGCTTACGAAACACAAAAAGTAGCGAGATAATCATCGCAACGCCGGTAAATTGCTCCCAGGTAGCATACCCAAAGCATTGCCAGTGAAATCCCCCCATAAAAGCTGATACATTACCATGAAGTGCCCCGCCTAAAACGAACAACGCAGGAAAGAGTATCAAAATAAGAAGCAATGCGATACAAACCCACAATTTACCCATAGCATCGGGTATCCGCACCAGCCAATTATGCCGATAGGCTATAATTCCGACAATAAACATACAAATATATTGAGGGAAAAAGGGAAATTGGAAATTCAAAGGTTCGAAACTCCAGCCGATCGGAAGCCATATCCGCACGATGAAGGTAACAGCACTCAGGGCAAGAGCGAATAAAGCTATTATCAAATTACTCGGAACTTTGCCACGGTCCTGAACAGGACAAGCGAGAGTTTTCGCAAACAGCCGCCACAGAACATAAAAACCAGCGAATATCAGCAGGGCCTCAACAAACCACAATGGGCCGGTACCAACATGAAACCTGCTGTAATAAATAGATAGAAACTCAGGGTAAGAGCCGACGAATTGAAGAGTGCTACCCTGTTCAAGAGCGCCAGCCTGCATAAGAGGATATGCCATGAGCGGGCCGATGACAAAATCGTAACAAAGTATCGGGATGCCCAGACGCAGAAGCCTGTCTTTGAAAAACCGCCGGGGCCCTTTGCGGTCGTACGAACCGGGAGTGAAGTAACCCGAAATCAAAAAAAACAAACCCATCGAAAAGGCCTGGACCGTCCCGTTATGCCAGGTGAGTGGGACCGACATATATCCTTCCGGGACATTCCTGTAATACCAACTGCCGACACCCCCGTAAGTGATTGACAGGTGGAGCATCATTATCAGCGTAATAAGCAGGATTCTCAGGTTATCAACGAAGAATAGGCGGGCTCTTTCCATAGCTTATTACTGAATTAAAGTGCTTTCCTCGTGTTTGGTCTGACATGCCTCACTTATACATCTTATCGAAATAGCCCTGGGCGCTGACCACTGCCGCTCGCATCATATCTTCAGCCTTGGCGGTTTCCCGTTCGGCTAATGCCTTCATCAAACCGGCTGTATCCAGCTCCTTCGCCGCCTTCTCGCACGCCTCCCAGCTCAGCACACTTCTTACAACGCGGTCGATACCCTGCTCGACATTATCGTATGCCCGCGTCTGCATGTCGTGGCCCTTCCATCGGTTAAAGCCCGCCTCTTGAATAAGCCCGGCGATAGCAACATTCATACCATTGATTCTCACGCCGTGGTCGATATCATACTTGCCTGGCCCGCCGAGAATAATACCATCATTATATCCCTGGCTGTTAAGATGCATATGCACCATCGCATCGTTGTCCAGCTCTTCAACTGTATCGGCCACGTGGTCAAGCCCTATCATCTCCGAATGCCCGAACTCCTTATTGACGCCTTTCTTTTCTTTGGGCACGCCGAACTCGTCCTCGATTCGTCGCCAGAATAATAATGCACTTGCCACCGTCGGAATCAGCATGGCCGGGTGCCCTTCGTTCGGCTTCGGCTCAAAACCTATATACAAGCTGCCGCCTTTTTTCTCTTCGTATTTACACAAACCGGCGATACTCTCCTTGAGATTCTGATACATCTTTCGAATCCCGACTGTCGCAATATCATAACCGAACGAGCCGTTCCAGATTATAAGCGCCGGCGCCTTGTCCTCATCCGGATGCCAGGCCTTCTTCAAAGTCCCGTACGCCAGGTCAACTGTCTTTGTGCCCAATTCTTCCGCGGCCTTTCGCTCATTCGGATCCAGTGACGCTACCCCGCCGTAACCAAAATGACAATGCGCCCCCGGCGTTATCATCGCCAAATACAATCCCGAATCCACGAGTGCGTCCGCCACAGCCGCGGCATTGTCATCATCGACTTCCGCATCGTAGTGCATCTCTATACCTAACTCGACGTTATCAGGCACCCTTGGAACAATGTTGTCCGCTACGAGCTTAATCATTTCCGGCGTCCCGAACGTACCGCCCCATTCCGGCCGCATATCACCCGGCACAAATCCGCCCTTGCCGGGATTAAATGTCCATCTGCAAATAGTATGTAAAGATTTTTCTGCCATTTTTTAATTACTCCTTTCTTGAACGCTTAAAAATTATGACTTATGCACTTGTGCCTTGTGCTCTTAACTTTTTAATTGCCCTTTCAAAACATCTTCCCATCTTCCATACGCTTGTTGATAGGCTTCTGCCAATTTCTCGTTGGGCTCTATCGCCTTAACCGGCTCAAGTCCCACAAAGGCATCATCGGCCCCTTTGTAAATACCTGCGCCGATCCCCGCCCCCCTGGCGGCCCCCTGTGAGCCATCGGTATTATATAATTCCACAGTCGCGCTGGTAATCGTGGCAAAGGCCTCCGCAAACAGCGGACTCAAAAACATATTCGCATTTCCCGCCTTGACCGTTTCCAGCTCAATTCCCATATCGCGCATTATCCCAAGCCCGTAATTCAGCGCAAATACGATTCCCTCCTGAGCCGACCGCAGAAAATGCGCCTTCTTATGTATATTAAAATTCCACCCGTGAACTAATGACCCTATATTCCTGTTCTCCAGGGTCCTCTCGGCCCCGTTGCCGTAAGGCAGTATCACCAGCCCATTAGACCCGACCGCAATCTGGGCCGCTAACTCATTCATCTGCTCGTAATCCAGCCCCTCACCGCCGACAAAATTATGCTTCAGCCAGCTATTGAGAATCCCCGTCCCGTTAAGGCAGAGCAATACACCGTATCGTGGATTGTCTTTTGAGTGATTTACGTGAACAAACACATTGACTCGCGAGAGTTTGTCATAATTTTTCTTGTCGCTTATTCCATAGACAACACCCGAAGTGCCCGCGGTAACCGCAATCTCGCCCGGCTGCAATACGCTAAGCGACAGGGCATTATTCGGCTGGTCACCGGCCCGGTAGCTCACCTTTGTCCCAGCCTTTAGCCTTAATTCCCCGGCTGCTTCTTTTGTCAGCTCACCCTGGACAGAAAACGTGGGGACCCTGTCAGCTATTAAATCGGCGGAGATTCCGTAGTTTTCCAAAACGAATTCCGCTAAGCCGTCCTTCTCGAAATCCCACATTATCCCCTCGGACAAACCGGATGGCGTCGTCTTTATCTCGCCCGTCATTTTCATCGCAATATAATCGCCCGGCAGCATCACTTTATGAATCTTCGAATAAACCTCCGGCTCGTTTTCCATCACCCACTTTAATTTCGACGCCGTGAAATTACCCGGCAGGTTAAACAGGCTCTTAAGGCACTTTTCCGTTCCGATATCCGCCGCCGCCTTTTCGCCGATTTGAACGGCCCTGCTGTCGCACCAGATTATCGATGGCCTCAATACCTCCTGATTCTTATCCACACAAACTAATCCGTGCATCTGGTAAGAAATCCCAATCGCCTCCACATCCGACAAAGCGTATTTCGTTGTTCGTTGTTCGTCGTTCGAGATACGAGATGCGAGATGCGAAATACGAGCCGTTGCTTCTTTCACATGTTTCCACCACACCGCCGGCTCCTGCTCCGCCCAGCCCGATTCTTTTGCGATAATCTCCAATTCCTTATCCGGCGAAGTCGCGCTCGCCAATACCTTACCCGTCCGACTTTCTATCAGCGTCGCCTTTATCGACGAGCTCCCAACATCATATCCCAATAAAAGTGCCATTTACATAATCCTTTAGTATTTGCGGTGTGCAATAATCTTTTTTATAAATATCAAAAGCAATCCACATCATAGTTATCAAAGGCCGATTGTCAAGTTTAGCAATCATTTCATTCATATTGCCATTTGAGTATCCACGGGTCTTTTGTTCGCTTCTGAAATGCCTTCAGTTTTGCTTGGAGTCTTTTAAGCGTATTTTTATACTTAGGATTGTCGGCTAAGTTCACAATCTCATCAGGGTCGTTCTCCAAATCGTACAGCTCGAATTTCGGCCGGTGTATATATGCCTCGACCGTCCGCTTGCCGTAATATTTCTCGCCGCGCTTTATCGTCGCCTGCCACGTCGAAGCCTCCCACAAATCACTTGCAAACGGATAATCCAGCCCATGCGCGATATTCCATATCAGCTTAAACCGGCGTTCGCGCACCACGCGCATCGGATAATACATCGTTATCTCGTGGAAAGTATGCGAGGCGTAAGTTTCATCCCAGCCCTGCGGATGTTCCTGCTCGAGCACCGGCTTAAACGACCTGCCCTGAAAATCACCCTTCGTCGATACTCCGGCAAAGTGCATAATCGTCGGTGCCAAATCCGCATAATTAACCAGCGCATCGCAGGTAATACCCTTTTTCTTCTGTAATGGACTTCGCACAATACAAGGCAATTTCATCCCCGGCTCATACAACGTCGTCTTGGCCCCCGGAAATGCAACGCCGTTATCTGAGATATAGATGACCACCGTGTTATCATATTTACCCGATTCTTTCAGAACGCTCAACAATCGCCCAACTCCCTGGTCAACGCGCGAAACTGCCTGATAGTACTGCGCCAATTCGGCACGGCACTCCGGCGAATCAGGCAAGAACGCCGGCACTATCACATCACCGAGATCGTACTTGACTTCTTTTACACCCGGATAGCCTCCTTCGGCACGATTACCGAACCGGTCCGGTTTATACGGCAGCTCTTCAGCCTTGCCGCCACCGCGGTGCGGGTCGCTCATACAAAAATACAGGAAAAACGGCCGGCCATCATTACCGCTGACAAACTCCCGGCAGTTATTCGCCATCTCGACAGGGCTCCGGCTGTTCCCCTTAAGCGCAACATCGAACTTATAGACCTCATCCGGCGCAACGTGATACTTACCTATACGCCCCGTCCGATACCCTGCCTCGGTCAGCAGCACGGGCAGAGACTTAACATCGGGGAACGAGACAAAATGATGATAACTGTGCTGATGGCCATACTGGCCGTTCGCGTGATTATACATACCCGTCAAAATCACGGACCGGCTGGCGCTGCAGCTGGCCGTCGTGCAAAAGGCATTCGTAAAACGCACCCCCTCGGCCGCAAGGCCGTCCAGGTTCGGCGTTTTAATTACCGGATTTCCATAACAGCCCATTGCCTCAAGCCCATGGTCGTCGCTCACTATTAAAACAATATTAGGCCTTTTATTCCCGGCCGCTTTCGCTTCTCTTGAAATTAATCCCGAACCGATAAAGACCGATGCACCCGCAGCGCAGCCCTTCATAAATTCACGCCGGCTAATCGATTTACTTTCCATAATCTATACCTCCAGCATTATTCATTTCTTCCACCAAATTTCTGTCCCCAACCTCATAGTAGCTTTTCACGCCCTCAGCTCAACACCAGCCGATACCTCCCGCTCCCAGACCGCTAACTCATCTTCAAGTCGTTTGACCATATCCGGCTTTTTATCAGCAAGGTCCTTTTTCTCGCCGACGTCTTCTTCAAGATTAAAAAGCCTCACCTTGTCACCCTGTACCAGCAGCTTCCAGGACCCTTTGCGGACGGCTTTTTCTTTTCTGTAACGCCAGAACAACGTCCGCTCCGGTAGCTTCCTGCCTTCTGTCAGCATCGGCAAAAGGTCAACGCCGTCAAGCTTCAGGCCCACCGGCAGTTTTGCCCCCGCAATTGAGACCATTGTGGTAAACAAATCCATCCCCAAGACCGTTTCATCAGTAATCGTACCGGCCTTTATCCTGCCCGGCCAGTAAGCAACAGCAGGAACGCGATGACCGCCCTCCCACAAGCTGCCCTTAAAGCCGGATAGTGCACCGTTGGAACCGTTCTTTGTAGCGCCGTTGTCGGAGCAGAAAAAGATAAATGTCTTGCGTTCCAGTCCTAAACGCCTGACCGTCTCGACAATCCGCCCGATACCCTCATCCATCACCTCAACCATCTCCTTATATGCCCGCGTAATTTCATCGCCTTTGGCCTTCCTGCCTTTCCCGCCGCCGCTCAGACGCTCCGGTGGGTCCTCTCGGCCCTGGTAAGGATAGTGTGGTGCCTCGTGCGGCAGATACAAACAAAATGGCTCGTTCTTGTGCCGTTCTATAAAATCTATCCCGTGCCTGGTTATCAAATCGGTGCAGTAACCTTCTTCGGGAACCTTTTCGCAATTTTTCCACCAATCATCGAAGCCGGCCCCGTCGAGATGCGAATGATAATCCACGTTGCCGCTGACATATCCGATAAACTCGTCGAAGCCCTGCCTGGCCGGATTAAATTCCACGTTGTAGCCTAAATGCCACTTCCCGAAAATCCCCGTCACATAGCCTCGCCTTTTGAGAACCTCCGCAAAGGTCGTTTCTTCCAGCGCCATCCCGGTCTGTCGGGTCGGCCCCTTTGCGTAAATAACACCCTCGATACCGCATCGCTGCTGGTAGCGTCCCGTCAGCAGCGCCGCCCGCGTAGGACTGCACACCGGACAGTTGGAATGATAATCCGTAAACTTCATCCCCCCTCTTGCTAAGGCATCGATATTCGGCGTTCGTATTTTTGTGCTGCCGTAGCAGTCAACGTCACCGTATCCCAAATCGTCCGCCATAATAAGGATGATATTTGGACGCTCGACCGGTGCTTTCGACCCCCCGCCCAACGAACAGCTGCAATTCGGGAGTACTACTGCCGCCACACCACCGGCAGCAAACTTAATAAACTCCCTTCGATTCACCTTATGCTTCACAAAACTCGCCTCACTGTCACTTGTCTGATTGTTCTATCACATTGACGAGGCCGACGTCGATATATTGGCCGCCAGTGGTCTGAGTGCAGTGCACGGCTAAAGAATTCGAGCCAACCCTCAATACCTTTTTCACCTTTTCGTCAAGCCCGGCTCGAACATAACTGGAAGTATAGCCCTCCAGCTTCGCAACGAGCAGGCCATTGATATAGACCTCAGCGTCCTCATCATGATGGATTAAAAGTTTTGGCTGGCTGAGTTTTGTACTCTCCAGCTCAAACGTTCTGCGAAGCCAGATATCCGAACTATTCCACACGGTGCCGACAACAGCACCGGGCGTGTCTTCGGTGCCGAAACCGCCTTTACCTTCCTGCCAATCCGAATCTAAGAAGCCTGTTCGGTACCAGCCAATCCGTGGTTCGCTTGTTATATATCGCCAGCTTTGTCCCTGTTTCTGTGATGTCGGGACAATCGTCTTCGTTACCGGCGGCGGCAGATACAAACTCCGATTTGCCGCAGCGGCCTTTTTAGCATCCATCTTTATCATCGCCCGGTCGTAAGTCATTAGCCCGTTGATCTCAATTTCCACATCGGTCGTCTGTGTATATACTCCGGCACACAGGCCACCACCTATCAGCGAACGCAAATTATCAAGGAGGACCAAGTATGCCTCGGTAAGTTCCTCACGAGTTTTATAACCGCGGTAGCTCCAGCTCTTCTCATCCTGCCAGGTATGTCCCTTGACCGGCAGACCAAGACCGCCGAACTCGCCGAGCACCGCAGCACGGTTCTCTTCGGTCGGCGGCGCAGCCGGGCCGGGATACCTGTGAATATCGTGCACGTCACCAACCCCCCGGTCGGCCCAGCCGCTGGTGTTATTCACCAGCCGCGTCGGGTCAAGCTCCTTAATCAAATTCACAATTCGCGGCGTATCATACTGCCCCCAGCCCTCGTTAAACGGCACCCACATCACTATGCAGGGGTGATTGCGGAAAGTATAGATGACACGCTTTAGCTCCAGCTCAAATTGAGTTGCTGAATCTTCGCTTCGCTTAAGGTCGGGCTCATTGCCGCGGATGTGCTTATCGCCGTTTGGCATATCCTGCCAGACCATCAGCCCTAACTTGTCACACCAGTAGTAAAGCCGAGCAGGTTCCACTTTGACGTGCTTACGCAGCATGTTACAGCCGAGTTTTTTCAATACATCGATGTCGTAGCGCAGCGCTTCATCTGTCGGCGCCGTGTACAGCCCGTCCGGCCACCAGCCCTGGTCAAGCGGGCCGAACATAAACAACGGCTTGTTGTTCAGAAATAACCGCGTAACACCTTCCTTGTCTTTGCCCAACGATATTTTCCGCATACCGAAATAGCTGCTTACGGCATCGACTGTTTTGCCTTTGTCGTTTTTAAGCGTTACTTTCAGCTCATATAAAAACGGTGAATCCGGAGACCACAATTTCGGCTTTTTGATTTGCAAAACGATATCCTCCCCGGCATTACCTTTGCCCCTGGCTTTGGTGAACCAACCGTCTTTGGCCTGAGCCTCCACACTGTAGCCGATTGTTCCCTGCGAACATACCGCAGTTACATATGCTGTTTCAGCGTCGATATCCGTAACTATCTTCAGCGATTTAATGTGCGTCACGGACACCGGCTCGGCCCATACCGTTTGCCAGATTCCTGTAACTGCGGTGTACCATATCCCGCCGGGCTTTTTTACCTGTTTACCTCGCGGCTGATAGCCGGTATTCGTCGGGTCCCAAACACTCAATACGATTTCCTGGGGTCCGGCATCATTCAGCGCATCGGTTATATCGCAGGTAAACGGATCGTAGCCGCCGCGGTGGCTGCCGAGCTCTCTACCATTGACCCACACTGTTGTATCCCAGTCCACAGCGCCAAAATGCAGCAGTATGCGCTGGTTCTTCCATTTTTTGGGAACCTCAAACGTGCGTCGATACCAAAGTCTATTGTCTTCGCCCACAGGTTTCATCACACCGGACAAAGCCGACTCAACCGGAAACGGCACCAGAATTTGTCCGTCGAATTGTTCCGGCTGCCGTTCGTCTTTTGGACGAATAGCGTATTCCCATAATCCATTAAGGTTCAGCCAGCTCTTGCGAACCATTTGTGGGCGAGGATACTCAGCGTGAACTTTTTTCGGCGAGACCTGCTTTGCCCATCGGGTCATAAGCGGGCCGTTAGCCGGTTGCCAAGCCGCCCGTATAGATGAGCAAATGCACAAAGAACAGAGGACAGAGAACAGAAGACAGAGGACAGAGCTGACTTCTGATTTCTGACGTCTGACTTCTGAGGCCGCACCAATTGAGCATAGGCTCCCGCCTAATTGGTGCGTGGGTGTTAAAATGTTGTTTTCAATATGATTTGAATCCATTTTGTGTCTCCTTTCGAATAGTAAAAGTTTCTTCAATAATTAACTTATAACAGCCTGGCCACTATACCAGGCCCCCTGGAATTCCGGACCTGCAAATTACTTCTAACACGGGACAAACCTGAAAAATTTGCATGTAGGTTATTCGTAATCAGCCGATTTTGCAACGAAATTTCACGTGATAAAGAAAGACCTTTCCAGGCCGAAAATAAATTTTGCAGGATTATTTTTACGATTTTCTGTAACATAATCCCCTCCTGCGCAATTATACCCGCGACAATGGTTGGTGCTATGGCAAAAGTTGTTGAACGAAAAGAAGATGATTTGGTTCAGAAAGCCCGTACTCAAGCCGAAGCATTGTCTCGGCTGTACGAGATGTACTATGAGCGCATCTTCAGGTTCTGTGTACATCGGCTCTTTGACAAAGAAATCGCCGAGGATGTAACTTCGACGGTTTTTCTCGAGGTGGCCCGCAGTATTCGCCTTTTCAAAGGCGGGACTGTGCAGGATTTCCAAAACTGGCTGTATGCCATAGCGGCCAACCAGGCAAATGCCTATATAAGAAAAACGTCGCGACGCAAAAAGCTGCTCAAAGAAGCAGTTGGCTCAATGACATCATCTGCTGGCCACAGCGCTGATAAATCATCTGAGATGGATTGGCCGGGGCTTTATGCGGCCATCCTGAAATTGAAGCCCCAGCACCAGACCATTGTCACGTTAAGGTTCTTTGAAAACTTCAAATACGAGCAGATTGCTCAAATTCTAAATGTCAAAGAAGTAACTGTGCGTGTTACCTTGCACAGAATACTTAACGAATTGCGAAACTATTTACAAAATGTGTTCGAAAGGCAAACATAAAATGTTTAAAGACGAATCCGAGTTCAAGAAAATCTTCAATCGGCTTAAAATCGATACCGAGCCGAATCCGAAGCATCGTGAAGACCTGCGCCGGGAGGTGCTTTCTGTCTTCAACCAAACCGGACAGCGACCCGCGACCCGGATAATCGACTTTAAGACAACAAGGAGAAAAATTATGAAAAGTCCAGTTACAAAAATAGCCGCTGCTGCGGTCATAATTATAGCCGTGCTCATCAGCTTAAGTTTCTTCGGTGATGCGGTTAGTATTACAAGCACTGCCTATGCGGAAGTTGTCGGACGGTTACGCAATGCCCTCACGATGACATACACATCGAACGGAACTACAGAAATTGAGATAGCTTTCAAGAAGCCGGGGCACATGCGAACTACAATGCCCGGTGATTACGTCACGGTAATAGATTGGACCCAGGGAAAGGGCCTCAGCACCCTTCCAACGAGAAAACAATTCATCGAAATGGAAATGTCCAATCTGCCGCACGATCCGGCACAGCAACAGTTCAATGTTATCGAAAAATTAAGAACGCTTCCCGACCGGGCGGATGAAGAGCTCGGAACCAGAGAAATAGACGGCCGGGTATTGCAAGGATTCCGCGTAACTGAAGAGGATGTGATTAACACTGTCTGGATCGACCCGCAAACGCATGACCTGGTTCGTGTGGAGACCGAGTTTATAAATGCTCCCGGCATGAACGTGGTTATGACCGATTTCCAGTTTGACGTTGAACTGGAAGACTCGCTCTTTAGTCTTACTCCG
>JBGVTO010000290.1:0-38289 GCA_041862635.1 Phycisphaerae bacterium | reverse complement strand
GGGCTCGGCGCCGAATTGCACACGGTATATTTCGGCGATGATCCTGATACCGTGGCCAATGCTGTGGGGGGAATACCTCAGATGCACACCCAGTATTACCCCGGCGTTCTCGAATTCGACAGGACGTATTACTGGCGCGTAGATGAGTTCGACGGTGCCGCGACACACAAGGGTGACATCTGGAGTTTCACTACCATGCCGGCGGACGCATTGGAGCGACCTTCAGCTGTATCGACATTTCACTGCATCGGTGTATACTGGTCGCCCCAAGGCGGCTCTGCCGATAAAGATGTGCTGGTAGATTATCGTCCTAAAGGCACATCCGAGTGGTTGCAGGCCCTGACGATGCGGTATAATCCCATCAGCACAACCACAGAAGACAAGGCCGACTATCGGGGCAGTATCGTTAACTTGACACCGGACACAGAGTACGAGATTCATCTGACGCTTGAAGGTACACCCGCAACCAGCACGCTTGAAGCGAGGACCTGGAGCGAGGATTTTCCCATCGGAGCCACGGTAAAGGTCGATAATCAGAGTGGCCGGTATGACATCACCGTGTCAGGAACGCCAGATGCCTATCTTCTTTATGATGGTACAGATTCGACTATCAACGTCAACAATAACTCCGATTATTGCATTTTCATCAACGCCTCTTATGTGGTTGTTCGTGGTTTTAACTTGCAGGATGCCCGTGAACACGGCATATATATCGAGGGTGGACATGACATTATTATCGAGGACTGCGACATCTCGAATTGGGGAGACAGCGATAGCCGTGGTATTTTCGGAACAAACTATCGTTCGGGCATTTTCTCACCCTATCCAGAACTGAAAAGAGTCGTCATTCAGAGGTGCAAAATTCACCATCCTCGTTATGATACCAATAGCTGGGCTGAAGACAACAATGGATACCATCCTAAAGGCCCCCAATGCATAGCCTTCAGAGACAGCGCAGGCAACAACGTGATCCGATACAATGAGTGCTGGTCAGATGCCGAACATTATTTCAACGACCCCATCGGCTATAGAAGCAATGCCAGCTATAGAGGGTTTCCCGGCCCCGATTCGGACATTTACTGCAACTATGTGGCTGACTGTTGGGATGACGGCATAGAGGCTGAAGGCGGGGGCCAGAATGTCCGCATATGGAACAATTACATGGAGAGATGCCTTATGGCTATCGGAAACGCCCCTATATCTATCGGCCCCACGTATATCTGGCGCAATGTTTCTGGCGAAAGTTACTGCCCTAAAAACGAATATGGGAATTTTCTGAAGATGGGGTATGCCCTTGGATTAGAGTGGATGACCGGGCATATGTATGTTTTCCATAACACCATTCTCCAGCCGGATGGAAAGGGTTTCAGTGGTCTGGGCTGCGCTCGCAGTCAAAGCGGTATTGCCCGCTATATTTATCACTGCACAACGCGAAACAACATTCTGCATGTCCGTGAGAGGGACGCAGTTTCTATCTCCTACAGAGGTGGGGACAATGATTTCGATTACGATCTCCACAACAAGGATGTCCCCAAAGGCCATAGATCGCACGGTATCAAAGGCATACCTACTTATGTGTCGGGTGCAGGATTTGATTTCGCTACAATGACAGGTAACTTCCAATTAGATCAGTCAAGCGTCGGTTATGATGCAGGTGAATTGATACCAAACTTCAGTGATGGTTACACAGGTCTCGCACCGGATATGGGCGCTCACGAAAGCGGTTGGGATGACATGGAGTTTGGCATGAACGCATACCAATAAAAAATATTCATAAAACACGGACAAAAAGCGAATTGTAAGAGAAATGTCAGCGCCTCAAACTCGGTGACACCCACCCACACACATTGCAGTCGTGGCACAACCTAATCGAACTCTACGAAGTCTGGAACAAGCCGGAAAAGGCTAATGAGTGGCGAGCAAGACTGCCGCAACGGGAAGCAATAGAACAGTGACAAGTCACTCCAAAAACGGCCACATTTTCACTCGCAAATATCTACAACCATCCTACAACCCGAAAGCCCGTTATCTGCTAATATCGCAAAAATTCCCGTCTCATAAGCTCTGCAATAGCAGTTGCTTACAAAAATCACGAAAATTGTGAACGGTTTCAATGGACGTTTCGATTTCATTCCGTATAATAATCACAAGCTAATGTTATTGCCATTTAGACAATACTCCTACTCCCTCCTAAAATCTCGCTGTTGCAAAAGCAGGGGCTTTTCTATTTGTCTTGGGTGCGGTGATGGTGAAGTTGAAATTCGCAAATACAAAGCGAAACGGGTATGATTTCTTTTGATTTTCAGAACCTAAAAAGATATGATAGTTATAGGTTAGCTCATACAAAAGCAGCGGTGTCATTATGAACAAACGAAAAGCATTTACCTTAATAGAGCTTTTGGCCGTAATCGCTATCATTGCATTATTGATGGCAATATTGATGCCCACACTAAACCGGGCAAAGAAACAGGCAAGATCAGCCGCTTGTCAGATGAACCTGCATCAATGGGGCGCCATCTGGTCGATGTATTGCCAGAATAACGATGGCTACTTCTGTATGGAATCCGACAGGCCGGGGTGGGTACGTGGGACTTGGATTATTGCGCTGAGGCCCTTTTACAGGACAAGATCGGGTATCCTCCTATGCCCGATGGCAACCAAACGACACCCAGATGGGGCGGCGTTTTGGGGTGGTTCGTTTAACACGTACATCATGGGCACAGGTGGACTAGAAGACAGGCAGGAAGAAGCTAGCTATGGGATAAATTGCTGGGTTTATAAGCCAGAGCCAGGAGTGACAGAGATTAGAGGCCACCCCACTAAATACAATTGGAAGACCAAAGATGTTGCAGGCGGAAATAACATACCAGTTTTTGCCGATTCTATGTGGAGAGGAGGCATGCCACACGAAGTTGGCGTAGATGGAGACCCACCTGAGTTTGAGGCTCCGTGGGTGGGCGCTGGAAGGGGAGGGATAAAGCATTTTTGCATCAACCGACACAATGGATTTGTAAATCACGTTTTTATGGACTGGTCAGTCAGAAAGGTTGGGCTTAAGGAGTTGTGGAAGCTGAAATGGCATCGCAAGTTCCCCATCAATGGTCCCTGGACCACGACTGGCGGCGTTCAACCGTCTGATTGGCCCGAGTGGATGAGGAATTTTAAGGAATACTGAAACAAGGTTTCACGCTCATAGAATCGCCGTCTTTGTCTTGACCCTACCTCAGATACCCTCCGACTTGAGTTTGGCCATGGTAGCAGCTACGCGCGCTCTCGCAGAAGGTCATGCCAGTGATTTATAGACGCCGCGGACGGTATCAATGATATAGTCATTGATGCGCTGGGTGTATTTCACGCCGACGCGGACTTGGACAAAACCGTCGAAGATCTCCAGCGTCTGCCGGCAACTGTCCGGGCCGTATTGGATTTTCTTTCCTTCCGGGCTGTTGAACGACGGCCAGTCGGGATGCCGGGTTCGTTTGTTCATAACGGATTCGGCGACGGGAAGAAGAACAGATCCGGTTAGCGTAGACGCTGGAACCCTTCGTTTCCTCAACTGGCCGATGCAGCGGTCGCGAGCTGCTTTGTCTTTCATTTCGAAATAAACGCCGTAGCCGATGTCACCTTCCGGGTCAGGGCGATGCCGCAAGCGGATGCCGGGGAGGTTCTTGATGCCGCTGCGGATAGCCTCTGCATTGCCACGCAGTTGAGAGACCATGGAATCAAGCTTGGTCAACTGCGCTCCGAGCACGGCTCCGGTAAACTCACTCATCCTGAAGTTCTCGCCCGCGAAGGTTTTTACTTGGCTCGGACCTGCTCGGTCGAGAAAGACCTGGTGTATTACGCCCATATGGTGAAAACGCGCGGCGCGTTCGAAAATGATCGGGTCGTTCGTTACCACCGCGCCGCCCTCGCCCGAGGTAATCATTTTGTTGACCTGAAAACTATAAATGCCCACGTCACCGATGGCCCCCAGTTTCGTTCCGCGATAAGAACCACCGACGCATTGTGCGCAATCCTCCAGGACGGCCACTCCGTGTTTACGCGCTATCTCCATGATTGGATCCATATCACAGGGCCCACCGAGCAGGTGGACGGCCATGACGGCTTTCGTGCGAGGAGTAATCTTTCGTTCAAAGTCCTTCGGATCGAGATTAAAGGTGCGATCGATGTCCGCAAAGACCGGCAGGGCCCCCGCGTGGACCACGCAAGTATAGTTCGACCACCACGTGTAAGCCGGGACGATCACCTCATCGCCTGGCCCAATACCGAGACCTGTCACCGCGCAGTCCAGAGCTGCCGTGCCCGAGGTCACGCCCAGCGCAAAGCGGGTTCCCATATATTTTGCAAAATTTTCTTCAAAGCGCAGCACCTTAGTCGGTTTGACCGGCCCTGAAAAACGGAAGGGAGTCCGGGATTCCAATACCTCCAGTAGCGCTTCTTCCTCACATCTATCGAAGAATTGGGGTCCGACGTGTCCCGGAACGATTTTCGGGGCCTTTGTTGCTTTTGGTCCTTCTTGACCCACGAGCCTCTGCGTCCCTAAGCCGATGGCCGCGCCGGACAGGGCCGTGCAGCTTGTCGTTAGGAATTCTCGGCGGCTGAGATTTTGATTTTTCGTATGTTTGGTGGTATTTTGCGTAGTCATTTTCGGTCTCCTTATTTGACTTGTTCTGCCATATAACTGCTTTTCGTCACTCTGTTCCCGGTTGGGTTGTTGCTAAGCCGACCGGACCATTCCAACCCAGCCCACGGTTGCCGGCAAGAAACCCGACAGGCGGCGACTCTCTAACCTGGGATTTCTCATGTACTCCACTTCGCCACACTCCTGAACGTTCCGATATGCTATATTACCAGGCCTATTCCAAGACTTCCACCTTTTTTTACCTCTTTTCGTACACCAGTTTTCCACCGCGATGTCCTTAGTAGTATCGGGCGGTACCTCAGTGGAGTCCCGAGACAGGACAACAAAGTCGGCCAGCTTCTGTCTCCCTTGTCAAAATTCTTTGGACCAGCCCCACCAGCCAATCAGAAGCGCATTGAGCCGTGTACAAATGCCCCCAAAATGGCCCCAATTCTCCGAGCTATAAAACGCCAGAATTCCTCAAAAAGTCACCTCTTTCAGGAGCTGGAAAACACCCTGATTTTCAGGTGACATTATGTATCCATTTTGACACCACAAATGCTAATTTTGCCTATATCGAGTCCGAATAAATGTCAATTTTTCGCGAAAATACAAATATTTTTTGAAAATTTCGGTGTAAAATCGGAAGGTGTATACGGATGAAAAAATGTATCGACATGTAATCCGTAAGCGTCAGTTGGTACTAATTTAACGTTAATTTTCAGAAACAAATAAACGATGACATGTTATCAATATGTTAACTCATCGTAAGCTAAAGACTTGGTGTCTTGAGTTCCTGTAAACTACGACCTCGACTTGATAGGTACCGTTTTGGATCTGCCAATGCCTGGATGGAACCAATCTCTAAAAAGGCTGCGTGCCAAACAATGTTCTTCGTTATCTGCTTCATAACAGATCTCCTTTTCACTCGCTTGATATTCCTTCAGGCTATCTATAGGATTCGGGTAGATATTTCTTGAGTTCTACCCAGTAGATATCACCCGTGTCTCCGGGTCCACCATAGTAACCCCACCCGTTAGCGCGGGTGAAGAAGAGGTACTTCTTGTCCGGTGAAATTCTCGGTCCGTATTCAAAATAGGCAGAGTTGATTCGAGGGCCCAGATTTTGCGGTGTGGACCACGTGCCATCCGGCAAATGCAGGGTCAGGTACAGGTCCCGCTGCCCATAACCTCCAGGTAGATTCATGGCGGTGAACACCATAAACGACTCATCCGGGGCAATTCCTGGATCGCCCGCTGGGTGATTAAAAGAGATATGGTCGGCCCGGGGCCAGGTGTTTCCCACAAAAGGGGCGACCCATATATTACTTCTTTGGTCTTTCCGCTTGCGTTTGGAACCGATGTAAACATTGTTATTCGCTGCAAAAGAGATCACCAATTCACCTTCCGGTGAACTTAGTGGTGGTCCCAGTTTTTGGGGTGTAGACCATCCAAGCGACGTTCTTTGGCAGCGATATGGATTGTAGTGTTTGGACGGATCGTAGCCGTAATTGTAGCAGTAATTGAAGTAGATACTATTGGCATCCGGAGACATACAGCATGACGTTGTCTTGAATGGAATGCTCTTTATACGCTTAGGCCTTGTCCAGCCCTGATCTGTGTTTTCTGTGATAAAAACATACCCACGCCGGTTAAAACAAAAGGTGTTGCCATCAGCCGAGAAGGTCCCCCAGAGTTCCAACTGGTGTGGCCGGGTATCACTGATCAGTCCGGGGGCAAAGACCTGAGCTATAGAGCCAGGTGGGGTCTGTCCCAAATAAGGTCCCTTCGCAATGGGCTCTGCTGACGCTACACAACAAATCGTCAATACAACAAATCCACTAATTACATACAATGCAAATTTTCTCATAATTTGTCTCCTTAAGAAAAGTAACCTGTAGGGGTGGGTTCCGGTATCACCTTATCATTGTAATTTGCGTTTATCTCGTGGATGATTCTGAAAGAATATCCAGGCAATCTCAGGTACGTTGCAATTCGAAGGGGCAGGCATTTCATGGCCTTGGTTCTTGAGCTCGTAGAGGACTACATCACCTGTCCCCTTTGGTGCTGCCCATCGTCGCGCCAAGGTGTTAGGATCATCCCTAATGACGATGGGAGCTGATTTACATCGGTTGCGTGTTGCCCATAGACGTATCCCATGTTCAACACCGAAGAAACCCCAGTTTGGTAGCCCATTGTATAAAACGTATTTATCCTGCGCCCCATGAAAGTGAATCACCGATACCGGCGGGCCTGCCACAAAATCGTTAAAGGCCAATAAGCCGGCCCACGGAGCAATCGCTGCAAACCGTCCCGGTAATCGGGCCCCCAGGTGATGCGCCATAAACCCCCCACTGGACGTGCCAAACACAAAGATTCTATTCGGATCAATCGTATATTGTGCAGAGACTGCATCAATCAGCTTCGCAAAGAAGCTAACATCGTCCACCCGTCCCGCCCACCAGATTCCATAAATACCGCTTCCGTTCCATAGTTGCTTCTGCTTAGCACCAAAGGCTACAGCATTGGGGTAAACCACAATGAATCCTTCACGATCTGCAATACGGTTGAAACCTATAGTTTTCTCAAATCCGGCAGCCGTGTTCCCGTAACCGTGCAAGGCAAACACTAATGCCATAGGATAACCTTCCCGATACGACGGCGGTATATGGACACGGTAGGACCGCGTTCTTCTGCCGTGAACCAGTGTCTTAACTTCGGTGCCGCCTAAACCTGTGTGGACCACTCCCAGACCAATCATTAAGCTTATAAACAGTGTTCTCATCATTGTGCTCCTGAACAAAAGGTATTATGTAGAGGCTATCTATAGAATTCGGGTAGATATTCCTTGAGTTCAACCCAATAAATGTCAGCCGTATCGGTAGCGCGATTCACATTCCACCCCGTACTACGTGTGAAGAACATGTATTTCTTGTCCGGTGAGATTCTGGCTCCGAATTCATAATACCCGGTATTAATTCCAGGACCCATATTCCGGGGTTTGGTCCAGGTACCATCCGGCCGTCGCAGGGTCAGGTATAGGTTCGTTTCCGTTCCGTCCAGTGCTCCCGGTCGAATGGAGTAGAATACCATAAAGGACCCATCAGGGGCAATGCCCGGATGGCAGCCTTTTAAGTTGCCCTTCTCCACAGGGATATTTATAGCCCGAGCCCAGGTGTTGCCCACAAAAGGGGCAAACCAAAAACTGCCTCGTTCGAAAATAAAATAGATACTATTATCCGCTGCCACAGAGAATCCAGCCCCCATGGAGTTGAAGGGGGGGCCGAGTTCCTGTGGCAAAGACCATCCCTGGGACGTGCGCATGCAGCGATGAATACTCCAGCGTTTGGATGGATCGTACTTGTAGCTGAAGTAGATACTATTGGCATCCGCAGACAAACAGGCCGACCACGCTTTGTATGGAATGCTTTTTATACGCTTAGGCGTTGTCCAGCCCTCGTCCGTGTTTTCTGTGATATAAACATACCCGAGCCGGCGAAAACAAAAGGTGTTGCCATCAGCCGAGAAGTGCCCATGGGCTTCCCACCGGTGCGGCCGTGTATCACAGATCAGTCCCGGGGCAAAGACCTGGGCGATAGGGCCGGGTGGGGTCTGTCCCAAATAAGGTCCCTTGGCAAACGGTTCTGCAAATACGGTACTGCTCCCCCACAAAGCAATAGCCAAAATCCAATATTTAGGACATTCTCTCTGCTTGTCTTTCATATCGTATCCTTTCACATATTTTGCAACGCAGTTCTGCCGACACATAGACAAAAATAAGGCTTGGTTTTACCTTAAGCGGTATGCATATAGGAACTCACCGTGACGTATATAGAGTTTGCCGCCGCAGACTACGGGATGAGCCCAACTTTTTCCTTTTCCGCCTTTAGGAATTTTGAAATAGCTGACCAGCTCGTGTCCGATAGGAGTAAGTTGAACAAGACCCATAACGCCGTCTACGCTTAGTGCGTAGAGCATTCCATCGGCGTATGTGAGCGATACTTCTACACACTTATCCCTATATTTTATCCGGCCGGTTTTCCAGTCCAGACAAACCAATACCTGGGACAGACCCCGCCCGACACTGTTGCGGATGGTGCTCGAGCCGTAGAGGTTTTCATTGACTAAGATGACTCCACCGTGATGATTGTCAAGTTGCTGTGTGCGCCACGTTTCTTCGAGCGAGGCCTTGCCATCTTTGACAATGACTTTCCATTTGACGGAGCCAACCACCACGGTACTTATGAAGACCTCACCATCATGGAAAATGGGCTTCATTATGTTTTCGTCATAATACGTTTCGTGTTTGATGCGCCATAGCAATTCACCGGTGTCGGCATTCACGCCGATGAAACTCTTGGAAGTCAGCGTGGTTATGATTCGCAGCCCTTTATACTCAAACAAAGTCGGAGATGCATTGCTGGCCAATTCTCCTATACTGGGTGCTTTCCAGACAACCGATCCGTTTGTTTTATCAAGAGCAACCATACAGGTTTGCGGACCACCAGGACATGAGATTAGATGATCACCATCAACCAACAAGGATTCAGATAGAGCCCACCGGGGAACCTTGCTGTTGAATTTCTCAATAATGTTGAACTGCCATATTTTGTTCCCGGTTTTTGCATTCAGGCAGATAATATCTCCGTGAGGATTTTGATGATAAAGCCTGTTTCCATCTATGGTTGGTGTGCTGCGTGAACCTGGATGTGCTCCAGTCCATGCCTTGCCGTTTTTAACCTTCCATAAAACTTTACCATCTAAGTTTAATGCTATAACGACTGTATTGTTTCCGATACTACTGGCCGTATAAATCATTCCATTAGCAATGGATATGCTGGAGAATCCATGTCCCAACCCCCTGGTCGTCCATAGTAGAGTAGGACCATTCTTTGGCCACTTTTTCAGGAGGCCTATTTCGGTGGATATATTGTCTCGGTTCGGGCCGTGAAATTGAGGCCAGAAAGAATCTTCCTCTATAGCGTATACTACCGTTGTTAGGGATAGGATAAGAGTAAATACCTTAAATATGATTTGTCGAGATGTTGTTTTTGATATGAACATCTGGTCTTATCCTTATTTTAATGATTTTGTGTTCATCACAAGTTTTATTTTCCTATAAAACCAATCCCCAGGAATACCACGAGTTTCACAATCTGATTCTTAAAACAAACCTGTCTTTTATAGTGGCTATTTGCCTATTTGATATTCATTCAGACTATCTATGGGATTCGGGCAGATATTCCTTGAGTTCAACCCAGTAGATATCACCGGCGTTGATCCTTGAATCCCAGCCGGTGCAGCGGTTGAAGAACAGATATTTCTTGTCCGGCGAAATTCTCGGTCCGTGTTCATAATACTTAGTATTAATTCGAGAGCCCAGATTTCGAGGTTTGGTCCAGGTACCATCCGGCCGTCGCAGGATTAGATAAAGGTTCGTTTCCGTTCCGGGTATTGTTCCCGGTCGAATGGAGTAGAACACCATAAAGGACTCATCCGGGGCAATCCCCGGACAGCACGGTCGGAGGGATGGCTGATTCAAAGGGATATTCACGGCCTCGGTCCATGTACTACCCACAAAAGGGGCGACCCAAAAATAGCTGCTTCCGGGGCCCCCCCGGCTGGAATTAAAGTAGATACTGTTATTCGCCGCTATAGAGCATGAAGTTTCATTGCCCATAGAACTGAGTGGCGGCCCGAGCCTCAGCGGTTCGGACCATCCACTTGCTGTTCGATTACATCGATACAGACTGCGGTTGAACCCCCGACCCAAGGCTCTCGCAAAGAAAATACTATTGGCATCCGGAGACAAACCGACCGACCAGGGCGACCACACATTCGCTGGAATACTTCTTATAAGCTCAGGAGTTGTCCAGCCCTGGTCCGTGTTTTCTGTGATGAAAACACCACTGACTCGTTGAAAACAAAAGGTGTTGCCATCCGCAGAGAAGGTCCCAAAGGCTTCCCACTGGCGTGGCCCGGTGTGACAGATGAGTCCCGGGGCAAAGACCTGAGCTGTAGAGCCCGGTGGGGTCTGTCCCAAATAAGGTCCCTTGGCAAACGGTTTTGCAAATGCCTGTATGCATCCGAACCAAACCAAGATCATACTCCAATACATTGTTTTCCATTTTGATTTCATAAACAATCTCCTAACGGATACTCAAACATACCTCATGGATACTCACACTGTGCCTGGCATCTCCTGTTACGGTTAATTGTACATAGCGAATGTCCGTGATCGGGAATGTGTCCTGCAAAGGTTTCATAAGGCTCGCCGACGTCGTGTTGGTGCTGTTGTCAACCAGGAGTTGGTAAGGATCGTCGAGGGTTGCCTTGGCTTCAATGATGAATTGACAGGACCCGGCCCCTTCACAGAACAGTGCTGTTTGATCAATTGGATACGCATGGCCCAGGTCGATTTCTATCCACTGGGGATAGGTCTGAACCTGCCATGCGGTATTCAGTTTCCCATCCAATGCAGCACCTGCGGGATTGTCTTGGGTTTCGTCTGAGCACACAAGGGTTTTACCCAAGGCGATATTACACCCTTGCTTGACAATCTCCAGTGTGTCCATATAGAGGCCTTGTTGGATTGTATCAGCCTCCGGAATGATCATGAATGTATTAGCACCAAACCGTAAATTCAGATCATAACGGACAATAGACCAGGCATGCTGATCCCCGGTGGGGGGGAATTCAATAGTGATTTTTTTTCTACCTGCACCTTCGTCGTTGAGTCTCGGTACAGCAAAAACGGATTCCGGGTTGAGATTCATATATCGCATATAAGCGGTCCTGATCCCGGCTTTCGTGACATCGGTTTCCCACGCAACTGAGCAGTCATCACCAGACAGGTGAATATAACCCTGTCCTGAATACTCGGGTTGAGTGGTCTCTATCGAAGCCCCCTGGAAATCACCACTTTCTGCTTCCAGGTATTGCGAGGCGGCGATCGTCAACGGGTTTTGCACTTTAAATATATTCGTTACGTCACCGGTACCCTGGAGACCCGATATGGCATAGGCACCATGGAGACTATCAGCCCCGGCTCTCGCACCACAGTAGCCCTCCGGGGAACCGAAAATCGACACCAGGTCCCCGGATTGCGAGTAACGCCGCAAAAAGGTCTGACAACTCGTCCCCCCGGACGGTCCCCCTTGACATCCAACAGTGACCATATCGTGTGATCCATCCAGAGAGAGAACAATGGACTTTGTATTAGACCAACCGTTTTCCTGAAAACGAGACGACCAAACCTCCTGGCCCTTGAGGTTGTATTGAATGACCGTTGAGAGCCAACCGCTTTCCCTTCCGACCAGGTATACGTGCCCAAGGTCATCGGCACAGGCATTCATAAGACTGTCGAATCGATGCTCCAGGGGACACGTTTCAAGGAGGAACCCATTGGCGTCAAAGGTCGCGACGTATCCAGGCTTGCCCACCAGAGCGACGGTTCCGTTGGGATCCACGCCCACACTCAGTCCGGTGTTCGCATAAGACTCACTGACTTGATTGAACCAGACCAGTTCGCCGGTTGAATCAAACTTGGCCACAAAGGGACATTCACTCATATAGTCCTCTATGGCGACGTCGCGGCCATTGCTCCCATCGCTGACTATGCGGCAGGTCGTATTCCCGGCCACATAGCAGTTGCCGTTCCGATCCAGCCGGACACCGCAGGCGCCGTCAGACTGTGCACTTCCGAACTGTCGAATCCACACACAGGTACCCTCAGAAGAGATCTTGGCCACAAAGGCATCCTGTTGCGTATCTCCGGTATCTTCGATCAGGTTCGGAGCAAGTGAGCCATTGGTTTGGCCGCCCACGAAACAGTTGCCTTCAGCATCGACCGTTAGACAGGAACCGGAATCCAAACCCTCTGTTCCCAATGGGTATACCCACATCAGGTCACCGTCCGGGTTGTATTTAATCAGGTAGGCATCTCTTTGTCCGAGATTTGGATATCCCGGGCCAAAATTTTCGGATGTATCACCTGTAACGAAGGTACACCCGGAAACATCCCCAACCACAGCAGCAATAGTTGCATTCTGTAAGGACACCTTTTTCATCCAGGCCATTTCTAACTCCTCAGTGGCCTTAACGAACGTGCACAAGAACACCAAACAAAACACCAAAGCCAGTCGCCCTTCTTTTTTCATAGTCATGATCTATCTCCTAATAAAATGGAATAAGATGAGTTGTTTTTTTTGCCTCATACATAATCTCCTTCACGAGGGGTAAACATCTGGGTTCTAATATGGTCATCCCGCAAAAAGGGATTTGTTTCATAAGAAATCCCAACTGTTGCGAGGTTAGCAGGTTCCCCAAACCTGAAATCTCCCTGCACTTGCCCTGACCCGGCCAGCACAAGTACCATCCCAGCCATTACTGTAATCTGCCACATTCTCATTGTCTTCATTCTTGCCATCCTGTCTGATTTGCGATAGAATAGTCATATCCTTATCTCCGGGCGCGCAAATCGACCGCTCGGAGCTGGATCCGGGCTGGTGAGGCTTTTGCCGAAATCGATTGACTCACCAGCCCTTACAACAGCAACATTAAATCAATTCACATACTTTATTTTCTTTGCTTCTCTTGTATTGCTATGGTTGTTTTTGTGTTTCTATTTTTTCCTGAAAGCTACTATCAGCTATCCAGATTTCATGGTGCCACTGACCGTAAACCTTCTCAATGGCAATGCGTCTCATGTCTGGGGAAGACCAACTACATCGTGAGAAGGAACCATCCACAATTTTGGAGGCCTTTTTGTTAGTCACATCATAAATCCAGAGTCCGCCGCTCCGGTAAAATCCGACACTCAGTTGCCGTCCGTCGGGGGACCAAGTGAGAAAGAGATACTGACCTTCCTCCTTAGGCCAGGACCAGTGTGCGACAACCGATTGATCGGCCAGATCCACGATTTGAAATGTCATTGCGTCAGTCATGAACGCGATGTATTTCTCATCAGGCGAGACGACGGGTAACTTGTAACCGCACGTGAAAATCTCCTGCGACTCAGGATTGTTTGGGTTGGGGCGAACGGAGTAAACTTTGTTATCCAATCGGCAATGATAGTAGATGCGGTTTGAATCGCCGCTCCAGTTGGGCCAGCCGCCCCTGGCAAGAAACCGTGGATGGTCCGTGCCGTCAGCTCTGACAATCCAGACTTCATCCTGTTCCCACGCACTATGCTTTCCCTGAGGTTCAGAGGTCAGGTCCTTCAGTGACAGGATCTGACGAGTACGCACATACACAATATATTTTCCATCTGGAGACCATGATGGGTCTTTTCCCGGAACCGTCAATAATCGTGTCTTTGAGGTTTCGAGATTGAGGATTTCAATACCACTGGCACCCAGGACGCCCCGGCTGTATGTTAAATGAGTACCATCAGGTGACCAGCTCGGGTGAAAGCCTTCGGCTACAACCCGTCTGGCAATACCGGCGAGTTGTTGATACTCCTCTGTGGCCCGGTGCATAGCTTCAAAGGCCGTCCCCGTCGGTCGCTTATCTTGCGGATACCATGATTGGCCTGAACATAGACTGTCAAACACATACTTGGCGGCCGAACAATTAAAGCGCGATTGTTCCATTCGGTCTAATTCGAGAATCTTGTCATATTCGGTCTGTGCCTTTTCATAGTCGCCCAATGCGACAAGGGCACAGAAGAGATGAAATTTGTATATCTCTTCCTGGGGCTGTAGCTTAAGGCATAACTTGGCGTCGGCAAGGGCCCGGTCGTATTTACCCATCCGCATCAGCGTTTTGCGGCGCTGGTTACTGAGTCCCACAAGGCGTCTGTCGCGAGGAGCTATCAGGCTTGCAGCCCGGTCGTGATCTGCAATAGCTTGATTGAGCAGATCGCTGTCGTTTTGTGTAATGGCGATTTCGCGCCGTGCAATGGCACGAAGGGAATATCCCGCCGGATTTTTAGGCTGGCTCCCAATCATAATGGACGCCTCTGTCTCCATATTACGGTGCTCGCCAAGCGCGTAATAGGCCAAAGCACTCGCTCTTCTTGCACCAAAGTGAGTTGGGTCCAGTTCCAGCGCTTCTTCGAGCCAGTTGATTGTTTCCTGCACGGTCTGTGCAGTTATGGCACGCAATAGATAAGCATCAGCAGTCTTCGGCAGCAGCCTCTCACCCCGTCTGAGGTGAATCTCCACCTTGTTCTTCGTCATATGATCATTGGGGGCCGCCTCCAGATAAATCGCGGCGAGAAGAAAATGTGCATTGGCGGCGATTTCAGGTCGCTCTCCGAGGAGGTTTCGCAACTGCTCAATCGCGGCCTCCGGATCCTGCAGCTCCGTCAGGATACGGGCGTGCAATAGCCGGGCTTTGGGCCCGACAAAACGGCTCGACAGTATGGGTTTAATTTTTCTAAGGGCTTGCCGGTATTCGCCGCTGGACAGCAAATCCTCGACCAATGCAAGCGATCTCTTATGGTCAGTGCGGGTTCGCTGAATGGTGAATCGAACATAGGCATATGTGACAAGGAACAGGCCGACAACAATGACTGCCGCAGCCGACCAGGTTATCACCCGGACTCGATGCCTACGCAGGAACTTCTGCACGCAGTATATGAGACCGGGTGACACTGCCGTAATGGGCTCATGCCTTAGATGCCGTTCAATGTCTTCGACCAAAGCGTGTGCCGTCTCGTACCGGTGTGCCCTGTTTTTCTCAAGAGTCTTCATTACTATCCAGTCAAGATCGCCCCTGAACAGCTTGCATAATACCTCCGGGCTGGTCTGTCTGGACTGAGCGACGTCCGTCAACGTTTGGCCGAGTGTACGGATTTTGGTGGACGGTTTTAATGGATCTGTCTCCTGAATGATTCGCTGCATCTCGGCATAGCCGGCTTCAAGGAGCGTCTCGGCGTCGAATGGGGTAGTACCTGTCAGCAACTCATAGAGCAGCACACCTAAAGAATAAATGTCCGTTCGAGTATCCACATCCAACCCGCTCATTTCCGCCTGTTCAGGGCTCATGTAGGCGGGTGTGCCAATCATCTGGGTATAGCGTGTAAAGACTGTCTTTTCGGTAAGCCGGTAATTGGTTGCCTTGGCGATACCAAAATCAATGACCTTCGGAACCGGAGTACCATCGTGCAGAGTCACCATTACATTGGAAGGTTTGATGTCACGGTGGATGATGCCTTTCTGATGGGCATGCTGAACCGCGTTGCAGACCTGTATGAATAACTGCAAACGCTCAGGAGTGCTCAACTTGTTCTTGTCACAGTATTCGGTGATGGAGACGCCCTTTACCAGCTCCATCACAAAATATGGCCGGCCCGTCTCTGTGGCACCGGCGTCGAATACTTTGGCAATGTTAGGGTGGTCCATCAATGCCAGGGCCTGACGTTCGGCCTCGAAGCGGGCGATGACCTGTTTTGTATCCATCCCCAATTTGATTATCTTGAGGGCGACCTTGCGACGAATCGGTCTTTCCTGTTCGGCCATGTAGACGACCGCCATGCCGCCCTCGCCGATTTTTTCTAAAAGCTTGTATCGATTTATTATGGCCCCGGGGCATTCTATAAGAGATGGCCCTTCCCAGGCGACAGTGTCATCCAGGACAAGTACTTCGAGGAAATTGCCCGCTTCGTCATTTGCCTTAAGAAGCGCCTCGATATTGGTCCGTAAAGGGGTATCGCTGCCGCAGGCGGCGTCCAGGTATGCTTCTCGTTCTGGGCCGGGCTCTTTGTCAACGGCTGCGTGATAAATTTCTTCGATTTCTTTGAGCTTGCGTTCCATTAATAGCTCCTTTAGTAACGTCTTCATATAATAATGCGAAATCCGGACAAAAATCGACTCAGGAAAAGTCGGGAAAAAAGAAAAATAATTCTTAATAGACTGGCTCAGACATCTTTTCGTAACTTGTGGAAAAGCCACGCTCGTGCGAAAGACCAGTGTCTGATCGCCGTAGCACGGGAAATTCCCAGTACTTTGGCGGCCTGGTCGATATTCAAACCGGCGAAAAAGCGGAGTTTTACCAGGTCAGCTTTGACAGAATCTTCATTGGCAAGCATTGTAAGAGCCTCATCCAGTGCAATAAGCTCATCCGATCGCGATTGGGCGGACGCTTCCGCTCCGTCAAGATCGACCCGTTGGTGCTCTCCACCGCGTTTGAGGCTTTTTTTTCGCCGGGCATTTTCAATGAGAATCCGCCGCATCGCCTCTGCGGCCGCCTTGAAGAAGTGCCCACGATTGTCCCAATTCTGGCTTTCTGACCCGACCAGCTTGATATAAGCTTCATGCACCAATGCTGTAGCCTGGAGCGTCTGACCGGGTAATTCATGTGAGAGCTTCTGAGCAGCTAAAAGATGCAGCTCCTCATAAACTAATGGAAGAAGTTGATCTGCTGCCCGAGCATTCCCTTGCTCAATCGCGTTCAAGATGCGTGTGACATCACTCATACTTATTCTCAAGAACAGATGTCTGCTATCTCCGGTCCAAGACTCGTGGCGACAAGCCCGTAAGGTGTAGATGGACCTCTCTATATGCACCTGAGGAAGAAATGATTTCCTTACAGGGACTCATTATTTTATCAGAAATGAGGTGATCTTTCAAGTACTAGTATGTGATAGTTAGCTTCACATTGAGCTGAAAAACAATACCAGAATTCTTCGAAAAGTCGCCTCTTTCAGGAACTAAAAAACACCCTGATTTTCAAGTGACATTATGACACCATTTTGACACCACAAATGTTGATTTTGCCTATATCGAGTCCGAATAAATATCAATTATATAACTTTTTTGGGATTGGCTACGAATCTTGGCTGAAATGTCGTAATGAGGATGCCTCAAAAAAATGTGGCAACAGAGATTTTAGTTTTCAACTTTGAATTCTTCTTAGATGTACTTTGCGTTCGCGTTACATGCATTTCCCATTTTTGACTGAGGAAGCGTTGAAATCGAAATGCATATTAGCTATTATAGAGGCCGGAGCATGCAGGAGTGCTGTTTATGAAGCTAAATGGGAAATCTCGGTTTCAAGGAGAACAAAATGATGAAAATAAGAATAATACAATTCATAATAATTCCTCTGGCTTTGCTAGCCGCCCATATTGGGTTTACAAAAGAAGAATCCGGAAAAAATAATTTGATTGATTTTCGTGATTCCCACTCTATAAAAAGCCAAAAACCTATCTTGATTGCCCATAGAGGAGGGGTTATCACGGCCCAAAGTCCGGAATGCTCAATTGCGGCTATCCGTTTGGCTAAACAGCAAGATTATGCAATGGTTGAATTGGATATCCGGAAAAGCAAAGATCATGTACCCATTGTTTTTCATGATAACGACATGGAAAAAGCGTGTGGTATCAATAAAAGTATAGAAGACTTGAACGCAGACGAGATCGTAAAAATTGCTTATGTGAATACAGACCAGACGATTTGCACTTTAGACCAAGCCTTGAGTATTTGCCGTTCATTGAAACTTGGACTCATGCTGGACGTAAAAATTAAGGGAGATGAAAAGTGTTTTCAGAAGATCGTTACTCTCATCAAAAAGCATGGTTATGAAAACTCCAGTATTACAATTAATGGAGATCCTGATTCACGGAAGCACTTAAAGGAAATTGCTTTGTTGACTGTTACTCAGGACGAATTCAAAAAAGTTCAGCAAGGGTTGTCCTGTGATTTGCGCAATAAATTCTGGTTTGGGCTACCAAACAGGCTACCCAGTGAGATGGTTAAACTTTTACAGCAGAATGGAGCGTATGTGATTCCTGCTATCAACACATTCCGTTATCCGGATGAAGGGCATTATGAATTAGCACGCAAAGACATTCAAAGACTAAATGAAGCCGGAGTGGACGGTTATCAAATTGATTCCGTATACCAACCATTATTTTTGGAGAAAAAGAGAGAGAAGTAATAGATATAACTGTTTACAAAATCATTTTCTTTTCATCCGTCTCATTTCTCTTTCGGCACGCCGTTACTGTTTGGAATTTATTTGTTTCTCATCGATGATCCGCTTATCGGGACAACGGGGGTCAGACATCAAATTAACAAATAAGACTTGATTGATCTCATTTAACAATAATCAGATAGTGAATATTTCGAGATAAAGTACATTCGGTTAGTCCTCTATATTACTCTGTAATTACCGGTTACATCGTAGAATCTGTTGGTATTTCCATAGATATTTTCAAATGACAAAAACGTAAATCAACTGTCCTGTTTGGATCATCCAAATAGTAGAGTCCTGCTTCTTGTGGGTGATGATAGACTTAATCTGAATGTCACTCCAGGGGACATCTTGTCACCATTTTGTCACCACAGATGTTGATTTTACCTATATCAAGTCCGAATAAATGTCAATTTTTTGCTCATCATAACAAATACTACCGGTGAGACATATGTCAGGAAGATGTATACGATGCTTTGATTTTAATCAGAAAACGCAGATTTCGTGTAAACGGCTTCAATGTCCTATGGTCAAATCTTACCATGGATGCCTCAAAAAAAATTGTAGCAACAGAGATTTTATTATTTGACTTTGAGCTCTTCATAGGTGTCCTTTTTCAGCTAAAAATGAGTTTTTCTTACGACATCTTGACTATTTGTTAACTGGTCGTTAGCTTGACGACGGTCGTTCTGTGTTGGGCTATTTTTTGTCGGGTCAATTTTGCATGACTTTTTCGTTGACGGAAAGGCGGCTAATTTGGTATAAGTAGAATAGATTAAGTGCGCATGTTTTACTCTTCCGACCTGTGGAATCTTTGTAGTTTTTCGATAGAGGAGGAGTTATCATGCGAGGCACAGAGCTGTATAGGGGCTTTGTGCCGCAGAGTGAAGATTCTTACATTTCAAGTAACCGCCCATATTGGGCTTTTGAAGGAAGGAGGTAAAATCAAGTCGCTAAAAAAATTATCCTGGGCAGGCCCCGAATTTAGTGAAGGTGTGAATTTTTGGTTGTTTTTCAGAAAGCAACGAGTGTTTTGGTGTGTGGCCAAAGCACGGTCCAATTACCCTATTTGAAGGAGAATTGATATGTCGAGAAATTTGATTTGTTTGATTTCGTTTGCTTGGGTACTGGCTGGGGTTTCGACGAGTACGGCTGAAAGTGCTGATCCAAATCTTATAGGCTGGTGGGCGTTCGAGGAAGAAAGCGGGGTATTGAAGGACCAGAGCGATTATCAAAACGACGGTATACCGACGGGTGGTGTGATGTATCAACAACCCGGAGTAACAGGATTTTCTCTGGGATTCAATGGCATTGATAGCTATGTGACTGTCGGCAAAAATGGAAGACCCCAGGATACCTTTACGTTTGGGGGATGGATAAGAACGTCACGCCGGCATGAAGTAGATCCTGAAAGTGCTGCGACCGGTGGTAGCGAGGAAGGAGTATACAACCAACGATATCCATTTTTCCCTCTTTTTGAGATGAGCGGTGCAGGTGCCGGGCTTTCTGTCGGAATCAATGGTATCTCGGTTTATGAATCCGGATCGGGCTATCTGCCAGCCACAGCGGTGTATGAAGCTCAAATCGGTGATGACTGGAATCACATCATGGTCGTTTATGAACAGAGAACTCCAACCATTTTCCTTAATGGCCGGGCTGTTCATACCGGTCTGACTTCTGGAAAGAACTTGGTTCTGGCACCGATTATATTTGGAGGTTATATCTACGGATTTTTCGAAGGCCAAATGGACGAGATTCATATCTACAATCGGGCCTTGACGCAGGGTGAAGTTGAGCAGTTGATGCTGCGGGATATCGAAGTAGCGTCTAATCCGGCTCCGTTTGACGGCGAGTCGGATGTTGACCGGGAGGTGGTATTGAGTTGGAAGCCCGGTGTTACTGCCAGCCAGCACGATGTCTTCTTTGGCAGCAATGCCGACGATGTTGATCGTGCGACCCCGGCTGCGGATCCGTGCGGTGTATATATGGGCCGTCAAGTCTCGAACAGTTATGCCGTCGGGCGCTTGGATTTCGGCCAGACGTATTACTGGCGTTCGGATGAGATTGCCCCCGATAAAATAATCAAAGGAAAGACTTGGCAGTTTAGCGTCGAACCATTCGCCCATGCGCTGGCTCCAGAACACATCACAGCCACTGCATCCAGTTCAAGCAGTGATGGCGAAGGACCGGAACGAACCATCGACGCTTCTGGCCTGGATGGTGATGACCTGTATGGGACAAAAGAGACCACAATGTGGCTTAGCAGTGACACAGGTGCCAGCGGGGCATGGATTCAATACGAGTTTGATAATACATATTTGTTACACCAGATGTTGGTTTGGAATTACAATAGTACCATGGAGCCATTCGTCGGACTTGGTGTTAAAGACGTAACGATTGATATGACCACCAACGGTTCCGACTGGGTTCAGCTGGGGGAAAACTATCAGTTCGCCCAAGCGCCTGGAGCAGAGAAATATGCAGCTAACACGGCTGTTGATTTTGGTGACGTGCCACTTAAGGGTGTCCGATTGAATATTGCCAGCAACTGGGGTGATTTTCTCCTGCAGTACGGTCTGAGCGAGGTTCGTTTCACGCTCATTCCTTTGTCGGTCCGAGTGCCAAATCCTGCATCTGGCAGCACAGGTCTGGATACATATGTAACTCTGACCTGGCGTAAGGGCAGACAGGCAGCTGTACATAACGTATACCTGAGTCCTGACGAGCAGGCTGTCATAGACGAGACGGCTCCGGTAGCGACGGTCTCCAAAACCAGTTATGGCACCGGCGAATTGGATTTGGGCGTGACATACTACTGGAAGGTTAATGAAGCCAATGAGGTAGAAGATCCGGCCCTCTGGGCCGGTGACGTCTGGAGCTTTACCGTTGTAGAATACCTGATTGTGGACGATTTTGAGAGCTATAATGACTTTAACCCCGATGACTTCAATAGCAACAGGATATTTAATACGTGGATAGACGGATACGAAATCCCGACAAACGGCTCTATCGTCGGTTATCCTGAGGCTCCTTTTTGCGAGCAAACTATCGTTCACGGGGGTAACCAGTCGATGCCGTTGTATTATGACAATACGGGCACAGCAGTCACTTCCGAGGCGGGACGAACCTGGGACACCCCGCAGGACTGGACTGCAAACGGTATCAAGGGGTTGTCACTTATGGTCCTAGGCCAGGAGACAAATAATCCCGACATGCTCTATGTGGGGATCGAAGACGCGGCCGGAAAAAAGGCCGTTTTAAACCATCCGGGCGGTGCTGATGTGGTTCTTGCCACGAGCTGGGCTGAGTGGGTGACTAACCTGCAGGACGCAGCGGCTCAGGGTGTAGACCTGGCGCGCGTCAAGACGCTGTATCTGGGTGTGGGTGATCAGAATAATCCGACCCAGAGGGGTGCCGGCCTGGTGTACATCGATGATATCCAAGTTTACGGTCAACGAGCTGAGGCTGTGGCGCAACAGTAAGTTTCGCCTGTTATTACTGAATTAGTTCCGGGTGGCCGACGTGATTATGGGCCGCGGCAAACTGTAATTTCCTAATCGGAGAGAGATAAAACTTTTATTTGAGGAGCAGAAAGATGAGTAAGAGAATCCAGAGAATTTTCATAATGTTGTTGGTTGTATCGCTATGTGCGCCGGCGGTATTCGGGGAACTAAAGGCGCATTATACCTTTGATGACGGCACTGCCAATGATTCATCCGGTAACGGAACTCATGCCCAGCTCCAGGGCAACGCGAAGGTGGTGGAAGATACAGACCTGGTACCTGGAGAGGTTTTCTATGTGATGGAAGTAAGCGGGGGTGATGACGTGCTCGTGACCCCTGGACTCACCGTGCAGGAAAAGGTCCCGACCCTGACGTTCGCCACATGGATCAAGCCTAGGGAGGAAAATTTCGATGGGACACTGCGCTCCCTCATATCACATAAGGTTGTTCCCTGGGTGGACGGCACGATACATTTCATGCTGCAAAATCGCTCCTTGAGGTTCAGCGTCAAGAATGATTCAGGGCTGACCGGTACGGTCGAATTTGAAGCGGACCAATGGTATCATGTCGCGGTAGTCCGGGATGGAACCGACATGATCGCTTATGTGAACGGACAGGAGGATACCAGAGTTACGGGAACCAATCAAATTACCTTTAAGGACGGCTTCAATATCGGTGCTCATGCCAATGCGTCAAGACAATTCTATGGCAAGATGGATGACATTCGAATATACGACCACGCATTGACCGCCGAAGAGCTTCTTGCGATCGCACTTGCTCCGTTTCCCAAGCTTGAACTCGCTGCCGGCCCAAATCCTGTTAACGGTGAAACCGGTGTAGTCCGCGATGCCCAACTGAGTTGGATGGCGGGTGAAGGTGCCGACCAACACGATGTATATTTCGGCACCAATTTTGAAGACGTCAACAATGCCACCACCACTGATGATCCAGCCAGCGTCTACAAAAGCAGGCAGGAAACAAGCACCTACACGCCCGGCCGCCTGGAATTTGGGCAGACCTATTACTGGCGGGTGGATGGGGTCAAAGCCGTTGACGGCAGTGTATACAAAGGTTCTATTTGGGAATTCACTGTGGAACCTGTTGGCTATGCCCTTTCAGGTGAACTGATCACGGCTACAGCCTCCAGTTCAACCGACCCTAATAGAGGAGGGCCTGAAAATACCATCAACGGTTCCGGGCTGGACGACAACGACCTGCACTCGGTAGAGCAGCCGGATATGTGGCTGAGCAGTAGTACGGGGCCGCAGCCGACCTGGGTCGAATATGAGTTCGACAAGGTTTATAAACTGCATGAAATGCTGGTATGGAACCATAATAGCTTTCTTGAGCGTGTTGTCGGTTTCGGTATTAAGGATGCTACCGTTGAGTATTCGGTCGATGGGATCAGCTGGACCACAGTGGGTACTACTCACGAATTTGCCCGAGGTGCTAGTGCGGCTGGTTATGCAGCCAATACGATTATTGATCTTAGCGGCATGGCAGCAAAATATGTTAAGATCACTGCTAACAGCAACTGGGGCAGCCTGGGCCAATATGGTCTGAGCGAGGTCCGCTTCCTCTATGTACCCGTGTGGGCAACAGAGCCTGACCCAGCCTCCGGCGCAAAAGATATGGACGTGGATGATGTGACTCTCCGCTGGCGAGCGGGAAGAGAGGCAGGCTCGCATGATGTGTATTTTAGTACAGATGAGCAGGCAGTGATGGATGAAACTATCAGTCCTGTTAGTGTCCCTGTGGACAGCAGCTACGCCAGCTATGATGCCGGCACACTTGACTTAGGCCAGACTTACTACTGGAAGATTAATGAGGTCAATGAGGCTGAAACCCCCGCCACCTGGCAAGGCGATGTCTCGAACTTCAGCACGCGCGAGTATCTTGTCGTGGACGATTTCGAGCTCTACAATAACATTCCTCCCGAGGAAGAGGGCAGCAACCTAATATATGAGACATGGAATGATGGATTTGCCAATCCGTTGGCAAACGGTTCGACCATAGGTTATACTGAAGCGTTCAAGCATCCTATGGAGCCGTACATTGTTAATGACGGCAAACAGTCAGTACCTCTTTTCTATGACAATACCACGGTTACCTATTCAGAGGTCACAGCGAATGTTGCTGATCTACAGGTTGGCCATGATTGGAGTAAGAGTGGCATTAAGACATTATCACTGTGGTTCTATGGTGATCCGAACAATGTTGCTGGGCAAATGTACGCCAAGGTCAACGGCGTCGAACTTACATACGATAGTGATGCCGATAACATAACGCGGGTAGGCTGGCAGCCTTGGAATATTGAGCTTGCGTCGCTCGGTGTGGACCTTGCTAATGTCACGAACCTTGCTATTGGCTTTAAGGGCGGTGGTTCCGGTGTGGTTTACTTCGACGATATCAGACTGTACCCTTATAGCCGGCAGTTGCTCACGCCGGTTGAGCCTAACCCGGCTAATCTGGTAGGGCACTGGCAGCTTGACGGCGACTTCAACGACAGCTCCGGCAACGGCCTCCACGGCTCTGGAATGGGCGAACCTACCTTTGCACTTGGCAAGATCGGCCAGGCCATCAATCTTGATGGTGTCGACGACTATGTGAACATAACCGGCTACAAGGGCATTCTTGTCGACGCAGATAATGTGCAGCAGCCATTCACTATCTCTTGCTGGTTCAAGACGACCGGCAACGGCGAAATGGTAACCTGGGGCGAGAGCAGCCCGGCCGGGCATCGAATGACGTTCAGGATTGATGCCGGCCGGCTGCGCACCGAGCATGGCGACGGCAATATCCAGGGTGACATTACCTGTAATGACGGTAAATGGCACCACGCGGCGGTGACCATAGCCAGAGGCGCCGCGGTCAAGACTCCGGACGCAAAACTCTGGCTGGACGGCTTGTTTGACATGAGGGCTTCAACTGACGGCGACCCTGATCCCTACCTCCTCACGGCCGGCGCGGATGTCAGCATAGGCCGGCGCGCAGACAACGACAGCAGATATTTCCCAGGGACAATTGACGAGGTTCGTATCTACGACCGTGTATTGACAGAAGAGGAGATTGCATGGCTTGCCGGCCGGACTAAACCCTTTGACGAGCCGTTTTGACATGTACGTAGACAATGTGGCCGACTTTAAGGCCTTTGCTATCCTGGCAGATAGATAGCTCGATAGGCAGCCAATGCCAGTGGAATAGCCGTTATTGGCTTGAAGCAGTCGATAGTTTTGCATCGATTCGGGGCTTATACTGATTGATTGAGTATGAGCCCCGTTTTGTTTTTCACAATAAAAGACAGTCAAGGGGACAAACACTTACGAGTTCTATTCTGGCCGGTTGGTTAGACTTTATCTATCGCCGGATCGTATTCTTTCACAAAGTCAACTCTTTCAGGAACCGGAAAACACCCTGATTTTCAAGGTTTAGTAGGCCGAGGGAATTTCACCCTCAACCCCTCCGAGAACCGGACGTGAACCTCTCAGCTCATCTGGCTCCTATCATTCAAACCATATGTAAATACACCATGCGGTTTGGCTTGAGTTTGGCTATTTTAGCTATAACACAAGCTTTTTAAGTATTAAATTACTCTCTCTGTAGGTTACAATGTTCGTATGTATTTTTATCCCCGATGCAATAAAGACAGAGAATCACAAAAAGTTGTAAGTCCATCTGTTGGCAATCTTAAAGCATTAAGAAATGTCTCTTCAAAAATGACTCTGAAGGAAATTAAATCATGCATTGAAAGTTTAGAAGGTTTTAAGGTACAAAATGAAGGCACAGGAATTATTTCTCCATATTGGGGGTTGTTTGTTCAAGTAGCAAATAAACTTCCAAGCAAGTATCTTGAAAAGATTCGTAATGTAATTTACTTAGAATATCTTGGCGATATTCTTAAGCCAACAAGTGTAATTATTAAATTGGACCCCACAGATTACATTAAGGTAAATAACCGGTGGATTCGGACTATTAAGATCAAAGGCATAACCAATCGAATTTCAATGATTAAAGAAGGTAAGTTTCGCCATATTCGTTTCCTTGGCCAAGGTAATATTCCATTTCTGCTTCCCTATATGAATCCTGATGGAACGAGAGAAGACTTTAGATTTGATGTGGGCGAGCCCTATAGAGCAAAAAGGTTCCGCAGTGTAATCAACGAAGTTGTCCTTACAAAATACGCACTATCACAGGACCGGGCAGTAATGGTACCTATTGGTATGGGCATATATGAGGACGACGAGCTTTTATATAAGGGCGAGCCGATAGCTTTTTCTATCTGGGGTATAGAACATCCCGACGATTTAAGGTCTGGAGATGAATTAGACGCCAGATTTTTCCGCATGTTAGATGAAATTGTGGTCGCTACATCAAAAGAAGAAATGTGGAAGATGTTTCAAGAAGCGCTCTCGTGGATGCACGTGCATCATGCCCAAATAATTGCGGAAATGCGCAAAAATCACGATATAGGGCTAGTTCATCATGAAGTCCATTTTAACAATACACTCTTGTTTGATAATTCCTTGACAATTATGGATTGGGAAGAAGCTGCACACCGCTACAATCTGTCAAGATGCCAATTTTTAGATAGCATTGTAGTTGATCTCATAAGACTTATCGAAAATTGCTGTAGCGAAGAGAGAGTTTATAGAGAGTATTATAACAGGTCATCTTGGCTTGCAGCAGAGTCTGGAATAGAAATTTCAGCTTTTCGAACTGTAAATTATTTTACCTATTATTTTCGCGAGAATGAGCTAAATAAGGAAGATAGAGAAAAATTACAATCTCTTCGGGAAAAGTTGTTAACGGAATGTAAGGAAAGAGCGGCTTTAATAGAAAGGTTTGTTGGAAAACTCGTTCTTACTGTGTTCGATAGAGGACATTTCGGGAAAGGTATTAATTGGAAGGATGTTGCACGACCGTTTATGCCCGGATTTTCAGATGATAATCCTGTATGGCAACCTGAAGCTACAACAACTTTTGATCCGAAGCTATTTGTTCAAAAAGGCGAATGGCCTTATAGAAGGAAGAAAAAACACCCAACAAAGGCGATAAGTCGGGCTGAAGAAGCCATATACGAAGGCCGGTTTGAGGATGCCATAAAGATTTATGAGAATATACTTCGTTATGGGCACAAGAGTAATCGCGATTTCGATAGTTATATCCATCATAATTTAGCGTCGCTTTACCTTGTCCTTCGTCAAGATAAAAAAGCTAAAACACATTTAGATCTTAAGGCTTTATTGTAGAACCCGTTTATAAGAAGGTCCTGCGAGCCAAAATAGCAGAACACAGAGGTCGTAGGGCACCAAGGGTGGGATCAAGACAAGATGATTCATTCTAAGGGCGAAAGGTGCCGTTAGTGAATTAGTATAACCAGGGAGCCAGTTAGATTGTTACAGTCCCTGAGAGACTGACAAACTCTGTCCAGGCATTATATATATCGAATTAAAATCGAGCCTACACGCCCCAGCTGAACTAGTTCGAAGATTTTGTCGCAATCAAGTGAATCAGCCGGTTGACTGCTTCCTCAATCTCTCGTAAGCTCTTACAATTAATGCAATATTTAAGTGCCCAGCGTGAAGGAGCATGGTTATGCCAACCTATGAATACCATTGTAATAAGTGCGACAAGAATTTTTCTAAAATAATGACTTTGACCGAGCACGAAAGAAAGCCAAGAGCCGCCTGTCCTAAATGTGCAAGTAGGAAAGTCGAGCAATTGCCGAGCAGCTTTCAGGCTGTAACAAGCAAAAAGTCCTGATAGTTCTGAGTTAAAAATCTACAGGGCTGAGGTTGTTGTTCGATCATTGCCTGCTTTACATTTGGCCTCACGAACAAAATCGTATGAGTAGTTACTAGGATCCAAATGATGAGACCCAGGCGTAGGGGATTCGAGATGAGCAAAATGGCTGATATTGACGAGGTAATGTATTCTTGTGGTCTGGAAATTCTCCATCCTGGCGGGCTGGAGAAAACTGACGAAATGGCAAGGATGTGCGGGATAGGAAGGGGCAAAAATGTTCTAGATGTAGGATCAGGAAAAGGTACAACAGCTTGTTATCTTGCTCGAAAATATAGGTGCAAAGTCGTAGGAATAGACTTATCGGAGAGGATGGTCCAGTATGCGCACGAAACGGCAAAGAAAAGGCGAGTGGATGACAGGGTTAGCTTCCAAAAAGCAGACGCACAGAATTTGCCATTTGAAGATGAGAGTTTCGACATTGTCCTGGCAGAATGCACCACCGTACTTATGAGTAAAGAAGAAGCTCTCTCGGAACTTCTCCGCGTAACGAAGCCAGATGGATATATTGGCGATCTGGAAATGACCTGGCAAAAATCACCTCCAAGCGAACTGGCGGAAAGAGTCTACGATATCTGGGAAGGCTTTAGAACAATGACGCTCGAAGAGTGGAAAGAATTATTTGAAGGAATCGGGCTGGTTGACGTCAGAACTGTCGATTTTTCCGAAACAATTCCTGATATGGAAAGGGTTATGAAAAAAGAACTTGGCATCAAAGGCAGAATAAAGATGTGCTGCAAGCTTCTGCTTTGTTCCGACTTACGCAAAGCAATAAACGAATCCAGTAGGATTTTCAGGGATTACGCTGATTACATAGGATATGGCTATGTGGTTGGAAGAAAAATGAAAGAGACTTCGAGCAACTATGAGTAACTCTGGTGCATAGAATGCTCTGGTATACTAAAATACGTCTAGGGTATATTCTTTCACCTCTCAAGAGTACGCTCCTAATCATTTTTATTCAATAATTCCCTTAAGAATGGATACAAATAAGCCTCTATTTCTAAATTCGACAGCGGTCTTACGTTGGCTTGATGTTTGCTTTACAAGAACACCTTGGATCTTCATCCCCTCTGGTGATATAATTACTCATAGAAGTGGAAAACAAATTTACTATCATTTAAACCTAATTTCCTGAAGGAGACTGCCCAATGCGAAACGAACGTACATTTATTTTATTCAGCACCATTTTATTCATTGCTTCATTTAATATTTCCTGGTCAAAATCGCTTAGTGTTGGCCAAAACGGACGTTTTCTGGAATATGACGACGGTACACCTTTTTTCTATTTGGGAGACACTGCCTGGGAACTGTTTCATCGGTTGAACAGGGAAGAGGCGGATACTTACCTCGCTAACCGCGCGAAAAAAGGTTTTACCGTCATTCAAGCAGTTGTTCTTGCGGAAAGAGGCGGCTTGGACGAACCAAATCCCTACGGTGCATTGCCTCTAAAAAGTAAAGATCCTCAAAAACCGAATGAAGCTTATTTTGAGCACGTGGATTACATCGTCCAGCAGGCGGAAAAATTGGGATTGGTCATCGGAATGCTGCCCACCTGGGGTAAATATTGGAGCATGAATAATCCCAAACAGGTAATTTTTACTGAGGAAAATGCCCGGGCCTTTGGCAAATTTCTGGGCAGGCGTTATAAAAACAGTTCGGTTATCTGGATTCTGGGTGGTGACCATAATATTCACACAGAGAAGGAACGAAAAATTATCGAAGCAATGGCTTCCGGTTTACGGTCCGGTGATGATGGTAAGCATCTCGTCACCTTTCATCCCCGAGGACCGGGTTTATCTTCCGATTATTTGCATGAGGCGGAATGGCTTGATTTTAACATGTACCAATCATCTCATGGTGCGCATGATCACGACAATGGTTTATTCGCTGAACACGACTATGCGCTGAATCCTCCGAAACCCACCCTCGACGGCGAACCACGATACGAAACACTGCCTGTAGGTTTTTATTTTGCCGGTAGCAATCCACAGAGCCGGTTTGACGATTACGATTGCCGGCAAGCCGCTTACTGGTCATTACTGGCGGGGGCGTGTGGACACACTTACGGACACAACAGCATTTGGCAAATGTGGGCGCCGGGCCGGGAATCGGTTTTGTGGGCGGCAATTCCCTGGAATGTGGCACTGGATCATCCTGGGGCGTTTCAAATGGGATTGGTTCGCAAATTATTTGAATCGCGGCCATTTCAAAAGCTGGTTCCGAATCAATCGATGATTAAGGCCGGCCCGACCACAGGTGGCGCGAAAATACGGGCAGCCCTTGCGGATGACGGCTCATTTGCTTTCATTTATTCACCGCAGGGAGAACAGTTTTCAATTGATAAAAGCGTCATCAAAGGTAAAAGTGTGAGCGAAATTTGGTTTGATCCACGTTATGGCATTTCAAACAAAATTCATACAGGGGACACGAAAGGCATTCAAACCTACACCCCACCAACGAATGGCAGGGGTAATGATTGGATTTTAATTATTGAAAACGCTGAAATGAATTATTCACTGTTTTATCCTAAGGCTTGCACCTGATCCGCTATTATGGCTGGTAATCCACCTCTTTTAGGAGCTGAAAAACACCACAATTTTTAGGTGACAGCATGTCACTAAAAGGTCCTTACAGATGTTGATTTTGCCTATATTGGGTCCGAATAATCATCTTTTAAAATATCATTGGTGCGTTGATAATCTTGGATGTCTATATTTGCATAAATGTTAATGGCTCTGCCCTTGGGTCTGGGCATCGGATCCAGAGCCTGCGAGTCAAAACCCACATGGGTATCGCTGAGATTCCGTCAATTCACAGCCAGATTTAATCCATTGGTCAATAATTATAAAAGCATCTTCTTTTTTGTATTGGTGGACTTCGCCTTCGATGACTACGAAGGTGGCTTTTTTGAAACCGTTTTGCTTCAGGTGCTTGTAGGTTCTTTCAGCCAAGACCATCGGCATAGCGCCGTCGTTTTGGCCGATGCATATCAAGACGGGGATATTGGATGCGAGAAGATTTGGAACAGGGTCATAATGATGAAATTCCATAAGGCAGTTATATGACTCCCAGGGGGCGAAATCGACAGGATAGGCATTCTTTTTCCACTGGTTTTCGAAGGTATCTTCATCGATTGTCGGCAGTTCCTCATCGATTTTCTTGAACAGGTTGAATACCTGCTGAATCTGTTCGTCGGACATGCTGGAGAATCTTCGCATATGATCTACAAAATACCAGTCCTCCCATGATTGTTTTTCAAAGTCAAAGGCCAGTGAGCCGGAGCCGAGGAGGATACAAGCGGATGGTTGCCTTTTCAGGAGCGGCAGCACCTTTGTTGCAACGATACTGCCTTCGCTGTGCCCGACGAGAACGAGGTCGTCTTCGCTGTGAAGCATCTTTCTGTCTTTTAATTCTGCTATTAGCGAATTAATATCGCTTGCAAAATCATCAAGGCAGGGGCGGGGGATATTGCAGGGATACACAAAATTTCTCTTTGCCATGGTTACGACGGCGTAACCCCTTGCAGGCATGGTTTTGAGGAAACGAATGTACAAATCATATGGCTCAGCTTCGCTGACACAGTTAGCATCCCAACTACCGCCCATATTGCCCTTCTGGTCACAGGGTGTTCCTCCCATGATAAACACCACTACCTTCTTTGGTGACTGCGAAGACCGGATCACTTGCGCAGGCAGCTCCAAGCCGTCATATGTCTTGACAGTAAAGGCGGCTATGGATGGTAACGGGAGATTGGTATCGGCCAGCGTCTGAATTTGAACACAAGTCATCATCATCAAGATTATAAGCCACTTGAGCACTTTTGTATGAGTTGAGATATAGCATTTCATTTTTTTCCCTTTCAAATCTGATGATCGGGAGCAATATTAATATTTCAATGTTACGCATTTGTTACTGATTTGTCCTTTTTTTAAGAAATTTTGGCCCTTTGAGAAAACAGTTGATGTCGAAGCTGTAATTTAAGTAGGTATGGAGGATGGATGTTTATGATAGACAGAATGCGCAGAGGAGCCTATGTTCTAAATGATAATAATATTATTGCTTATCAAAATTCCAAATAACTCGTAAGCGGTTTAGTCCAATAGAGCGTTTGTGTCGGCTATGCGACACAAAAACTCGTAATTAATTAAGTATACGGATGAAAAAATTTTTTTAAAAATCTTGTAGTTTTGACAATAGTTCTGCAACTAATAATATGAATTGGGAGCTATAAGATATGGTTGATATAGCCAGAAAAAGCAGGTTTCTGGAGCTCATTGAGCAGAACCAGGACATCATTCACAAGATCTGCGGTCTGTACGCGAGAAACACGGATGATCGCAGGGATCTGAGTCAGGAGATCGTATGTCAGCTATGGAAATCCTATCAATCGTTTAGGGGCGATTCCAAATTTACCACATGGATGTACAAGGTGGCCCTCAATACAGCCCTGCTCAACTCACGACGGAACCAGTGTAGGGTGCGAACCGAGAACCTGAAAGATCATCACGGAGATATCCTTGTTGAGGTTGCTGTCCAGGAGAAACATGGAATGATAAGCAGACTATATGAGGCCATAAACCAACTACGAGCGCTCGATCGTGCGATCATATTACTGTATCTGGAGCAGTTCACCTACAGAGAAATCTCCGAATTCATCGGAATCTCAGAATCCAACGTCAGTGTGAGACTGGTTCGGATAAAGAAAAAGCTTAAAGAACTACTTGTATGAGGATTTGAACATGGAAAACGGTGATCTCATAAGGATCTGGAATAAAGGAAATCAGGAAATTCTGAAAAATCGGAGATTTGAACGGTCCGAATTAGAAGCCTTCCTGAAACCCAAGGTGAGTAAAGCCACCCTTCATCTGAACTTAAACATTCTTGTCTACATGGCAGCCCAGCTGGCGGCAATGATTCTCATCGGATTTGACCTATATGGATATAGGTCTAATACGGTCATGTTGACGGTGCTGATCCCCATGTTCATCCTATGTTCATCCTTCTTCGGCTATGGCGTGTTCTTGCTGAGCTACATTTGGCAGATCAATCGCGGTCAGTTCGATCTTATCACGGCCATCAACAGGAAATTGAAAGTGTATCGGAGACATTATGAAGCCTGGATGTGGATAGGAGCTCTTTCGTCGTTGTTCTTGATCTTTGCCCTAAACACACTGATTGACAACGACCAGGGAACGTATCGCATCAATCGCCCGGTCTTCTTCGCAGTGATTTGCCTGTTGGTCCTTTTATTTATTTACGGGGTTCAAAAGATCGCTCAGTTCGTTGCGATCAGTCAGATCAGAGTCTATCTGGAAGATCTACAGAACGATGCCTTGGAAGGAAGTCACCGGCTGCAGGAGGTTAGAAGAAAACACCTTGTTGTTTTTATAATCTTCGCCCTTATTCTCATCATACTGTTCATTTTGGGCGTCATCAAGGCGGTAAGTATCTAAGCACAGGAGAAATCATGAACTTCGCTCAAGTTTGGTTCACAGGCTACGTCAACCCAGGGAGGTTCGTTGACGCGCTTAAAAGCAAACCCGCACCTCACTGGGGCTGCTACACACAGGTGCTCCGCAGTCTAATGGTCTCGCTGTTGTTATACGTGCCAATTGCTTTGCTGAGATGACAACCCCCGACTCCTTCCTATCTCACGTTCATTCCCACAGACCAGTATTACGTGGCACTGATTTGGCTTACTCCTCTCATCTTCATGGTCGAATGGCTGCTCGGCGCCGTCGTAGTCCATGTCGTTCTGCGTCTGATTAAGCTACCGAGTGACATTGATCAGATCCTCAACCTCACAGGGATGGCAAGCCTAGTCATCGCCACCTTCCTTATCGTGTGGGATTGGTTCTGGTTTGTTGTGGGTGGTACGAACCAGTATTTCTTGGGAATAAGTCATCTGATCATTGATATCTGGTGGTTCGTTATCACGGTCATTGGCCTGAAGCGCATCTTGGGTGTGTCCATATGGCTCGGTATTGTCCTGAGTATCCTTGCTTTCGTAGCAGCTATGCCATTTGCGATTATATTCATGAGAGCGCCATTCTAGGCGGCCAACTTTATTTCAGTCAATGGCAGCTAGCTGTTACGCCGATGTTACTTGAGTATTCGCTGATTAGGTTGGAGTAGTTATTCTTTTGAGGTGCTTTAAAAGCATCCAAGTCAATTCTGGCTTCCCGACGAAATAAGTAGAACAATAAATCTGGTGAAAAGAACGGAAATTTATTGTATAATTTGAGCAAATGAAGAAGGAGATATTATGAGGCAGGATATTTCACGTCGTGAGTTTCTGGCGATGACAGCAGCGACGGCGGCAACGGTGATGACGCCGACTTTTGCAAAGATGGCAGCAGAACGCCCTAATATTGTTCTATTAATGGGTGATGATCATGGTTGGGATGAGGTGGCATACAACGGCCACCCGCATTTAAAGACACCAGTTTTAGATGAGATGGCTACACAGGGATTGAGACTAGACCGTTTTTATTCAGCACATCCCTCTTGCTCACCTACTCGCGGCAGTATCATTACGGGACGACATCCAAATCGGTATGGTACGTTTGCACCCAATTGGTCGATTCGCCCAGACGAAATTAGCATTGCCCAAATTCTCAGAAAAGCCGGGTATGCTTGTGGTCACTTTGGAAAATGGCACTTGGGCCCCGTAAAGGTTGAATCTCCTACCAATCCGGGAGCTATGGGTTTTGACGAATGGCTTTCGCATGATAACTTTTTCGAGATCAATCCGACACTGTCACGCAACGGGGGACCTCCCGAGAAATTTCATGGTGAGAGTTCGCAAATCATCGTTGATGAGACGATTCGGTTCATCAAAAAAGCAAAAGAGAAAAAACAACCTTTTTTTGCAGTTGTTTGGTTTGGCTCACCTCATGAACCTTATAGTGGTTTAGCTGATGACCTTGCTCTGTACGACAACCTACCAATCGAATACAAAGAGCGTGTGGTTACGCTCACCTCGAATGAAACGGGACGTCCTGTGAAACGCTATATGAAAGAAGTGTTACGTGAGCGATATGCTGAGATTACCGCGATGGATCGCGCAATCGGCAGTTTACGCGATTACCTCAAAGCACAGGATCTGCGAGAGAATACTTTGGTTTGGTACTGTGGTGATAACGGTGTTCCGCCAAGCGGACGTATCACGACGCCTTTCCGGGGACAAAAAGGTACGCTGTACGAAGGTGGTGTACGAGTCCCTGGTCTGATTGAATGGCCAGCTCGAATTCGAAAACCACGTTTCTCCAATGTTAACTCAGTTACTAGTGATATGTTTCCAACGCTATGTGAGTTAGCGGGTCAGCCTTTACCGAATCGACCTTTGGATGGGATCAGTTTGGTACCTTTGATCGACGGCGAAATGCGGAAGCGTCCCAGCCCTATTTTCTTCTGGAGCTTTAATACGGGTCGAGCATTTAGAGGTGATTCCAAACCTTATATTGATCTTAGATTGCAGGAAGGTACAACTCCACTAGTTAAGATGATGGCCGGTAAATACACGCGTACCTTCCGCAATTTTCATTATCCAGAAATTTCCGAACAAGACTTTGGCGGGGCTCGGACGGTATTGGACAATCGTTACAAGCTAGTCGTTGATGCTCAATCGGGAAACAAATCGACTATTGAATTATTTGATTTAACAAACGATCCAGCTGAAAAACAAAACCTGATTAAATCTCACAAAAAGATCGCTGAGAAAATGGAAAAGCAGCTTCGCGATTGGCAGCAATCAGTGCTGGAGAGTTTGAGGGGTGCAGATTATCGGTAGCCATCATCGGACTAACTTCAGCTACACAGAAGCCTGGAAATAGTGAGTGAGGTTTCAGAAAACAGAGACTGTAGAACAGTGACAAGTCGTCCTTCCCATGAGCCAAAGAACACCCTGATTTCCAGGTGACATCATGTCTCTATTTTGTCACCAAAAATATCATATTTGACGATTGTTGGAAGCACCAAACCTCAAATATTTTAAAGAGTAAATTTCCACGGATTAAAACCCATGACATTTTAGAATTCGAGCTTCGGTTGAACTACTCGGTTGCTACTTTTCAGGAAACATGCTCACGAGGGTATCCAGATTCATGCGGGGACGTTCCCAGAAGCTGGTAACGTGCAGAAGGTCTGAGAAATAGGTGTGCTCATGCTCTTTGCGGAACTTTACCAGCTCGCGTAGCGCTTCTTTGGCTTCCTCTAATCGGTCTGTTGGAACCGCTTCGTTCCCGTCATACACGGCAGTGAGATTCCTTGCTAACCGGGCATGTTCGAGACCGAGCTGGATAAATTTTACACGCTCGGCAAACTCGGTTAACGAATGATCGCGCGTTTGAGCCAGGGCTTGATTGAGCATCTTTTCCGCCGGTTCAAAGCACTCTGCAGGAAACGCCACATGGGCGCGGCGCACGTAACTACTGTATCGCCACCCTACATCCCAGTACAATTCGATGAAACTTATTCTGTTGTCCAGCGCGTAGTTCTCCCAATAGTCGAAGTAACGCTCCATGGTCTTTGCTGCGGGTCCGAACGCGGAGAAATATTCGTCACGTATTGTCTTAATTTCCAATTCAGGCTTATTCATGAGGCGCAGATGCACATAAAGCCTTAGCCCCTGCGTCGCCCATTGGCCGGTCAGCGAATCAAACCGCGCGCCTTCCATCCCGTGATCGTAGGCGAACTTGAAGAAGCCGCCCGATTGCCAGGTGTCGAAGTGGGGCATAACATAGCCATCGTGCAGGTAGTTGGGCCGGTAACCCATCCGGATCCCTGTTTCTCTCCAGCCCAGCCACTGTTCTTTGATCCATTCGAAGGCTTCGTTGGGCATGGGGAACCATCGCAGGTGTGGGTCCTGCCACTGCACAAATTCCGCGTAGATATTCCTGTTTAAGTTGATGTCTGTAACCGGTGCTGGGAACTCATTTTCATAGAGGTAAGATGCCGACACGAGAACGTGCGGATTGCGTTTTGCAGCCTTCCGCTGAATGGTCTTCCAGAATCGGGCGTAGCGATCCGAAGTTGCGCCCGCGAAAAGCTCTTGTGCCCTGTGGTCTGTTGCATATACCCGCCTGGCGAACCAGGGTGGGATTTCGGGCTGTAGACCATCCCAGGCACGGCAGTCCGCACAGGTGCACCGTCCCGGCCGGTCGACTGGCCCCAGCCGTAACACACTTTCCCCGTCCCATTGCTCAACTATGAAATCCTGCAATTCCTCATTGGAAACGCACATGGGGACGTGCGCATAATCCTTGTCCGGGTGGCCCCGTGTTTGATCGCGACGCAAAGCAAACCATTCTGGATGTTCTTGGCCGTAGCGCTGCCACCAGCCGCTGAACGCGTGTCCCGTGGGTGGTTCGGCGTCTCTGCCACCTAACCGGTGCCGGCGCAATAGGACCTTCAACGCTTCGCCGTAGCGACGCGCCCCTTCGTGACTGAATCCAAGCCGGGAGTCCTCTTCGCTGAGCGCACTCCCCTGAACGATGGCGCGAATGCGCGACCAGACCATCAACCGGAACGTAAGCGCAGGTGCGTGCGTCTCGTTGATCGACCAGAACTCCACGGTGTTGGTTTTGGGGACATAAGTGCCCAGCTCGCCCGGCCACAGCCACCGCACGCCCAGAAAACGCTCGAGGAACTCATATACGCCAAAGAGGGTACCAACGTTGGGATTATCCTGCCGAAGTGGATCCCCATTATCATCACGCCCGACAATGAACAAGTCGTTTCCTATGGAACGCATCGTATACGCTTCCCGCCGCAGACGTTCTGACTCGATTCCATTTCGCCTGGCCGCCTCCGTTTGGCCGATGTAGATCCGGGTATGCACTTCCGCAGGTGCTTCGGATTCCGGCATCACTTTCAATGTGACGCTTGTCGCCTTTTCCACATGCCACAACAGTTCCTCTACGGCGTAGCGCGCAACAGAGGAAGGCTCATCGGCTCTTAACACCACCGCACGGGCTTCGTTATCCCGCACAAGACTGACCTGGGCCGCGCAGGGTAAGGATAGTAACGTCCCCGTTATTGCGTTCATGATCATCATGACATTAGTTTTGTGATGCATAGTTATACAAGACTATGATACACCTGCTGGTCATTGCTGACAAGAGGGGATGGGCTCATAGGCCACATTTTTCATGAGCTAAAAAAGACCCTGATTTCCAGGGTTGAGTAGGCCGAGGGAATTTCACCCTCGGCCCCTCCGAGAACCGGACGTGAACCTCTCAGCTCATCCGGCTCCTATCATTCAAACCACATGGAAATACACCATATGGTTTTGCTACGTTCAAGGACTCCTCCTGTTAAACAGTTGGTCCTTTGTCGGTAGCTGAATGACCGAACCCCTTTGCTCGGCTGCCATTACAGCAGCTTCAACGCTACTACGAGCTCGTCCGCCCCTGTGCAACGCATCGATACTATCAGC
>JBGVTO010000289.1:0-25063 GCA_041862635.1 Phycisphaerae bacterium | reverse complement strand
GTGCACTTAAAGTATTTTGATACAGTTGATGAATTTTTCGAATTAGCCGATTGGTACCTGAAGCACCAGGCCGAGCGGGAAAGGATTGCAATTGCTGGGATGGAAAAGGCACACGCTGAATTTAACTGCGAAAGAATCGCACAATACATGCTCGATTTAGTTGAAACCGGTACTTATGATGCCTCTTGGGGGGAAATTTTGTAGCTAATTCCGGCGGGATTTTATATTTTTTCGACAGTGAACAAAGATGGAACCATCTGTCAAAATCGATTTAGAGAAAATAATCAGAGAGGGCGGCCCGTTAATTATCGAATTGGGATGTGGACCGAAAAGTAAATATGGCAGGATTACTATTGATAAAGTGGACCTGCCGAATGTTGACATAGTTGCCGATATCGAAAATGGGCTGGCTTTTTTGCCGGATGATTCGGTTGATGAGATTCATTGCAGAAGTGTGCTCGAACATATACAAAATTTTGAAGATTTAATGCGAGAGATAGTCAGGGTTCTCAAGAAAAACGGCAAAGCACATGTTTTTGTGCCTCATTTTTCCAATCCATTTTATTACTCGGACTATACACATAAAAGGTTTTTTGGCCTATATACCTTTTATTATTTTGTGGAAACAGAGCATCAGCTGAAAAGAAAAGTACCTGATTTTTATACAGATATAAGAATAAATATCATATCACAGCGACTTGTATTTCGGTCTCCTTTCTGGTTCTCACGACAGATCAAAAAGGCATTAGGTCTTTTGATTAATTGTCATCGGTTTGTTATGGAGTTTTACGAACAACATCTGTGCTATATATTCCCGTGCCATGGAATTGAGATAGTGTTCACGCTATGCCCATTAGTTAAAAAAGCTGGGGAAAAAAGTAATGAGGCTTCTTGTTTTGACAAACAATCCAAGTCGGCCGAGTTTTAGACAGCGCATAGAGATTCACCTGAAGACTCTGCGGCGTGATGGTATAGAATGCGAGGTTGCCAAATTCCCACCAGGAGAGCTGGCACGTCTTAGACTTTTTAAGAGAGCAGCAGATTTTGACGGTGTCTTTCTGCACAAAAAAAAACTGAATATTTTTGACGCTTTCTGGTTAGGCCGATACAGCAGGAAAATCATCTATGATTTTGACGATGCGATAATGTACAGCCCTAAAGCATCCCAACGTAATAGTCTCTCACATTTTGCACCTTTTCGCAGAACTACTAAACTGGCGGATTTGGTTATAGCCGGCAATCCATATCTGGCTGAACACGCTCGTAAATTCAACAGCACGGTGGAAGTTCTGCCAACGGGTTTGAACACGAAAGAATATATTTCCGACGAAAAGCCGGAAGGTGATGATAAAATTCGTCTTGTTTGGATAGGCAGTAAAAGCACCTTACTTTATCTTGCCGAAATAAAACCCGCACTCGAAGAAATTGGCGCCCGCTTCAACAATGTTGTTTTGAGGATAATATCGGATGAATTTTTTGACCTGCGAAATATGTCGGTCGAAAAGCATCCCTGGTCCGAGCAAACGCAGGTGAACGATTTGATTACGAGTGACATAGGGCTTGCGCCGTTGCCGGACAATCGATTTACAAGGGGCAAATGCGGCTTTAAGATTCTACAATATGCCGCAGCGGGCTTGGCTGTTATTACTTCGCCGATAGGCGTGAACGCTGAATATGTTCGCCACGGCGTTACAGGATTTCACGCGGCAAATACTTTGCAATGGATTGAAAAGATTACAGAATTAATCGAAAAGCCCGGATTAAGAAAAACAATGGGACGGGAAGGACAGTCGCAGGTTAAGAATTTTGGCGTTGAGGTAATCGGAAAACGTATTGTTGATTTGATTATGAGGATTGTTGCGCAGAGTTAACGGCAGAATATCAGGCCTAAGAGACCTCCGCATTATTCAGGATAGTACGGCCTTTATATTGCCTGTTTGCAAATCGTTCCAGGTCTTTTGCATGTCTGAGTTTGTAAAGCCAAATCCATTTGTGCACTTTCATTCCGTCAAGGTCGGTTAGAACCGGGCCGTTGCCGGTGATTAAAATATTGGTGTGTTTCAAATCGCCGTGTGTGATGCCGTCTTTTCCCATCTCCCTGAGCAGTTCTTTGACTTGCCGAGTTACGATGGAGCGCTGTTCTTGCTTCGTCCTGTCAGCCTGCAAAAAATCATAAAGTTTCTGTCCTTTAACATATTCGGTAACCAGATAAGATTTCCATATAAGCTTTCCCTTATACTGCTCAATATAGGCCAACGGTTTCGGCGTAGCTATTTTCAGCGTCTCGAGCCGATGTCCGTGCAGCCAGGCTCGCCGGGCACGGGACTTCTTTATTGTATGACGAAGTGAATGAATAAATCCTTTGTGATTATATCGTTTGACCACCACATCCTTGCTGTTCCACGTTAAACGGGATATATAACAGGTATCGCCGTCTTTAAGAATCCGTCCCTTGTCCATCAGCGTATCTATTTGTTCTATAAAATCAAATTGCTCGGCTTGCTGACATAAAGCTCTGTCAAACACTGCAAGATACCTGCCGGTCTTAACTCGCAAATGTCTTTTACTTGTTCGCAGACATTTTTTTAATCCCTTCCTAAGCGATCTTCTTCTGTGTACAGTCAATTGTTCTTGGAATAATATCTCGTCCGAATTTCTAAAATGCCATCCGCGGGCTTTGAAATACTCCTTACAGAGCGTTGAGATGGACTCTGTATTAGTATCCGGTAAACAGAACGCTAACATAGCTAACTGAGAAATACTGCTTTTTCTTCCAGCCTCGCACCGCAGGAATCGCATCTGCCCGACATCAAGCGCGAAAACCTTATCGCCTTCTAATAAAAAATTTCCCAAATGTAAATCTTTTTGCAAAACCCCCTTGCAGTGTTGTTTGGCCAGCTCCCTACAGACCAAGACCAACAGGTCAAGCTTCTTAGCTGGTTCGTGTGTTTTTTGAAAGACATCGAAAACCGTTAATGAGTCGGCTATCTTTTCCACTATCACAGCCCATCGCCTGTCTTCCGTTTGCCCGTAAAATAAAGGCTTCGGTGCGCTCAGTCCTCTGCTCGAAAGCAGGTTTAATCCCCGCCATTCTCGTTTAAGATGGCGTCTTGCACTTATCTGATGTGAAAACACCTTTACAATTACACTTCTGTCATCCCACATGGCGTCATAAACCTTTCGTTTGCCGGGAATAACTCGCAAAAGGGCGGTACATAATAAACGTTCCGTACGTTTCTTCGGATAAGTGAGTTTGATTAAAAGTTGAAATGGAAATTTGGCCATACGGTTTTGCTTTAGAGTACGTATTACAGTGAAATTATGGTATCTCAAGCCCGTTAGAGACTTTTTCCGTCGGATTTCTAACGGTGTCAACACCCAAAAATGGTTATGCCTAATTGATTGGCAAGTTTTATTGTCTCGGGTTTCTCGATAATTATCGTCTTGGCTGCCTCCACAACCAGACATTTGCCTCCGTTTTCGGCCAGACTTCTGATAGTATCAGGTCCCACGCACGGCACATCAAAACGCATATCCTGCTGGGGTTTCGAAGCCTTGATTAGTGTCCAGCCTCCCGATTTACAGAATCGGCCGGCTCGCTCGATCATCTCTGCTGTACCTTCTATTGCCTCGACGGCGATTACCTCTTTTTCCTTCACTGCAATCGCCTGGCCTATATCCAGCTCACCGAGCTTTTTAACTATTTCCCAGCCGAATTCAATATCACCCCTGACCGATGGTCGCAATGGTGTTGTCGTCATCAGGCCCGCCGTTGCCAGGTGTTCCTTGCAATACATAATTGAGTTCTCCAGCACTATCCCGCCGCTTGCCAGCTCGTCGGCCACGGCACACAAAATCGAATCTGTCAGTTTGTTCTTGCCCCGCAGCCGCCAGTAATATATCCTGAATGCTCGCCAGTCGGGCAGATATCGCAGGATTCGCCATGGTGTGAAAAGCCGACCCTTTGGCACTCGCCCAACCATAATTGTTCTGGTTACGCTGTGCTTCCTTAACTTTCGTATCCACATCCCAGGCCGGGCAATTGCAACTCGGTAAAACACATCAACTTCGTCAGCGAGGCTGTGCTCAGCCGTTTCCGCTAAGCCGACGCAGATTACTCTTAATCCCGCCTGTTTGGCGCCGGCCGCTACAAGAAAGGGCAGTCTGCCTTCTCCAGCAATTAAACCAAGCACATCTGGACTATTCATAATATCGTTTGCGCATCCAAACCAATCTCAACGTTACTGATTCTGAAATTCATTTTACTTATATCTCGAACTCAAGTGCCTAAAGTGACAGCAAAGCTTTCATTCTGAGCGAAGAGAAGAATCTCTTTCTCGTTAGTCAGATCCTTCGGCTTCGCCTCAGGATGACACATAAGTGTCACTTTAGGCACTTTAAATTATCCTATCGCTCACCTGTGCGTGCGCCACCTGTGTTGAGGCAAACACAGGTGCAGGCAGCCGGCTTTTAAGGCTTGCCGGTTCGCGATTTATTATCTCCGTTTTGCCTGCTCCCGCGTCTTCCGACGCGAGTCGGGGCGGCGGGCAGGGGTAAGCTCATTCATCCAAAGGCGGGGGTGGAGTCCTTTCAGAATTGGTTTCGGTTAGTGAGGAAATTCGTTCCATTCGGCTCTGAAGGTCGCGAATGCTTTGTCGTATCTCTGGCAGATATTGTATCATGCCGTATGCTCGCTTGCCCAGGTTTGCCTCGATAGCAGGCGCACCCAAGACCACTTTGCCGTCTGGAATGTTGTTAATAACACCAGCCTGGGCTGCAATCGTAACATTGTTTCCGATGTTGACATGACCCACAATACCGACCTGCCCACCGACTAAACAATGATGCCCGAGAGTGGTCGAGCCGGCAATTCCCACCTGGGCCACAAGCAAACAATGTGGCCCGATTCTTGTGCCGTGACCTATCGTAACAAGGTCACCCAGCTTACTACCCTGGCCTATCACTGTGTCACCAAGTGTGCCTCGTTCGATCCCACAGCAAGCACCGATTTCAACGTCATCTTCTATAACCACAATACCAGTCTGTGGTATTTTGTGGTGTATGCCCTTATGGGTGGCATAGCCGAACCCGTCTTCGCCTATTGTCGAATTCGCATTTATAATTACACGATTGCCTATTTTACATCCATCGTAAATAGTAACATTGGGATAGATTATACTGTCATTACCAATTTGCACACCTTGCCCAACGTGTACGCAGGGATAGATTATGCAGCCATCGCCGATTTTTGCCCCATCGGCTATTGTTGCATAATCATGAATTTGGCAGTCTGCGCCAATTTTCGCACTGTCAGAGATTGAAGCCCGAGTGCTTATCCCTACCTTTTTGTGCTTACGATGCCCGTGAAGCAGCACCATTATCTGCATAAAGGCATAGTAGGGGTCCTCGGCTATCAGAAGGGGAACCGAAGCTGTGGGCGTTTCCTTACCCACAATTACCGCACTTGCCTTGGTCGTCCGCAGTTGCTTCTCATATTTACGGTTGGTCAGGAAGCTAATGTCACCTTCGCTCGCCCTGGTAAGTGTCGAGGCTGACTTAATTATCACATTAGGGTCGCCGCAGACCCGTCCATCTACGTAATCAGCTAATTCGCCTAAAGTTTTTTCCTGCATATAGACACCTTTACGAGAAATCTCTTTTAGACTACATCTGACATACCCGATTGCAACTCGACTGAGCTCGCCAAAATCCACAAATCATAGGGCAATATTAAAACCTGGTTATTATAACAGAAAAATCGGTCGGTGGTCAACCCCGTTAGAAATCCCTTTTTTCTAAGTATCAGTACTCATTTAGAATTTCTAACGGGGTCAACCGCTTGAAGTCTATCTTTGTTGAAAAAAAGTTTCTCCTGTAATATCTTGTACTATCTGGTCTGAACGAAGCTCTCGAACATTCATTACGCCATAAAAACGTCCAAAAGCTCACGCTGCAGGCTCGCGGAGGGTTTCTTGGCAAAAGCTGCAGTATTATTTGCAAATACTTTTACAGCCGGCCCAATGGGTATATATACTGCCGGATTAGTTGGGCCAAAAACAGCTAACGTCCTGACCCCCAACCCGGCAGCCAGATGCGTAATCCCGCTATCGTTGCCGATGAACCCGCTCGAACAGCTCAAAAGCCCCAGTACCTGCGCTAAGGACAAATCCCTCAGGCACCTTGCAACCTTGCTTATGTTCTTAATTGTTGCACCGTTGAATCTGTCCACCTCAGCAGGCCCTAATAAGAAGATTACTTCAATACCTTTTGAATCAAGCTCTTTGGCCACAGCCAAAAAATTATCAAGGTACCAGCATTTGCTAAGTCCACCACTGCCCGGCTGAATAATCACCAGCTTCTGACCAGGCTCGAGGCCCGTTTCTTTCAGCAGTTCCTTACCCTGGGCTATATCCGCGTCGGTTGCTGTTATTGAGCAATCACCCGGCCTAACCTGCCGGGGCTGCAAAAATAAACCGCTCTGGTTGATAAAATGCTCTATGTAAAAGTCGGTTAAATGTCTGGAGAAACCTTTTGGCGGCTTCATAGACAGGGTTATAACTTCAGCACTGTGGCTGCAATTGGCAGTGAAAATCAGATTTTGTTCAAAGTTGCTGTCCGGCTCACCCAGAAATGTCGTGATCCAGGCATAACCGGAAAATGTGCTTATCAAAGGGTCCCCGTCTTTTAAGTCAAATGCTTTGGTATCTACGAACAATCGATGTAAATCTATTGAATCTATGGAGCTGATGCTGTCAATACAGGTCCTACCTGGTAAAATACCGACGTATTCACTATGCCCAAGAATATCAACTCCGCCCAGTCCGAGAACGTCCTTCATAAACGCAGCTAACGGCAGCGTCAATATACAATCACCAATAGCCCCCGGCTGCAATATCACCCCTCGTTGCGATTTCCGCGCAGCTTCAGCTCCCTCTTCTCTGAGCAGGTCCAAAATGTTATCGTTTGCTCGCATATTCAAAAGCCGTAGATTCTTATCAGTATAATACTAACTAATTTGATGCCTTGTCAATCCATGCGCCGCCGATGAGCCGGCTGTTGTTTTCTTCCTGAACATAGAAGGCGGCTAACTGGCCCGGCGTTATGGCCGAATTTGGCTCATCAAACTCAACGGCAACGCTGCTCCCTTGCGGAGAAACCCTCGCTGGAGAGCCTCTATCGTTGTAACGTATTTTCACCTTCGCCTGAAAAGATGAGGCCGGCTCATCAGTGAGCCAATTCACCCCTGTTGCCCAAAGTTTGCTGTGCATAATTTCTTCTTTCGGGCCAAGCGTAACCGTATTATTTTCGGCATCAATCTTCACCACATAGTAAGGCTTGCCCATTGCAACACGCAGCCCTCGCCGTTGACCGATGGTGAACCTGTGCACGCCGTTATGTTCGCCGAGAACCTTGCCGCTGCTATCGACAATATTTCCCTTGCGGACAAGTTCCGGGCACCGCTGCTCAAGCAAAGCTACATAATCATTGTCTGGTACAAAACATATCTCCTGAGATTCAACCTTGTATTCGGTACCCAAACCGAACTTAGCTGCTATCTGACGTGTCTGGTCCTTCGAATAGTTACCCATCGGTAAGATAAGGTAAGGCAATATCTCCTTATTAATCATTGACAAAACGTAAGACTGGTCTTTAGCAGCATTAAGACTCTCGTACAAGCCTATATGGTTATTGTGCTTAAGAATCCTTGCATAGTGACCTGTGGCAAGCAATCCGGCTCCATTGCTTCGTGCAAAATCCCACAATTTCCCAAATTTAATATATCTGTTGCACAAAACGCACGGGTTTGGCGTCCGAGCTTTTCTGTATTCACTGCAAAAATAGTCAAGAATTCGTTCAAAATCCCTGCGGAGGTCCAGCACATAAAGCTTTATACCTAATTTCTCGCACAACTGTTCGGCGTCTGCCTGCGCATGGTGGCTCTCGTCGCAGGTAATCATAAATACGCCTGCACAATTGAAACCATTCTGGTTCAGTAATGCAGCGGCAGTCGAGCTATCAACTCCGCCGCTAAGCGCAACAAAAACTTTTTTTCGCTCAGCAACCATTTTGTAAATATTTCACCAGCGAAGCTGGTTCAGGATCGAAACCCGCCGTTGGCGGGTACTTTCCTTCAGGCGCTTAATTTTCAACCTGTTCGCTTTGAATGGATTTAAACGATTTCAATATGAACCCGCCCAGAACCAGCGCCATCACCACCATAATTACCAACAGCAAAACCTTATGCTTCTCTGTCCAAGCAACAGGTTTCTCCTCAACTTGTCCAAGCAGCGGATTGTCGATAATACCGCTCAGCTTAGCGGCCCTTGCTTTTACCTGTAGCGGATTACTCAATCTGTGCCCGAGGTCATACCGCGGCGTTCTTGCTGATTCCGAGCCGACATAAAGTGTAGGCGCCACATTATCCATATTCGCAAACACTATCTTATGCGCTATCATCTTTGCCGATGCCGACTTTACGACAACAGGCTTGTCATCGTAGTTCCTGATTGTAATTTTTAGATACCTGTGAGCACGCCTGCCTGAGTGAATACGCAAAGCCAGCTTTTCACGCTTTTTCCCGCTGGCCTCGGTGTATCTGTAAACCGTGCTGCTAATTATTCTTTCCCACTTTACCTCAACGTTTCTGGTACGCTGTCTGTTATCTTCGCTGTAAACTTTGACCTCGCGCGTTTGGGCATCTCTGCCTTCGACAGTAACATATCTGTAAAACGAATCATCAGCGACATCGAATTCGATTTCACTTACCGGCAGACGACGATATACAAGGTCATACACGTAAATACTCGAGCTGCTTTTTTCATCTTCGCTGTGCTCTATGAGCGCCATCTCCACAGGGTGACGCTCGGCTAAGCCCTTCTCAATCTTAAATGCTCTTACTTCATCGATAACAGGACTTTGTTCTTCCGTCACCATTGGCGCAACAGTAATCCGCAAATAGCGGTAATCGTTCTTCGGCAAATCAACCTGCTCGAATCGTCTTTCGAAAGTAACTGCAAAAACGTATGCATGCTCAACCAATGTAACGAATTCAGTATTATCGTTGGAACCCTCAACTTTGACGGCTCGTCTGAAGTTATTCCCCCGTGTCATAACCTCAATGGAATTCTTCACCACCTTCTTCCCAAAGTCCAGCGTTACCATAGCCGCCCTGTCCGCATTTGTTGAACGGTTTATTAGCGCCGGCTCATATTTTCGCTCCTCCGTAGTATCCTTTGGCTTAACCAATACGTACGGGACCTGCTCACCGTGGGTGTCCACAAGTCGAATATCCCCAAAATCAGGTCTCGCTGCATCGTAAATGTCAGGTGTGAGCGTCAATTTGCAATACTCGCCGGTGCCATCTTCGATAGTGACCTCAGCTCGATATTTCCACTCAGCCAGTTCAAGCGCAAAAACACTACTTACTAAGCCGGCCAGCAACAGAGCTGTGGCTGTGAACAAAATTCTTGACCTTGTCATCTTAAGCCTCGCAATTGCTTATCCACACCTTCCTCGCCCAGCATGACTTCGAAATAACCTTTCTTTCTGACAAATTGATAAAGATAAGATACTCCCACTAATGTAACTCCCGTCGCTAAAAACGCGGCTATTCGGTACACACTTTTCACGGTCTTTGTATCCAGAATAAACACCTTCACCAACAGCACAGCAAACAATCCGAGCGCAATATATCGTAATATTTTAATCTTCCGCCAGAATCCCGCTGCCATTAAAACCGCTCCATAAACCGCCCACATCACCGATATATACATATGCGATAAGAACCTCCAGTTAGCGATTCTTTCGGCGAACCGGTTCCGGCAATACCAGTAAAGATATATTTCTTCCGTCAGCAACACCCACAGCACGAATATGCCCGCTAATGCAAACGCTGTTGCGAACAACCGGCCGTATTTATCCTCTTCGCGTTCCGTGCTGAGCAGCCAACCGGCTGTGAAAAGTGCCGCAACGAACATAAGGACTATCCCAAAATCCATATTCGCAAAAATCACGAAGCTGCTGCTGTAAAACTCACTAAACGCTACCATTGTAAAAATCGCCCCCGCCCCTGCCAAAATCATCGCCAAGACCCTGCACACCATCCCCCGTGGGCAGATTGGCCGAACAAGCAGCAGCAGCGGAAAACCTGTAAAAATTATTACCATTCCCTTAACGAAGTATCTATCCCCGGCAGCACTTTCCTCCACGTTGTAAACGCAATGCCAATACCACTCCATTGCTATCGCCGCCATTAACAAAAGCGTTGTGACCGCATACAGAACTTGTGCAATTAGTCCTCGCTGGTCTTCTGGCAATCTTGAAGTTCTTCTATATATGATATGACACACCAGCAGCGCACCTGCCACAAAACACCAGCTGCCAAAGGCACGGTTGAATACCAAGTCGAACGCTCCCGTGTGCATTGGCAGCCGGTGCAGCAGCTGGCCGAAACTTAACAAAAGTGCAACAGCCCCTCCTGCCTGTGTCCAGATACTGCGATAACGCAGCCCGATTACTACCAGTATCATACCTTCCACCGCCCAGGCCATCACTATCGCATACATTTTCAGGTAAAGCGGCACTGCAATCGTCAGGAAAAACAGCCCAATCACCAGAAGCGCCAGCCGCAAATTCAGGTCGTCTTTACAACGTCTGATTACTACACTCATTATAACCAAATGTGCCGCGCACAGCCCAAGAGCACAAAAAGCAAGCTGGGGTCGGTACTTTGCAAATAAAATGGTCCATAGGTAATAAAACACAACAGCCGCATTGGCCAGCACAAGCAGCACATCTTCCTCTTTAGCATTGACCTTTTTTACCAATTCGTAAAGTATCGGCAGCACAAGGTAAACTGCAAAAAATATCCCAAGCCACACCAATGCAACGGCCATTTGTTCTGGTGCCCCCTCAGCCGCTCGCATCGCCGGTCTGTAAAACTTCTCAAACCACCCTATGTAGAGCAGGAATGTACCGGCGAAGGCAAGAATGTTCACAGCCCGCCACTTCCGGTAGTATGCACACAGCATCGCACCGACACCCAAAATCAGGACATAACTGAACAAAGATGTCGGCAGATTTTCCCCCGTCGAGACTATCACCGGCGTCAGAAAACCACCGAGCAAAGATAAAAAAGCGACCACAATCTCATTCATGCTCACTGCGTAAAGCATTGCCGCCGCTGTAACAAGTATTGCAAGGATAAAAGCAGGTGTCGAATCAATCAATCCGTAAAATCGATAAGCTGAAAAAACCGCCGCATACAGTATCGCAAAGCCCAGTGCGGTTACGGCCTTGGCAACGATTCCATATCCCCGTCTGCGTGTTATCTCTCCAACTGCCAGTGCAACAAGGCCCGAGACGGCGGCTATAACCACTCTGCCTAAAGGCCCTATTAGGTTAGTGTCGTAAGCGTATTTGAGGAAAAAACCCACTGCGAAGATTACCGCAATAATACCCGCGATAAGGACCCATCGCGTACCAATCCGCTGTTCAAGCGCAATAGTTTTGCGATCAGGAATTCTTTTTTGCTTTTCTTTGATTCGTTCGGCGGCGGCCTTGAAAATCTCTTGTCCGACTTTTTTCGGCTTTTCTATTTCTGCCTCACCAATTGCCTCTGCCGGCCGCTCCTCTTCCTTTTCCGCCACCTCAACTCGCTTTTCGCTTACCACCGGCCTTGCAACCTCTTTCTCTCTTATTGGTTTTTCTACTTTACCAAGTGGCTGACGGTACATCTCTTTTGTTTTATTCAAGGCGATAATGCTGATGATTAACGCAATCGGCCCGCATATAATACAACCAACAGCCAGCAGAATTAGAAGAACGAAAAAACCTTCCATTTGCTCAGCTCCTTAAAATGGCCGTTTTTTCAATTTCTATTTGCGTTTAATTGAGGTTTATGAATACTCAGGCTAATCTTGAGGATAAATAATTATTCGGTCGTGGATAACAGTTACTAAGTCGTCTTTACCATCGTTTGTTACGTCAGCGACCTTTAACTCTCGCGGCTCAACGTTGGGCTTAGGGCGCCCCTTATCGTGGTAGCTTTTTTGCTCGAATATCTTAAAACGCATCGCAGGAATTGGCTTGAGACCTGCATCAAGAGCAAGTATTTCGATGTGATTGCGCCTCCCTTCTACCATAATAATATCGGTTCGGCCATCGTGGTTTATATCTCCCGCTGTAAGGTTACCGTATATGCCATCTTTTATTTTTGTCTCATAGTTGAACGACTGTTCCAAATGCCGCGCAGCATCACTGCCGCTCGGCCCAGCTATAAGTGCAAACTTCCCGCTGTCGAACAGCAGCAGGCTTTTAGCCTCGTTACCTGTAAGCGGTGCGAACAGCATTTTCAGATGTACCGCGGCATTCCACTTGCCGACATCCAGCTCCTTTTCGACACGATAGGTCTTGTCATTACCGGTTTTAAGTATCTGAAGCTGACCCTTTCGACCATCCAGCAGTAAAATTGGGGGCCTGCTTTGGGGTCCCGCCTTGCCGGGTCCCTCCAAACCCTCACCGTAAATATCAAAAGCAGAGACAGCCGATATTTGGTTCTCCGTACTCTTGGCATTGTATTGGTCGACAACGCTCCATCGCTGGCCATCCGAGAAAACCAGGCTTCTTGCGAAGTTCTTTTGTGCCACCAGCAGCTCTTTACCCGCCTTGCCGTCCACATTGGCCAGGGCTATTGAAGACAGACTCGCATCTTTAATCAAACTGGCCTGTGCCTTCGGTGAGTCAACTACTTCAAACTTCCTCTTTTCTATCTGACGAACTAATATAGGAGGCTCATAGCTGACAAATATTAGAACGTCCTGTAAGCCATCCTGGTCAACGTCAAGCACTTTCAGACCATCCGGATTAGAGGTAAGCCCCGTTAGAAGTAAGAGGCTTGAACCGTCTGCCTTATTATCAGTTGGGACTTCTAACGGGGTAAGCTTCTTAAGCTCTAAAGCAGGTCCGGTTTCACCCGGTCCCTCATCCGAGGGGCTGGGTTCACCAGCTTTTTCGTTAATCTTAGACTTTCTACCTCTACCTTTTGCCAAATCTGCTCGCTGTTTTTCTGTTGCCGACAGATTGTAGATTGTCCTGAGAGTTCTAATATTGTTGCTATCTGTTGATATATAAAGGCAGTCCACACTACCGTCGTTATCAACATCGGCAAGCTCCATCGCCACCGGCTCACCTGTTAAATCGACAGGCTGAGGGAACGATAATCTGTCGTCTTCAAACTTAGTTAAGCCAACCACCTTTTCCTTAACGCTCAAAACACCCAGCTCGGTTTTCCCATCTTCGTCGATATCCACCGCGGACAGGCTCGTGATATCGGAAAAAGCGGGAAATCTAACCGGCTCAGACAATCCAAGCCCTGGCATTTGTTTATAGAAGATAAGTTCTGCTGCGCCGGGGTCGCTAATTGTTACGTCAACCAGGCCGTCACCATCGAAATCGCCGACTACCAGGTCGCGTTTTGTGTCTCCTTCTCCCGAGGCAAGAGGGTAAAAGAGAATCGGCCAATCGGTATCCTTCTGGTTTACAACGGCAAATTTATAACAGATTAACCGTCCGCTTCCACCGTCAACAGTTAATATTTCCTCGCCGGCCACTCCATCGAGATTATGGATTTGAACTGCAAAAGGCCTCTGAATAAAAAATTGCACTTGAGGGCCAAGCTGTCCCGTTTTAAGGCCGAACCGAACGTGAACCGGCTTTTCTATATCATTTGTTATAAGTATAAGGTCGTTTATATTATCACCGTTCAAATCGCCGGCTTTGAGACTTAATGTTTGTGTAGAGGTAGGATATTTTACAGGCTCGGCCAACGAACCGCTCTCTTGTTGAACAACGATATAAATACCGTCACGACCGGCCAGTGCCAGGTCGTCGGCACCATCATTATTCAGGTCGGCGCACGCTAACATATCGGAAGTTAAAAGGCCGTCATCAATCTTGAATTTCTTTATTGTTTGCCAAGTCAATGATTTTGACTTATCAGCTTCAGCACCGTTGGACTTTTGCAACATCACATACAGCCCCTTCGGCTCGCCATAAAAAGCCAAATCCTTCATTCCGTCAGAATTCAAATCTCCACAAACCAGGCTATAAACTTTTTGCGAGACCGCTATACTGTGTTTTTCGAAACGGGTAGGGGGAGTGATCGTATTTACATCTATGTCATTAGGGTCAACGGCTACTTCCGTTTCACCCGGCCCGACAGACTCTTTTTGAATCAGCAGCTCTATCTTGGACTTTACGTTATTAACAATCACAATATCATTTCGGCCGTCACCGTTGAAATCAGCAATCCCTAAGTCTTTTATCCCCCAGTCTAATTTGATTATCTCTATTTCTTCAAATCCATAATAATCCGAGAGAGAACCGACCTGGGCCTGTTCTGCACTGGCTGTGCCTAAAAAGACACCTATGAAAACAGCTGCAATTACAACCTTAAATATCTGCACGATAAGAGCCCTCTTTAGAATTTAGTTCTTCATCTATACAACAACAATATACATACTTATAATGATAACATCAATAGCAAACTCGTATCTAACTCATCGCGAACCTTATTTTGTTCTGTTGAATTCGGTGTTCACCAGAGGACACCTACCGGCGGATATTCGATATGTAGCCGTTACTTAAGACGAAGCCGTCATTTTGTGGGATGTCCCAAAACACGTTTGTAAACGCTCTCAATGTGGCTTACTGTTCTGGCCCAGCTAAAGCTCTGTTGAACATAAGCTGCGGACTCGTACTTTATTTTTTCTTTAAAGCCGTCTCTGATGAATTTAGTAACTTTCTCAGCCAAGGCTTTGTAATCGTCTAATTCTATCAAACAGCCCACCTTCTCATTGATTGTCTCTCTGAAGCCTTCAGCATTGGTTGCAATAACCGGCGTGCCGCAGGCCAGGGCCTCTAATGCAACCAGCCCAAAGGGCTCGAATCTTGAAGGAGCGGCTACAACATCAGCGATATTAAATAGATAAGCCATTTGTTGATGGTCTTGATTGCCGAGGAAGTAAATATCGTCCAATTGCAATTGTTTTACTAACTGCTCTGATTCTGCTCTTAAATCACCATCTCCTGCGATAAGGGTTATTGGCCTTTCGTTCTCCTGGGAATAAATCTCGGCTGCTTTGAGGAGGGTGTCAAGCCCTTTTTGAGCTGTCAATCTTCCGCCGAAAAGAACCACGGGTCTGTTTGTATCTTTGATAGAATAACTCTTCAGCAGACTCTTTTTGTCAATCTCAAGAGGCCTGAACATATTAGTGTCGGTACCACTTTTAACAATTATAATTTTTTGAGGGTCAATGCTGTAAGCATCGATAGCTTGCTCTCTTTCCCGCCCGGTCAATGTCATAATAATCTGTGCACCACGAATTCCGCGCAGGGTAAGTTCTTGATACCTCTTGTATTTTTTGAATGCGTAGTACTCGGTCCCGTGGAGGGTTATGACATAGGGTATATCTAATTCTGCAAGGACCGAAGCAATGACCCAGCCATGATGAGCATGGATAATATCCGGCTTAAAGCCGGAAATCTCCTGACCAATCTTTCTCCGAAAAGCCTGAATGTAGGCTTCTTTTTGGTCATGGTTTAACTCGCCAAATTTCTTTCCTTTGCTCATTGGATGAGAGGCGAAAACCGGAAAATCAAAATCGAGGTCGTATTTCTCATTCTCACCGTTGTTGAATAGAATCGCCTCAACATGATATTGCTTGTTTGGAACGTGGTGGTCGCAGCAGAGCACTCTGACCTCGTGGTTTCTTTTTACCAGGGACCCGGCCAGAGCATCCACGTAAATCCCTGTCCCCGCTCCCTTTAGGGGAAAGTGCAGCATTTGATAGATTTTCATCGTAAACTGCTTTTGCAAGACATTTTTTTCAGTTCGAAATTTTTATCAAGCAATACCTTGCCGCCGGCTCTATCAATACTTTTTCGCATCTGCGGTTTTTCTTCTGTGAACGTTACAATCACCTGCTCATACATATCAAGCTTCTCCCTGGAAAATGTATTTGTATCACAACGAGCCTGTCGTCATTTTAATATGTTTATTTTATAAATCAATAGCAACGGGAGGGTTTTACTACGATTTGCTCAGCTATTGTGGACTGTAAAAAGTTTGTTATAATCATTAGAAAATAGCTCAAGATGGTTTTCGGGTGTGCCTGTCGCGACTTGGCTCCGTCAACCGAGCCACGGCGGGCAGGTTTACAGGGCAGAAGCAACCCAGCACCAAAACGGCGTGAGCCCCGTTAGAAATTGGCTCTGTTAGCTTGGCAGTCAACTATGGGAAGTAATTTCTAACGGGGTGAGCCGACCCGCTGTGACGCATCGCGGCGAAAGCTCTTTTGGTGCTAAGCAGGAAGTGAGTCTCAAATTGAAGGTTCAGTGCGAACTATGTCCAAAAATGTGTTTGATTGAGCCGGGCCAAAGCGGCGAATGTCGGGTGAGAATCAATATCGACGGCGTGCTGCGAACGGTAGTTTATGGATATCCGTGCTCGATTAATATTGACCCTATTGAAAAGAAGCCGCTTTACCATTTTTTGCCGGGCACACCGATTCTCTCGATAGCGACCGTCGGCTGTAACCTCCACTGCGAAAACTGCCAGAACTGGGAGATATCACAAGCCAACCCGGAAGATGAAAACATCTCCGCATATTTTTGTCCGCCTGAAAGGCTGGTGGCACTAACCAAACGCAATAATTGTCCTTCGTTGGCATATACTTACACCGATCCGATTGTTTATTACGAATATACTTACGATACTGCAAAATTGGCCCAAAGTGCCGGCATACGCAATGTTCTTGTAACAGCCGGATATATAAATGAACAGCCGTGGAAAGAGCTGCTCAAATATGTCGATGCAGCGAACATAGATTTGAAGGGGATTACCGACGATTTCTATCGGCGGGTCTGCACAGGGACATTAAAACCTGTCCAGAATGCTTTAATAATAGCCAAGGCAAGCGGTATCCTTGTTGAAGTAACGAACCTGATTATTCCGACGCTGAACGATAAACCGGAGCAGATACGCCAGCTTGCTCAGTGGGTCAAAGTGAACCTGGGCGGCGAGACACCGCTGCATTTTTCAGGATTTTATCCTCGCTACAAAATGCGTAATCTGCCGCCGACTTCGTTGAACACATTAGAAATGGCTCGGCAAATCGCAATGAATGAGGGGCTGGATTATGTATATATAGGAAACCTTCGCAGCAAGCAAGGTGAGAACACGTATTGTCCGAGCTGCAAAGTTCTGCTCATTGATCGCAGCGGTTTTACTATCCTGAAGAACCAGCTCAAGGATGGCTGTTGCCCGGATTGTGGAAAAGAGATTTATGGAGTCTGGAAATGACACGCAGAAAATTTATTCATAAATTAGTCGAAGCAGGTTCAGTCATTGTTGTTGGTATTTCATGGCTGGCCAAAAACACTACGCCACGTAAGTTTGTATGGGCTTTTCGAGTTAAAAAATATCCCGGTTCCTTGAAGCCCTTACGAGATATTTCCAAACAAAGCAAATGGAGCGGTTGATATGGATAAGCAGAAGAAAAAATGGCTCGTGAGAACGTTTATACTGGCTTTGGTGATTGTACTGCTAAGTATTGCTTCCATATTTTTATGGCAAGCATATATTTCAGAAACTCCCCCCACCAGAGAAATAATACCCCTCAAAAAGGAAGAGCCGGCAGAGTTACCGAAAATTGTTCTCCGTTCATCACTCGCCGGCACATGGTATTCTGCCGATGCAGAAGCTTTAGCTGAGCAAATCGAAGGTTTCTTTCAAAAGGCTCAGGTCAAGCAGATAAATGATGTAATAGCTCTAATTTTGCCACACGCGGGATACCGGTACTCAGGTCAAACCGCAGTCTGCGGACTAAAAACAACAGAGAAAAAATATAAGCGAATTGTTGTTATTGGTCCAAGTCACCCTATCCTGATGGAAGAGATACTGAGTGTCCCCAGAGTAACGCATTACGAAACACCACTGGGACAAATACCGCTGGATGTGGAATTAATAAACAAACTTTTGAAATACTCAATTTTTCAGAACGTTCCCCAGGCGCACAAGTATGAGCACAGCGTTCAAATAGAGCTGCCGCTGCTGCAGTACGGCCAAAAGGACTTTAAGCTCGTGCCGATTGTGGCCGGCAGTTGCTCGTTACAGACAATCGACAAAGCCGGTAACATTCTGAGAAGTTTAGTGGATGAGGGAACGCTCGTAGTTGCAAGTTCGGATTTTGTGCATTATGGTCGCAGCCATCTTTACGTGCCGTTCACGGAAAATATACCTGAGCAAATCAAAGAGCTTGATATGCGAGCTTATGAATATATAGCCGCATTGGATGCTAAAGGTTTTCTGGAATATAAATACAAAACCGGAGCGACGATATGTGGCTCTGTTCCTATTGCCGTATTGCTTTCGATGTTACAAGAGCCGGCCAAGGCCGAATTGATAAAATATACAACCTCCGGCGAGCTAACTAAAGACTTTACCAACTCCGTCAGTTACCTCTCGGTCGCCTTTTCCGGTTCGTGGCAAAGCCATCAGGAGATTGAGCCCCAGGCCAGTAATCCAGAATTGGAATTAACGGAACAGGACAAGGAACAACTGCTAACCTTAGCCCGCAAAACAATAATTTATGCCCTGCAAAATCGACGGGTACCACAGACATCTGAACTGGGTGTTACAATCAGCCAGGCGATGAGCTGTCCCCGCGCGGCGTTTGTAACCCTTAAGAAACATTCCCAGCTCAGAGGCTGCATAGGCGATATTTTTCCACAACGGCCTTTGTACAAGTCGGTCATTCGAAACGCGATTAACGCATGCGTTAATGACAGACGTTTTCTACCGGTAACAGAAGAGGAATGCAACGATATTACAATCGAAATTTCTGCGCTTACGGCACCTGAACCCGTTGCCTCCTCGAGTGACATCCGGATCGGCATAGATGGCGTCGTATTGAGCAAGAATGGTCGTTCTGCTGTGTTTCTGCCTCAGGTTGCACCGGAACAGGGTTGGGATGTTAATCAGATGCTCACGCAATTGTCTTTGAAAGCTCAGTTACCTGCTGATGCCTGGAAAGAAGGTGCGAGCTTTCTGGTCTTCCAGGCGGATGTTTTCGGTGAATCCCACCCGTTGAAGACGGGATGGGGTGAAAGTGAAGGGACCCTGCTTGGCGGGAACCAAAAATGAAACTTGCTCGCAGTTTGCTGATATTCAGTTACGGCCTGTTTACTATTGCCGCCCAGGCCTTACTTTTTCGCGAGTTTATAACCACCTTCGAAGGCAATGATATAAGCGTTGGCATTTTCTTTGCCTCATGGTTTCTATGGGTGGGCCTGGGAGCAATAATTGTTTATAGAGCGCAAATTATCGCCGAAAAATTACTTCAAAATATAGAGCTTTTGTTTTTGAGTTATCTGCCGGCCTTTATCCTTCAATTGATATTAATCATCCAGGCACGCGAGCTTGTGGGCATCGAATCGTATGCGCTGTGGTCCGTTTGGGCCATTCTGATTGTATCAATAATCGTAAATGCACCGGTCAGTATCATCACGGGAATGTTGTTTCCAACTGCCTGCCGATGGGTCGAGAAAGACCAAAAACTCCCCGTCTCACAGGTTTACATTATTGAGGCAGCGGGAAGTTTTGTCGGCGGGCTGGGGGTAACCGTTCTTTTGGCTCTTGGCATAAGTTCGGCGAGGATTTTCTTTATACTCGCTCTTTTCGTCTCGTTATCAGCGGCTTTAGCACAGTTTACAGAGGCAAGGCAGCACAGTATTCCCGCTTTGAAAAAAACCGCCAAAGTGAAAGCACAGCTTATGTTTTTGGTTCCGCTTTGTATCATGCTTTGCTTTTTCATCAGAGCTGATAAAACCTTAATGCGCTATATAAGGATTGTGAAATGGACCAAATTACTTCCCGCCGATTCTTTAACCGGCTCATTTCAAACAGCCCAGGCTGAATATCTCTACGGTGTTTATCAAGGCCAATGGGTAGTAATGTCCCAGGGCAGTGTCATCGAAACATTACCCGATGATAGTGCCGCCGGTCGAATAGCAGCTATCGGTTTATGTCAAAAACCTGATTCTACGAAGGTTTTGGTCATCGGCTCGGGACTGGGTCTGTGTCAGCAATTCCTGCGCTTACCGCAGATTCAGACGATAAGCTGGGCGCATTGCGACAGTGAATATGTGCAGAAGGTCGATGAAGTTCTGCCGGACGAGTTCAAAATCGCTGACAATCGATTGCATCAATTGAAAGGTGACATTCGCTTATCGCTTGCTGAAAAGAAGCAATTGTATGATATAGTAATTCTGAATTTACCTGATGCAACCAGCTCGGCCCTGAATCGATATTATACTCTCGAATTTTATCGTCAGGTTAAAGAAGCTTTGAAACCAAATGGTATATTCCAGGTCCGTGTAGCAGGCGGAGAAAATATTATGGGCACCGAGCTTGTAAATCTTGGTGCTTCGACTAAATTGACTCTTGAGAAAGTATTCTCACAGCTTGTTGTAACGCCCGGCGAGGACACGTGGTTTATTGCCTCTGCCCCTGCCAGCCGCGAGCAGGGGCTTACCGGCGACCCTGCTATTTTACGAGACCGTTTTGCAAGCATAGAGCAAGCAAACCGTGTTTTCACTCCACAGGCTTTGCTTTCTGTTTATCTGCCGGACCGTGCTGCTGCTGCAGTCAAATATTACGCAGGTGCGGATTTGCCTGAAGTGCTTTTGATCAATCGCGATTCCAGGCCTCTGACACATCTGTACAGTTTATTGCTTGCAGCAAAGCAGTCGGGAGCACCGGTTACCAAACTTATCAAACACTTTGCTCTGGCCGGGCCGTTGGCTTTTGTTGTCCCTGTCTTGCTTTTTATCGTGCTGCGGGTTATTTACATCCTAAGAACAGCTCAACAGGGTAATAAATCCGGTTTCGACAGCAGCTTCCTGGTTTTCTCCGCCGGCTGGGTGGCTATAGGGGTGGTAATTGTCCTGATGTATCTGTATCAAACCCGTTTCGGCTCGCTGTACCTGTATATCGGTGTTGTTTCATCTATGTTTATGGTGGGCTTAACCATCGGCGCCGCCCTAACCAGACATTTATTAGCGAGCCCCGCTCGTCGAAGACGAGACGGGGCGAGCGATAGGAAGGTGCAGCCGGAGATACTGTTATTTGCAGTGATTTTTGTGCATTCGTTAATCCTGTGCACAATCGCTTTTTGGCCTGCCGAAGAATTAACACACTTGACCTTTCTGGCCGCATTCGTTTTATGCGGTTTATGCGCCGGCAGCTATTTTCCGATAGCTGCCAGACAATTGGCCGACTCTGCTTTCGAGACTGGCCAGGCCGGAAGCAAACTCGAAACTGCTGACCACATTGGCGCCTCAGTGGGAGGACTGCTGACGAGTCTCGCACTTGTTCCGGTACTCGGGGCACGGATAACGCTGTTGGGATTTATTCTGCTCATTCTGGTAAATGTACCTCCTTCACTGCTGAGAATATACAAGGCCGAACGAGTTTGTTCTTTTGATACAATTGCTTTTAGATTGCGCAAGCTCGGCTACGTCTTATTCGGTGTTGGGGTATCTATCGTCCTTTGCTCTAACCTGCTCGCTGAGGCCGGTGCACGTCTGAGGCCGTCACTGCCGCAACATTCAGCATCCGCCCTCATAGGCGGACTTGCCGGCGAATTGCACCTTGAGCAGGAATCAACCGTTCTTAGCGATAGTGCTCGCAAAATCAATTACTTCAGGGTTTCGGATGCCAATGATAAATTAACCGGGTATATCTTCAGCTCTGAGGACCTGGCGCCCGATGTTCGTGGTTTTGGTGGCAGGATAAATCTCGCCATTTATGTGGACGACCCCGGCGGCAAATTGATTAACTTCCATATTATACGCTCAAACGAAACACCGGCGTACCTGGAGCTTCTTAGCAAGTGGCGCAGCTCCTTAAACGAACGTCAGCTCTTCCAGCCTGAGCCTTTCGCTGACGTTCACGCTGTAACCGGTGCTACTGTAAGCTCTGAAGCTATTCTCTCAGCACTTCAAACATCAGGTCGCAGATTTGCCTCGCAGATTCTTGGCCGCGCTGTTGAAGCAGGACCTAAAGAAAAAACTCACCGGGCGGCATACCTGCCGGACAACCATGGCATATATTTGATTGGTGCTTTTGTTCTGGCCCTGATTGTAATCTACCGAGGCGGATTTTGGAGCAGATTGGTTGTGCTCTTGTTTAATCTTGTCCTCGGCGGTATCATTTTGAACACCCAGTATTCCAGTGAGCAAATGGCAACTTTATTGTCCGTTCATACTCCCGCTCTGGCATTAACAGGTGCGTTTTTGCTGGTCATAGGAGTGCCGCTTTTGGTAATAATCTTCGGCAATATTTATTGCGGTTACATCTGCCCTTTTGGTGCTGCACAGGAACTACTCGGCTACGTTTTGCCTGGAAGATTTAAACAACCTATGCCTACTGAATCGATGCGAAAGGCAAGGTTTATCAAATACGTTGTTCTTCTTGTTTTGATAATTGTGTTCTTTCTTTCCAGAAATCGAACAACGTTGGCAGCAGACCCACTCATTTCGATTTTCAACCCATCAACGCTGGGTTTTGATAGATACCCGCTGTTGGCGGGACGATTTTCAATTTACGATTTTCAGTCGGCAATGTTGTTGATAGTAGTAACAGTGCTGATAGGCTCGGTATTATATGGACGCTTTTGGTGCCGGTATTTGTGTCCGGCAGGGGCCTTTCTGTCGTTACTCAATAATGTCGCAATATTAAAGCGGTACCTGCCGGCGAAAAGATTTGGTAGATGTGAGTTTGGTCTTACCACCAAGGACAAAATGGACTGCATACATTGTGACAGGTGTCGCTATAGCAAACAAGGCAGCGCATCCCGCGCCAAAACGAAGCCGAGCAAAGTGGTTCTTCCTATCGAACCGAAAACGGCACCGGGCAAAGGGCTTTTTGGTGCGGGACTTGTGCCTTATGTCCTCGCAGTAGCAATATTTGTATCGGCGGTTTCTGTAGGCAGGTTCTTGCAGGTCGTTCCTACGGGCCGCGATTATTACATTGCTTTAGCTCCTTCCGGAGGCCAGCCCAGGGACGTCGATATGCAGCGCATTCGCAATTTGATTGAGCAGAAAAGGCTTTCCGACCGAGAAGCGGAATTCTATAAGAAGGTCGAGTAAGGTCAGTTTAGTGCGTGCACCCTAATTCTTGCTTTCGTAAGAAAGCACGGGGGTTACGCAGGCACAGGTGATGTTTGGTGCTTCAACGGCGAAAATGATTCAATTTTTGAAAGGGAAAATATGAAGACCAATATTTTTTGTGTAGCAATCTACAGCATATTCATAATCGCTCCCTCCGCTTATTCAAAAAATCTTCAGCATTTCTACAAAGACCGTTCCTATTTGCAGGATTTCGCAGAGAAAATACCACTTTCCGAGGAGCTGGCCGGTACGGAATTATCCGCGGTAAGCTCGGATAGAAACGGTCGCATCCTTGTTTTGTCAAACAAGGGACTGTTGCAAATTCATAGCGGAAAATTAGTGCCGGACCAGCAACACAGACCTTTGCTGGATATGCAAATAAGAAGCCTGGATACCTATCGTGACCAATTTGTTTACTTAACCGATAAGGTTGTCTTAAGTAATGCCTGGGCGGGCAAGTTTTACGTTACCCACAAAATGTCTGATGCCGAATTATTTAAGATGGGAAGTGACTTTGATATTCTGGTGACGGGAAAAGATGTTCTGGCCTATTTTGAACAGGGCAAACGCATTGACAAATGGGAAATGGCTAAGAGACATATAAAACAGCTTTTTTTTGACCGTGTACGCAGCCGATTTCTTCTTTTGTCCAATAACCGGCTCGATTGTTTCCAGCCGGGGAAAGAGGTTAAAAAAGTTTTCGAAGGTAGAGAGTTGAATTGTTTAGAATTGATAAGTGATAACACGGTTCTTATCCTTGGAACTCAGGATGGATACATCGAATTAGATGCAAATTCCTTTCGTCAACGCTCGACTTTACAAAAGAAATTGCCCTGGACCGATATACGTTGTGTGAAGCAAATCGGTGAGAAAGTCTGGTTTGGAACGTCCCGAGGAGCTTTTGCATTACACAGTGACGGACAGATAGATTATTATGCCTCGAAACGCTGGCTTGTGGATGACACTGTCATTGACCTGGCAAAAGGCCCAAATAATTGTGTACTGATTCTTAGCCCACGTGGGCTAAGCATTATCCACTTCAAAACGATGACCCTTCAGCAAAAAGCGCAGCATTTTGATAAGCTTACACGAAAGCGTCACGTGCGATACGGTTTGAACAGCGCACTTACCCTGACCAAACCCGGTGATTTATCTACGGGAACACTCATCGACCAGGATAACGATGGCCTATGGACATCAATGTATCTGGCCGGGGAGCTTTTCCGTTATGCTGTTACAAAATCAGAAGATGCTTTGCAGAATTGCTATGAGTCCTTCGAGGCAATGGAACGTTTGACCTATATCAATCCGCTGGAAGGTTTTCCTTCCCGGTCCTTTGAACGCTCAGGTTATAAATTAGCGGACAAGTCCCGATGGCGTCCCGCTGAGGACCGGACCTGGGACTGGAAGGCTACTACCAGCAGCGATGAGATAGTAGGCCACTTTTTCGTATACAGTATTTTCGCTGAAGTAATTCCCGACGAAAAATGGCGCCACCGGGCAATCACCCTGATGGACGGTATTATGAACCATATTGTACGAAATGATTGGTACCTTATCGATTACGATGGCAAGCCTACTCTCTGGGGGAAATGGAATCCGGATTATGTTAACCAATTTCCCAGACAGGTCGGTGACCGCAGACTTAACTCTATTGAAATTATTGCATTCCTGCAGACAGCATATCACTTCACAGGCAAAGAAATCTACAGAAAGAAGGCTTTTGAACTAATGGAAAAATACGGTTACCTGGATAATATCATGATTCCTATATCTAAGATAGGCAGGATTCCGGGTATCGACCTGACTACCGAATGGAATCATTCTGATG
>JBGVTO010000288.1:0-6483 GCA_041862635.1 Phycisphaerae bacterium | reverse complement strand
TGCTTTGGCCAATTCAGCCATGAAATCCTGCCGTTGTCTTCTGGTAAGGCCGCTGACGACCATCTTCAATAAAGCTAATACAGCGGGTACCATCCCACTTTACTTCAAAAAGGTGCTTATCGCAGTTGAATGGCTCGGACCTCGCCTGAGCGAGCATTGGTTTGATCATCCGGGGCAGTTCTGAGTGGTTTGCTGGTTCTTTAGACATAAGACTCTTACTATGCCCTCTTCTTTTGTTTTTTCAACACCCTTTCCGCAGTCCTGGCTGCAGGCTTCTTGACCTTCCTAATTTTGACTGACTCGCTCACACTTTCCTTGAGTGCCTCCATAAGGTTCAAGACCTGCACGCGTTCTTCCTCCACGGCGATCGATGGTTCAACTCCTTCTATCTTGGCCTTAATTACCTTAAGCAGCCACCGATTTGACCGAGATTGTGGCTATTTAGCCGGGACTGCCGGAGCATATCAATACATTGAGCGCTGACCAATATGGGATTCAGTGATTTCCCTTGACAGGAGGGTAGTTTATTTGGTATAAATAACATGAGGGAAGTTTGTGCCTGCTCAGTCAGGCATCTGTTGCTTTGAGTTCATCAAGCAGGCAAAATTCTTGATTCTTGTAGTTTTACAAAAGAGGAGGAGTTATTGTACATGATACAGAGTTAGTTGTAGTAGCGACTTTGTGCTTTACGGTGTGAATGTTTTACATTTCAACTAAAAAGTCATAAGTTGAAGACAACAATTGTTTTACTGTATGGCCAACGCAAAGTCATTGTTATTTAAATCTTTTTTGTAGGAGGATATATCATGAGAACTCGAGCAGTCTGGTTGACAGCAGTTTTGTTGATAGGATTCATCGGATTCAGTCCAAGCCACGCACAAGAAGTCGAGAATCTACTGGTTAACGGTGACTTTGAGGACGGTGTTATTGCGCCGTGGACCATTTGGAGCTCATGGGGTGACGTTACCGGAGAAGTGGTTAAAGAATTGGTGAACGCAGCAGTTCCCGAAGATCCGATTGAGGGAGACTTTTGTCTACATCTTGTGGTTCCCACGCCGCCAGATGTAGCTTACTGGGAATGTTGTCTGCAGCATGGAAGACATGTTTTTGAAAAAGGCAAGAAATACACTCATTCCGCCTTTTTCAAATGCAAGAAAGGTAGAATGCAGATCGGTTTCGAGCTGCAAATAGGACAAGATCCATGGACGGTATATAGTGAGCAGGCCTTCACCATAACTGATGAATGGGCAGAATATAGCCTAACGAGTCCTGTTTTTACTGAGGACGTGAGTCCAGGGAACGTCCTATTTCGCTTAGCTTTTGAAGTTGGTGATTTCTGGGTGGATGGCGTAAGATTTTACGAAGGCGACTATGTCCCACCTGTTTTCAAACCAAGAGTTTTGGCTAAGAAACCCAGTCCCGAAGACGGCGCCATTGACGTACCTCGCGATACGACACTGAGTTGGGCACCGGGCCCGTCTGCCGATACGCATAACGTGTACTTCGGCAAGGTCTTTGATGATGTCAATGATGCCGATATCACCAATCCGCGGGACGTGCTGGTTAGCAAGGGCCAGAAAGCGACCACGTACGACCCTGAGAGGCTTCTCGAATTCAATCAGACCTACTACTGGCGTATCGATGAAGTCAATGCGCCGCCGGATTCTACCGCCTTCAAAGGAGACGTCTGGAGCTTTACGACTGAGCCTTATGCCTATCCAATCACGAATATCGCAGCCACGGCTTCCAGTTCAAACTCCACAGATATGGGGCCTGAGAAAACTATAGATGGTTCCGGGCTCAACGCCAGTAACCAGCACTCAGTTGAACCGACGGATATGTGGCTTAGTAGTGTGATTGGTCCGCGACCGACCTGGATACAGTTTGAGTTCGACAGGACCTACAAGCTCCTTGAAATGTGGGTCTGGAACTCGAACCAGTTGCTTGAGGCTGTTATTGGCTTTGGTGCGAAAGATGTTACAATCGAGTACTCCGAAGATAGCGCCGCTTGGACATCGCTGGGTGACGTTGAATTTGCCCAAGCCCCCGGCACGGCTAATTACTCCCACGATACGACCATCGATCTGGGCGGTGCGGTGGCAAAGTTTATCAAGCTTACAATAAACAGCAACTGGGCCGGACTGGTGCCCTAGTACGGTTTGAGTGAGGTCCGGTTCTTCTACATTCCTGTCCAGGCAAGAGAACCCAAACCAATTTCAGGAAGCAAAGGTGTAGAAAGGAATGTCGTCCTTGATTGGCGGGTCGGAAGGGAGGCCGCCTCGCACGAAATCTCCTTCAGCAGCGACAGGGATGCCGTAATCAACGGTACCGTTCCTGTCGATATGGTCACTGAAAGCCGCTATGAGCCCGGCCTTCTTGATTTTGGACAGACTTACTACTGGAAGGTTAATGAGGTCAATGAGGCTGCGAGCACGCCTTCCTGGGAAGGTGACCTCTGGAGCTTTTCCACCATAGAGTACTTCGTTGTGGAAGATTTTGAGGACTACGATGCAGGCAGCAATGAGATATGGTGGGCATGGATAGATGGGCTGGCCTGCTGCTGATACCACTTTCATTCTCACAGGGAATGGGAAAGTTACTGTAAACTCAGACCATATTAGCTAATATAAAAAGAATTATATATCCGTTGACTCTCGAAAAACTACTTGAAATGATACCATAATCAGGAAGAATTGGTCAAGTAAAGCGCGGAGTCTGATACTCTTGATGACCTATTAGAATTTTGCCAGACGATCGAGTGTTTTTCGGTAACGTGCAATGAAATCCGTAGCCATCATAGGCTCCTTGTCATAGAAAGCACGGGAATCAACGCCATGCTGGTCATTCAAATGAAGGTCCTTCCGGATCTTCTGGATTGAAGTAATCGGGAAATCTCGCCCCTCATCGCTATAGTGTACCTGAGTACGCAGTTCTCTTACACGTGACCGTATTGACCAGGATTTCCGTTGTTCCTTTATAGCTAGTGTGATCTTTACTTTGCCGCCAGCAGGAGAATCAAATTTGCAATTATATGAAGTCAATATGTTACGCAGCTTTCGGAAAGATATTGGTCGCTCGCCCTTCTCAATAGGTCGACACCGTGCGTCAAGCCATTGAGCAACTGCCAGGACCTCTCGGTCTGCGAGGTACTGTTGCTCAAAATTAACAATTTGATGTTGAGCTAACTTCATTACTAATTTGAAAGCCTCATCTTCATCGAATTCTGGAAAAAACCCATTCTTGTCAAGAAATACTAAGGTTGATACTAGCGCCGTGCGTTTGTTGCCGTTGTGAAATGGATGATCATGTGTGATGGAGTGTAACAGAGCAGCTGCAGAAGTTTCAACAGTTGGATACTTCAGGATCCCCCCTAAGGTGGTTTGGGGTCGGAATACTGCTGATGCAAGCAATGATTCACTTTGCACTCCTGCCGGGACGATAGGGTCGGCTCTCAGAGAAAAATCCTCTACCAATATAAAGTGTATGTTTCTCACCTCTTCCTCATTCAACCAACGTAGTTCCTGTTGATGTCCGGGGGGCCTCCACTTAAAAGCAGCTGGTTCCCTTTTTTTAGGACGAATGACCATTTTACTCATGGTTCCAGTAATTGGGTCAATTCCTAGTTTACGCGCCTCGCCCTTGAGTCTTGAAATAGCCTTAGGTTGTAACTTTCGTGCTTTATCCCCGGTAGAAACACCTTTTTTACAAAGTAGGGCCCTCAATTCTGAATCGTCTTTTAATTTGAGCAGTTTAATCCAGTACGTGAATGATCTAAGCTCCCGCTGGGTTACAATACCAATAGCTCTCCTAGCACGGTTTGTCTCTCGCCGCCTGAAAACATGATTGGGGCCAACGACCTCATCGTAACCAGCGTCCCAAAGTGCTATGAGGGCTTCATCGATGTCAATTTTGGCCTCTTGCGCAAGTTCTTTTACTGTTTTCCGTGTACCAGCCATGTCCAATTAATGCGTTGTTACTAACTATGATTATATTGTTTTATATGAGCGCACAATTCCCGGCAAACTAAAGAAGAATTGCAATAATCAATTATCGTTAATCAATTAACGCCGTGTACAGGTTTTCAATAACACAGTTTTTGGCCTAAAAAATGAGGGTATTGATAGCTAAAAAACTTCATGAAATTTACAAAAACCTCATTCTTATGTTGAAAATCAAGGTTTTAATGAAAAAACTTGTACATCGCGTTAATCAATTAACTGTCCGCCCAGCTGCAAGCCGCCGATGTTAGCTGGTTTGAAATTATACTTGTTTTGGAAAAAACTGCAAGGCTGAATGGCATCCTCACCTATCCGGTGCTATTATCCGGGCTATCTTATTTTGACGAGTCCCGGTCCGACGTGATATTCTGTATATCATGCTTGAAAACAGAATTTTCTTGTGAAAATTAGGTTTGTAGTACGAGAGTTATGCCAAAGGGGAATCACGACGTTTGTGAACGTGAATTATCACTATGGCTTCTCATCCGGCGGTGTTTTTTCAATAATCCTTAAAGCGTCGTAGCCACATAGGCCAGTCCTTGGGCAGGGCACCGCCGGCTGTCGTCCAGGGGCCTGCCGTGTTGAAAGCCCGATGCCATTTTAATGTCCACAGCTCCTTGAGCCCGACGCGCCTGGCGGACCAATCCATAAACAATATGCCCACAAACCCATCGTGCCGATTGATACAGAAATGATTCATCTCCCCCGTTGTGCCCCTGTCGCCTATCCCGAAGGCATCCGGCGTCTCGGCCGGCGCATCCGTGTCGCGCGGCCACGCATCGTGCCACGTGGAGTCGCCAAGGATCGGTATTGTATTCGTACTAACCGGCCTGCCGATGACCATCCGAGTGCCCGGGGCGACGGTCCTGTTATTGCCCACACGTTTCCAGAACCATTCCTCCAGGCGATCGCCACGGTCGCTAGCCATATAGTCAGTCCAGGTATTGTTGCCGTAGCTAAAGATAAAATGCCGCACGCCGCCTTCCGGAAGGTCCAGGTCACGCCAAGCGGCTTTGAACGTGCCCCAGTCGCTGGAGTTTTCCATCTCGCGCGTAGCCGTCGGACAAAAAAGCATCTTGAGATCATCCTTGTAATACGGCCTCAGGGCGTTGATCCAGATCACCCTCTCGTCGTTGTTGCGCCAGCCTTCAGGAAAATAGCCGTCGTTGTCGTCCGTGTAAAGCTTATAAACCAGTCCCCATTCCTTGAGTCTTGCCTGGCAGGCCACCGCCTGGGCCTGACCCTTGACGCGCTGCAACGCTGGCATAAGGATAGCCAACAACAGCGCGATGATCGCGATCACGACCAGAAGCTCGATTAACGTAAAACCTCTGGGACGATGGCCTCGCTTGTCTGAAAAGGTCACTCCTCTTCGTTGCATCTTAATGAATCGGCGGTTCATGTGCTACATCCTCCGGAATTCCCCATACAAATTTCTCTGGAACACTCTTGTGAGCTTTAAACCTCATAATACCTTAGTTCCGTCTAAATTTCAACACTATGTCGATAGATTTTACTTCCTTGACCGTGGTTACTTATATCCCAATAACGTCATGTGAATTTAAGTCAGTCGGGAGGGGAGTGACCCTGGTTTGGCGCTCCCCTCAAATCAAGCCCTCGAAGGTCGGCGACCACAGATGACCCATTTCCGTCAGCCCGAAGTAGCGAACTCTGCACCGCCAGCCCGGCAAGCGACAAAAGCCTTCTCACAGCCGTACTACATAAAACCATGAGCTGGTCTAACTTACGGCTTATGTGGACATCCTCTTCCATTGTTATAAATCAATCGGGACCTATACCGAATCAATCAGTATAAGCCCCGTGTTAATACAAATCAGCAATATGAACTATGCAATCTTGCTGCCGATTCCAGTCTATTGAGACGGCCGATACAGCCGAATATCATCAAAGTACATCATACCCGAACCGCCAGCCACAGGATTTTTCTTGTCGCCAAAACCAATAGCAATCGTGTTGACATTGGCCAGGTTCACGCCCAGGTCCGCAAATGCCTGCAGGTCGATAGTCCATTCGGCCCACCTTCTTACCTGTGCTGCATCAGGATTATCGTGATTGACTACCGCGTTGCCATTGAGAGCAACATACATCGGTTCAGCAGCATTGTCTGAATTGCCCCTGAACCAGATAGATAATATGCCGACGCCACCCTCGGTCCAGTCACGCGGATAGGTCAGTGTCTTCTCTACCTCTGAATACAATAGGATGCTGTTGTCATACCAGAATGGCATCGATTGGTTGCCTCCGTGAACGATAGTTTCCTCGGTAAAAGACGCAGTACTTTCGTCGCCCACGGCTGAGCCGGTTCCGTTACCGGCATAGGCTGGTTCATTATCGTGGGCGGCATAGCCAAGCCCGTCTTTCCACGAATACCATATCTGGTTGTCCCCGGAATCGTAGTCCTCGAAATCGTCCACGACAAGGAAGCCGGCTGTCATGAAGCTCCAGAGGATGCCTGTCCACGGAC
>JBGVTO010000287.1:0-23313 GCA_041862635.1 Phycisphaerae bacterium | reverse complement strand
CAGGTCACCCCAGGCCTTTCGATAGCTTATCCTGAGCGACTCGCTGGCTGCAGTCAATGAGCCTGTGTTATCGATGGCTTTAAGCAGCCGCCATTTGCCATCGCCGAAAACGCCTTCGATGTCTCTTGTGCTCAGCCAAAGCTTGAACCTTGCTCTTAGCTTCTTCACATTTCTGTCCTCCAATAGAGTTATGCCTAACCTCGATTTTGCAGAAGACCTTTATGCAAAACAGCCGAGCTGACATTTACAGATTCTGATATTGTGCTGATTGCAGATACGCCCAATCTCAATAATTTCCGTCTCGTAGTTTTTCGCCAGCTCAAAGGCCTCAGCACACGTCAACCTCTTTTTGTCATCCGACTCTGGTCTGCCCTTGGCGGACTTGAGAACGGCATTAAGTAATTCTTGGTTTTTATTCATCTGTGCTTCTCCACAAAGCTCTGTTCGGTTATGCACAGCTCGACATGTCGACAGGAAAGGAATTAAAACGTCTGATAGGTGTGATGTCAATATATATTTTTACCCTAAGGCTTTTGTTGAGGCCGCCCTTAAACAAGCTTTCGACGAACTCAGGCCAGGGTTTGAGGGCGCTGCTCCTGGTTCCTTCAATATGGATACATACGCTTCTCCGTAAGGAGTCCTTATGACTAACAGGCGTAACACAAAGGTCAACAGAAGGTTGTGAAATGAACTATTTTATATTTTCCGAAGCGGCCCCTATAGAAACTTCCCCGAGTAAGCCTGACTTTGGGAGTGTGAAGAAAAATGAGCTTCCTTCGTCGGGGTTTGACTCAACCCAGATTTTGCCGCCGTTCAGCTTAACGATTTTTTTGGCGACAGAAAGGCCTATGCCGGTGGATTCGGTTTTGTCTGGCGGCGAAAGGGTTTGGAATATCTTGAAAATCTTTTTAAAGTACTTCTGGTCAATCCCAGGGCCGTTATCTGCGACACTGAATTTCCAGAGACTTTCCTCCTCAATACAACCAACTTTGATCTGGCCTTTCTCTTTGTCCATATGTTGTATGGCATTGCTCAGCAGGTTCTGGAAGACCTGACTGATGTGTGTTTTTTTGCACATAAGGACGGGCAGTTTGTTCTCGACGGTTATTTCGATATTTTCTGGCGGGTCAATCTTACAAATTATTTCAGATAGCACTGTATTTAAATCTATCTGTTCCTGTTCTTCTCTGGCGTGTCCAGCGCTGGAATATTGGAGGATGCTGTCGACTAGTTTATCCGCTCGCTTTGCTCTTTCTGCGAGCATCTTAACCTGTTTTTGGCCTTGTTCATCAAACTTATCGGCGTAGTCTGCTGATAACCACTCGGCTAAGGTTCCAATTCCCCGCAGTGGCGTCTTTAAGTCGTGGGCTGCTATGTATGCAAACTCCTGCAGCTCCTTGTTTGTACGCTTCAGCTCGCGGACGGTTGATTCCAAATATTTATTCAGCTTTTCCAGAACATCCTCTGCCTTCTTGCGCTCTTCCTCAACGCCAAGAGCCTCGGCAAGGATATAGAAAATTTTCAGTTCGTTTGAATTGAACGTTCTATTTTTTTGAAAGACAACGCACAAAGAGCCGATGGCTTTACCGTGGGCTTTAACGGCACAGCCGACATATGTCTTGAGTTTATATTTGGTAACATTAGGATCAGTTTTGGCATAAGGCGTTTCATCAAGACTGTTGATTACAAATGGCTCATCTTTATTGTTGCTAATAACATCATAACAAATATGGCCTTCTTTCTTGTCCTCTCGTTTGAAGTTCTCCGGAATATTCCACCCTCCTATTGTGCATAAAAGAGCACCATCTTCCTTGTTATAGAGCGCGCATGTACCTTTGAAAATAAGTCCTGCAGTTTCAACGATTTTATTTATATTCTCATCTGGGTTTGGACCAAAACTCAAAAAGCATTTATTAACTTTGTCCAGTGTCTCCTCTTCCTTCTTGCGTTCGGCGATTTCAGACTCCAGGACTTTGTTGGCTCGTGCTAGTTCTGCCGTGCGCTGCTCAACACGCACTTCCAGCTCGTCGCGAGCTTTCCGCAGTGCCTCCTCGGCTTGCTTGCGCTTGGTGATGTCGCGAAAACTCCAAACCTGTCCTGCAAATCTTCCTTCTCGAATCAATGGCTGGGAATATACTTCCAGAACCTTACCTTCCTTTAAGTACAGGATGTCGGAACTATCCTCATCAGCAGGACAGGAAGCTTGCAGCTTTTCAAGAAAGGTGGATGGGTCCTCTAACCGGCAGTCAAGATGTTTAAACAATCTCTGGTCATCTCGCTGCTGAACCAGCTCTTCAGGAACATCCCAAATCTTTGCAAATCGGTTGTTCGTGTGGCTTACCCGCCCATTTTCATCAATCACCAGAATACCATCAGCGGTAGATTCGAGAGTTCCTCTCAAGAGGTCCTCACTGCTGCGGAGCTGGTGCTCCATTTCTCTGAGAGTTGCCAGCTCCTTTTTCGCGGTGATGTCGTAAAGAACACCCTGACTTCCGCTGGTTTGGCCTTTGATGTTCTTGGTGCGAGTTGAGAACAGCGTAACAAACAGCTTCTTGCCCTTGGCGGTTCTCAGCGTCAGCTCTTCGACTTCGACACTTGCTTTCTTCAACTGGTCTAAAATCCGGTCTCGCTGATGAGGATTATCCCAGAATCGTTCCGGCAAAAACTGCTTGTTTATAAGCTCGTCCGGGTCGGTTATCTCCAGCAATTTCATTAAGGCAGGATTAACGTAAGTTGTGTTATTATTTAAATCGACGATATAAATGCAGTTGCGGGACTCGTTCAGAAGCCTGAAGTAGTTTTCTTCCTCTTCTTGGAGCCTGCCTTTGATGGCCTTGAGAATGTCGGTCTGAGTTACTACTCCGAGTAAAGTTCTGTCATCCATAACGAGCAGCCGGCGAATTCTCATCTTTTCCATCATTTTGCTGGCACTTGGAATAGAGTAGTTGGAAGGAACGCTCATCACCGGAGAAGACATTACGTCTTGTAGAAGAGTCTGGACCGGATTTCGCTTAAGGGCGATGACTCTTTTGAGAAGGTCTCGTTCCGTAAAGATGCCCACAACGTCGTCGTTATCCATAGCGACCAGACAGGATATGTCTCGTGAAGCCATGACTTCTGCAGCTTCCCTGACAGTTGCCGAACCGGCTATAGCGGCCACATCGGAGCTCATAAGTTCTGAGACATTCTTCCACATGCCATAGGTTGTCAGGACTCGGACAATGTCGGTTTGTGTTATGATACCAGCCAGCCGTTCCTCTTTCAGAACGACAAGCCGCCTGATGTTTTCAGCTTCCATGATTCTGCTGGCTTCCAGGACCGAAAGATTGCAGGGTACGCTCAGGATGGGAGAGGTCATTATGTGCTCTACTTTCATCTTGCGGAAATCATTACTGTCAGCTACGGCCCTTTTCAGCAGGTCTGTCTCTGTAATAATTCCTGACAAATCTCCTTTGTCTGAAACAACGATGCAGGATATGTTTTTATCCGACATGATCTTGGCAGCCGAGACCACAGAGCTTCCCCGACAGACAGTAGTGACATCTTCGGTCATTATATCGCCCAGTTCCAGCCAGCTCCTGGAGGTGGCCGGAAAAGGAGTGGAGCAGCTATGTCTTATCTGGCTCTCGACCAATTCACTGTGTTGTGGTCTGCTGCTATTTTCTGCCATTACGCTCCCTTTAAAAGGCAGGTTTGTTCTTTGTTTTATTCTGTAACTATCATACTCCATACAATGCTGGAAGGGCTGCGAGCGTTAAGCATTCGGGGCTGAATAGATGTTCTCTATTCCAAGTTTCTCTTCCAGCTCCGTAATTCGTTTCTTCAAATTCTGATTTTCTGTTCTGAGTTCATCCTCTATAAGGATTCGCTCGGAAATGTCGCGAGCGACTCCCACAATCGCAACCTCGTTTCCCTTTGAATCTTTGATGGTTGACCGCGAAAGAGAGATTGGAAATATGCTGTCGTCCTTTCGTTTATGGTAGAACCCAACTTCCCAGGAGCTTCCAACAGTTCGGGTATGGAAGACACTTCTGGTATTTTTGGTCTGATGTTTTCCTATCCAGAGGACAGTGCTGTTTTTTCCGATAATCTCCTGTTCCTCGTACCCGTAAGTATTGCAAAATGCCTTATTAACGAAGATAACCCTGCCTTGCATATCGGTAATATAGACGCTGTCGTCGGTGCTCATAACAGCGCCCGAGAGTAATTGGAGTTTCTTTTCGACCATCTTGTGGCTGATGGCATTTTCGACGGTTATTGGAATGGCTTTGAGATAGTTTTGGTCGAGGTCCTTTATCAGATAGTCATAAGCGCCGGCTTTCCAGATTTTTACGGCTGTTTCCTCATCACCTGCTCCGGTAACGACTATAATGGGAGTATCCTTGGCCGAAGCCAGGATGTCAAAAGCTGTGCCGTCGCCGAGTGAGTGGTCGGCAATTATAATATCAAACCGGTCGCAATTCAATGCATCTCGGGCCTCTGAAACAGAGCCGGCGATTGCACAATCGTACGGAATGGCGTTATCGTCCACAAAGCACTTAAAAGCCATCTGGTCGAGCTCGTTATCTTCAATGAGCAAAATCTTGTATCTTGTATTTTCCATTGTTTTAATCTCCATTTGACGGCAGTTCACTTAAAGTCCAATACAGGTTAATTGTTCTGATTGTTTCCACAAACTTTCCATAATCAACAGATTTGACCATATAGCCGGCAGCGCCGAGCTTGAAGCTTTCGACTACATCCTGCTGTTGGCTGGATGTAGTTAGCACTACAACGGGAATCTTTTTCAATGCCTCGTCTTTTTTTACGATTTTTAGAAATTCGGAGCCGTTCATCTTCGGCATATTCAAATCCAGCAAGATAACGCAGGGCTTTTTATTACCGTTGGTTCTTAGATACTCCAAAGCTTCCTCGCCGTTGCTCGTGCTAACGAGCTGGTTTGCAATCTTCAGGTCTCTGAGCGAACGTTCCACGGTCATCACATCCACGTTATCATCTTCAATGAGCAATATCGGCTTTGAGTTTCTCATTTTTTGGCCCCCACTTTCTGCTTTGGCAAAGTAAAGAAAAAAGTGCTTCCTTCGCCAACTTTCGATTCCACCCAAATCTTTCCGTTATATAACTCAACAATTTTCTTTGTGATAGTAAGGCCGACTCCGGTGCCTTCAAACCTTGGAGAAGTCGGCAATGCCTGGAATATTTTGAAGATTTTTTCGAAGTGCTTTTCTTCGATACCAGGCCCATTATCAGCGATACTGAATTTCCAGAAGCCGTCCTCTTCGACGCAGCCGACTTTTATCCAGCCCTGTGGCTTGTCCATATATTTTATAGCATTGCTCAGCAGATTCTGGAATACCTGCATAATCTGAGTTTCATCGCACTCAATTACAGGCAGTTCGTTTTCGATTGTAACTGTAATGTTTTCCGGCGGAACGACCATATTAATAATTTCCGGAACAAAGTTATTGAGATTGACCTGAATCTGTTTTCCTTTTGTCTGCCCGAGTCTCGAATACTGAAGAGCGCCCTCAATGAGGTTATACATCCGCTCTACGCGGTCCAAAAGCAGATTTATTTGCTCGTTGGCCTGGTCCCCAAGCTTATCCGCACAGTCGGCTAATATCCAGTTGGCCAAGGTCTTAATCCCTCGCAGCGGCGCCTTCAAATCATGCGAGACTATCGATGCAAAATCATTCAGCTCTCTGTTAATTTTATCCACTTTTTCGATAAGTTCATTCTGACTGAATTCGGATTTCTTGCGCTCGGTGATGTCGCGTGCGATGCCTAAACCTAACGTTTGGTTTCCTATTCTTATTGGGAAAGTTCTTATCTCAACTGTAACATAACTGCCATCTTTCCTTTTTAAGGTAAACTCGTCTGGCCCTGTTGGTTTGCCTTTGTCAATCTCTTCTAAATGTTTGGCTGCCTTAGGTAGTTGCTCTTCTAATAGTAATCCCGTCTCAAACAAATTCTTCCCAATTAATTCTTCTTTCGCATATCCAACCATTTCCTCCGCAGCTTTATTACCGTCGACGAAATTACCCTTGGTATCATTCAAGAAAATGGTATCAGGGGCATATTCGAATAATATCTTCAACCTCTCTTCGCTCTGCCGCAGCGCCTCCTCTGCCCGTTTGCGCTCAGCAATTTCCTTTTGGATTTGCTTATTGGTTGTTTCCAGTTCATGTGTTCGTTCTTCGACCATTTGCTCTAATTCGTCCGTCTTTATAGAGGCCCGCTTAGCTAAGGTCCATTTTTCGGTCAGTATGGCGGCGAGTTGGGCGATTTCGGCGCTGTCGAAGGGTTTTTTGAGAATCAGGAGGTTTTCCGGCCTTCCGAGGCGCTGGCTTATTTCTTCCCAGGAATGGTCGGTGTAGGCTGTGCAGATGACGACCTGAATGTTAGGGTCGGTCTTCCAGATGTGCTCTATCGTTTCGATGCCGTCCCAGCCCGGAGATATGCGCATATCGACAAAAGCCAGCTCATATGGGCGATTTTGTGAAATCGCCTGTTTTATCTTTTCGTGGCCTTCTTTTCCCTGAGATGCAAAATCGAGCTCATACTTGCTCCTGGGCGTGGATTTACGGGCGCTGCGGGCGAAAAGCTTGGCACTACACGAGTCCAACTTTGTGTTAGCTTGCTCTTCAAGGAGAATGGTCTTAAAATCCCTCTGAATATCGGGATTGTCGTCTATGACGAGAATACGGTGAGGGACCCCGCCTTGCGGGAACCTAATCATTTCTTTTTCGCCGTTATTCATTTTACGGCCTCCTGAGTTTGGAAGGGTAATTCAAGGATAAACACGGCGTCCGTGTCGGATCCATAACTGTGAGTGCTTAGTGAGTCGTTCATTTCCGGCATCGTCCAGTCTTAGATCGTATTCCACTTAATTAAGAGGCTTATCGGCATATAAGAGGTGCGATTTCAGAAGAAATAGCGTTTCGGGGGCAGGAACAAGACTTTTTCTGGTATTTTCGGGGGCAGGTTCTTTACCGAGCAAGGGTGCGTTGTTGCGTTGGCAGGCTTAGAAATTGCGGCATAAGACATGGTGGAAATACTGCAAATGGGAAATATTCCGGCAATAGGGGCAGAAATTGTCAACGGGCTTGACAATGGCATTGGCGGCTGCTATAATATAGAAATAGTCAGGGGTGTGTTTTTTAGCGCCTAAAAAATAAAAACGAAGGCTGACCCCATTAGGAACTCTATATGGGGTAATGAGATGAAACAAAAGGAAAATTTCTAACGGGGCTGACCGAAAAATTAGGCCCGCCCGATAACTGTAGCTGAAATGTGGATTTCAATGAGGGAATGAAGATGAAAGGCGTTTCTGTGTGTAAGGTGATTTTGGTTATTGTTTTGTGCGCTCTGTTTTTTATGCCTTTAGGGTGCAAGTCTTACGAGCAGATGGGTGAGACTACCGCTGAAGGGCGAAGAAGGCATGAGCGTACTGCTCGTATTAATCGGCAGGAGATGATGGAAGACTTAGACACGCTTATGCTTCTTGATAAGCCCAGCAGACTGACCGACAAGAGGATACCATAGTCGAACTAAAGTTTGAAGTGCCTAAAGTGCCTAAAGTATGGAACTCACTTTAGTTCACTTTAGACACTTTAGCTCACGTTAGGCACTTTCCTGGTTGCCACCGATATATTCCGGTACAAGCTCCTTGATTTTCTGAACTATTTGACTGTTGTTTTGTGCTTTGGCGATATTTACAAGCTCGTTTATGCCTGCCCTAAGCCCCTCGCGGTCCATCGGAATATTCTTCCATATACTGATTTTAGGGTGTCTTGTGCGCTGCATATCTTCGCCTTCTATCGAAAGTTCCTCGAAGAGTTTTTCACCGACTCTGGGTCCGGTGAAAACCATTTCAATGTCTTCTCCGGGCCTGAAACCGCTGAGTGTAATAAGTTCTCTGGCCAGGTCCACGATTTTTACCGGCTCGCTCATATCAAGCACAAAGATTTCTCCGCCTTTTCCCATTGTTGCCGCCTGCAGGACGAGCTGGCTTGCCTCGGGTATGGTCATAAAATAGCGCTTCATTTCAGGATGTGTAACGGTTACGGGACCACCTTCGGCTATTTGCTTTTTGAAGATAGGAACGACTGAGCCGTCAGAGCCAAGCACATTTCCAAAGCGGACAGTTACAAAGTGCGTTTCACTGGTTCTGTTCAGGTCCTGGATATACATTTCTGCAATTCGCTTTGATGAGCCCATTATGCTGGTTGGATTGACGGCTTTGTCGGTGCTTATCAATACGAAGTTGGCAGTGCCAGAGTTATCTGCGGCATCAGCGACGACTTGTGTGCCGACAATATTGTTTTTGATGGCTTCGCCGGCGTTAAGCTCCATCAAAGGTACGTGCTTATGGGCGGCAGCGTGAATGACAACCTGTGGTTTGTAATTTTCAAAGATTTCGTCCACGCGGGTCCTGTCGGTAATGTTGCAAATAAGTGCTTTTATGCGGACTGCGGGAAATTGTTTGCGCAATTCACGCTCTATGTAAAACAGTGGATTTTCAGCCTGCTCAATAAGCAAAAGCAGCTTCGGGGTGAAATTGCAGAGCTGTTTGCACATTTCTGAACCGATGGAGCCGCCTGCGCCGGTAACCAGAATTGTTTTGTCCTTGGCAAAGGCTTCTATTAGGTCCAGGTCAAGCTGCACAGTTTCTCTGCCTAACAAATCGTTGATGTCAACATCTCGGATCTGAGAGACACGGAACTTACCGGAGGCAATATCCGTAATTGATGGCACCGTACGGAATCGAATCTTAGTACCTTCGCATACCTGGATAACGCGTCTTAGCTGCTGATGGCTCGCCGAGGGCATGGCGATGGCAATTTCTTCGATGTTGCGTTCCTCACAGACTTCGGGCAGCTGCTCAACAGGGCCAAGGACCGGTATTCCATGAATATTAGTGCCTTTTTTGATGGGGTCATCATCAATAAAGCCGACAACCTCATATTGGGCTACAGGCATACGGTGAATTTCTCGCAGCAGTGCTTCGCCTGCATTGCCTGCGCCCACTATAAGAAATCGTTTCAGTCGGCCTGCTTCGGCAGTTCGAAACTCTTCATAGTATAGCCGTATGACTATCCGCAATCCGCCGAGCATTAAAACTGTGGCAAACATATCAGCTATACATACACCTTCGGCAGGCCTTTTAATATCCGGGGGTAGATTTGCACGAATGGCATCGATGCGGCCAATTGTAAACCATAAAGCTACGATAATTAAAGTGCTTATCAGCGACGCCCTAAATATGTCGCGAAGATCGGATATACCTACGTAACGCCACCAGCCACGGTATTGCTTGAAAAGTCCAAATACCGGCAGCTTGACGATGAGAAAAAAAAGTAACAAAGGAGGATATATATCAACCCAACCTGGTCGTTCGAACCGCATTTTATGTACCACCAGGAAGGAAAGCATCAAAGAGGCAGCGAAAGCAACTATGTGAGCAAGTATGATCATGCCTCTGCGGAAACGAAGCAACATAGTAGGGGGGTGAGTTGAGGATATTGGCAGGTTTTGGTTCTTGAAATTCAGCTGTGTATTTGTGTTTGTCTCAGGCATATTTTCTCGACACTACGGTTTCTACCCATCATTGTTGATAAACGAACTTGAGAATAACAACGACTTAAGTGTGCGTCCATAAAGCAGGATGCGAAAAATCCTGCAATCCAAAACCATTTATCCGGCATATTGTAAGTATTCGCTTAAAAGGTTCTTCTGTTACTCTTGTGAAGATGATGAATCCGGCTGAGCTTCGTTAGTCTTGGGTTCGGTTGTGGCCGGCTCGATTTCTGTCTCGTCGTTATATTTATAAATATCCTCCAGAGCAGTATTGTCAACTTTGTTGCGCATAAGCGAATAGATTATGCTATTGGCAGAAAAATAAAAACTTATTATGAAAGAAACTAATAAGCCGACAACGGCCAATGAGCATAAGTATATCAAAAAAGCTGCGATAGATTGTGGCCAATTAAGTGCTCCCCAGTTCGGTGGAACAAGAAGGTCCCTAAGGTGTGGCTTGTCCCAAATCGCTGTAAGCTTGTCGTTACCCCAGACACCGAGCTGCAGAGACCGGTGGGTAATCCAGAGCAACAAAAAGGCAAAGAATCGAACGAATGTGTAACAAATTGCGCCATATATTGCGCCTATTGCCGTGTAAAAAACCATTCGCCATGGCTTTGCATATACATAACTGAAGGAACGGCTTATCGCATCAAAACAGTCTGAGCCGTCATACGCTACAGCAGGGAACATCAGATTGAATCCGGCAATTGCTCCTATCAAAACGACCGCTATCAGCGCGCCTGCAATCAAAGCTAACGGCACGAAGATACCCATTATCAGCTCACCGGCCCAGGGAATGTTGCCTATCAGCCCCAGAAGAAATATGAATAGTCCTATGAAGATAATTATGCCGACCGGTACCAGAGGCGCGGTGAAGAAACTTGTGAATCTTTTTGTGCTGAATCGCAGTGCTTCGGTCAGGCCGGGTTTTTCGCCCCGGGCGGATTGCAGCGCTGCAATTCGGCAGATAGCCCCGCCGGCGATGGAAATCACAGCGAGTTTTATTACAAAAAAGATGATGCAATAAACAAAGTGGTGTCTTAATGCCCATTCAACCGCCTTGAAATAATCAGCGATATTTTTCATTACACCCGGGATGTCGAATGCGAATACCGAATCTACTGCGCCCTGGAATTTTGTAGCGGCAAAGTGCCAGAGTGTAGAGAATACACCTGAGCCCCGGCTTTTACCCTTAAAACCTTCGATATAGGAGTCTACTTGCTCCGGATTAGTCATATATATATCCAACTCTGTGATCTTACCCTGGGCACCTTCTGTGGCAACCACTGTTTCGCTGAAGTCCATAATCCAGCCGGCCAGGCATATAATAGCCAGTGCCAAGAAGGCAATTATTAATTTGGTTGGCTGAATAGCCATGCGGAAAGTTTTGAATATTTTCGGAAAGAGAAGATCATCAAAAACTTTGGAGGATTCTTTTTCGCTCACCATTTTGCTTCCTTTCAACAAGTTACAAGAATTATTGGCCTCGTAAAGAATAACCGCGATTGTAAATATAACGTATTATCGGTTGGTTTCAACAAATTCTTAAGATTTTGTTTCTAAATGCGGTTGTTTACGGCTTGTCAGAATTGGTGCCAGGGGAAGTATCGGAGGGCTCGCCGGATTCTTGCGAGTCTGGTCTGGAGACTATTTTATATTTGGCATCCAGCCAGGCGCCCAAATCTATCAGCTTGCATCGCTTGGAGCAGAAGGGAAACAATGTTGCTTGTTTGGATTGTTCCTGAATTGATGCTTTAACGGTTTTGTGACAGACTGGACATCTGTGCTTCATACTAAGATATCAATCTTACATTTATTCTTCCTGTACGAGGCCCTGTTCCAGCATTCGTGCATACTCGATACAGTATTTGGCCCAGGGTTGAGCTTCAAGCCGGGCTTTGGGTATCGGCTTACCGGTGCCTTCGCAGATACCATAAGTTCCCTGCTCGATACGTCCCAGTGCCTCATCGATTTCTCTCAGTAGTTTTCTTTCGCTGTCCATTAGTCCCAAAGCGAATTCCTGCTCGTAGTTATCGGTTCCGATGTCAGCCATATGGATTGGCATACTTGACAAATCACCAGTTGCATCCAGCCGGGATTTCTTCAAGGCTTCGTCTTCAAATTCGTTTACATTTCTCAGGATTTCTCTGCGTTTTTCCAACAGCATTTGTTTGAAATGCTCAGTATCGGCGGAAGTCAAAGAGCGTTTCTTTGTTCGAGTCGAACTTACTTTCTCTCTGGATGTTTTTTTACGTTTTTGTGCCACTTGCTTGTTTACCTTTTTTACTACTAACTTCACTTTATGTATAAAAGATGATTATAACATCTTAAAGTATGTTGTATATAATATTTGTTTTATCCACAGGCTGTTGTTCATGCGGCAAAAGTATAGTCCGTATAATAAGATTATTCAAGATAAATTGCCTGGAAAGCTTTAACATCTTGTAATAAAAGTAGTTACGTCAACGACTTAATGCTTTTATTCCTGTTGGATGTTGTGTGGTTTGCTGACGATTTGTTCGCTGTCTTTTGCAAATTTTCCCAGGGGAATGAAGAATTTTTCCTGGCCAAGCCTGCCCACAAATGTCCTGACGCCAAAAACTTTCTCGATTTGCTCCGGTGATAAAACATCTTTGGTTTCGCCGATATGATAATTGCCATCGGCACCGAGAAGTAAAATTTCATCGCAGTATTGGGCTGCAAGATTGATATCGTGCGTTACGGCCACAATCGTTTTGCCTTTTTTAAGCTGGGTGGCTTTGAGCAAATCATATATGCCAACCTGATATTTCAAATCCAGAAAGCTTGTCGGTTCATCCAGAAGTAAAATGGGGGTGTTTGCCGCGAGCGCCCGTGCGATAAAAATCCGTTGCCGTTCGCCACCGCTGAGACTTCCAAGGGCTCGCAGAGCAAACTGAGCCGTGTCGGTCGCCTCGAGCGCTTCATTAACCATCTGTTTGTCTGTTTTGCTCTCAAATCCGAATGTACCCAAATATGGTGTTCTTGCCATCGATACCATCTGGGCGACGGTAAAATCAAATACCGGTACAAATTCCTGACGAACTACAGCGACTTTTTTTGCGAGTCTTTTAGCTGAATATGACTCCACAGGTGCCGCATCAATCCTTATGGAACCGTCTTTGGGTCTAAGCAGTCCACATAGCAGATTTAACAGAGTTGTTTTGCCTGCCCCGTTTGGCCCTGCTATGGCGAGAAACTTCCCTTGAATTACTTCGAAACTAATATGTTTTAAAATTATCCTTTGCGGTATATAGCCGAAGCTCAAATTTTCAACTTCTATAGTAGCGTTCATTTTAACCAGCTGACTTTTCTACTGTATTTGGCCAACAAAATTAGAAAAAAAGGCCCGCCCGCAATGGCTGTGATAACGCCTACCGGTAATTGGGCGGGCGCAACGATTATCCGGGCGATTGTGTCGGAGATGACTAAAAATGCGGCTCCAATTATCGCACTAAGAGGCAGCAATTGACGGTGGTCGGGTCCGAATGCAAGACGCACTCCGTGAGGTATGATAAGACCCACAAATCCTATTAGCCCGCTAAGGCTCACGGCAATAGCTGTTACAAAGGCTGCATAAGCAAAAGCAACTATCCTGGTTCTTGCCACATCAACGCCAAGCCCCTTTGCCTCCTCCTGGCCTAAGGCCAGAACGTTTAACCTATGGCTGATAGTAAATAAGACGATTATCCCTGCCAGGATACAGCCTGTGCTGACCCACAAAACGGATAAATCTTTTTCTGTTATATTACCCATCAGCCAGAATATTGTCGAATATACCTGTTCGCTTTTGGCTATGGATGTTAGGAACATTATTATGGCTGAGAAGAAAGCATTGATTACTACGCCGGCGAGCAGCAAACTTGTTACCTGTGATTTGCCTGTAAAATGCCCGATGTACCAGACCAGCCAGACCGTTATAAGCGCTCCGGCAAATGCAAAAATCCCTATCGGCGAACCGCCTAAGAAGTTCCATGTTACTCCTGACAGGACCGCTGTCATTACACCCAGTCCCGCACCACTGGATATTCCCAGGATATACGGGTCGGCCAGTGGATTACGCAGAATAGCCTGCAGAACAACGCCCGAGCAAGCCAGCGCTGCTCCCACCAGAGCAGCCAGTATCACACGGGGCAATCTAAAGCCAATAAAAATTTCGTAATCGATATTTGCACCAGGTTCCTGCCCCGGACCATCGAATACCCTTCCCATAGATATATTTTGCGTTCCAATCAAAGCGCATAAGCTCATTACAACCACCAGCACCATCAGGCAGATGGAGACTTTAATTACCAATTCTTTTGCTGTTAAAAATTCAGCCATTAAACTACCTGAGCTGCTAAGTCAGCATAGAGAGCAGTTTTGCTGTTCTGGAGAGGTAACAAATCGCAATAGTAAAAACGGTTTTCTCTTAAAACTACTTCCCCTGTTGTGTGTAATATCCTCTGTCGGAATATCGGCCCATCATATACAAATGAATGGAACTCTCCGTTTTCACCGCAAGGGTCAACGGTAGAAGCAAGTTCAGATAAAAAATGTTCATCAAAGGTCCTGCCGATAAACTTTTTATCGAGAAAATTCGAGTCAATGCAGGTAATAACCGCTTTGAAGCTCGAATCTATGAATTCGTGAGCAAGTTCAGCAGTATTTCTTTTCCAAATAGGGAATACTCCTTTCATTCCTATCTTCGATAGATTATCTTCCCGATATTTTCTTAGGTCTTCCAGGAATATGTCTCCGAAGACGACGGAGGATATACCGCTGGCTAGGTATCTTGCCATGACATCCCGCATTTTACGCTCATATTGTTCGTTGGTAATGTCCTTTGTAATAAACACTTTCTCAAGAGGTAATCCCAGAGATTCTGCCTGCATTTCGGGCAAAATAGTCCTTACACCATGCATGCTGATTCTGTCAAAGTCCTGTGTTATTGTTGTCAGCAGGGACACAATTTCATAGCTTTTGGTTTTCTGAAGTTCATAAAGGGCTAATGCACTGTCTTTACCTCCACTCCATGAAACTATCACTTTTTCCTTCATATAATCTACCTGATTCGTTGTGTTGTTTCGTTGCTTTTTATAGATTTATCCGGGTGTAAGCATTGGCCGACCATTTCTACCCCCTGTGGCAATCTTGGTCCTAATCTTAACACAGTGTCCGAATCGACAACGTAAATTTTATTGTCTTTGACAGCCGGCAAACTCGCCCATTTGCTCCAAAAAACTTCTGCTTGCTGTTGCTGCCGGCCGATGTCGATTATTCCCATCGAAGATTGGATTATGACTTCGGCATTGCAGGCAAGAAGCTCTTCAGTACCTATAGGTGGATATTGTTGAATAGTAGGGCCGATAGCGTTTTCTCCGCCGAGAAGCTCGATAAGTTCGTTGATAAAGGTATTTCTGCCTGCCACTCGTAAAGGCTCTGTCTGTACCACCCACAATACCTTCGGTTTGTTGGTTGAGCTATATTTCGATTTCAAATAGTTCAATTGACCCTTGATTTGTTCGATGAGTTCGTCGGCACGCTGTTCGCTGCCTGTGGCGATGCCGATTTTTTGAGTTGCCGTGAAGAGTTCTTCAATCTTCTCTATCTTCAGAGATAAAACCCGGTAGCCCAGCCTGTTCAAGCTATCAGCAATCCTTTTTTGCTGTTTAATCTGCAACGTAACCGCCAGGTCCGGCTTGGTGGCTATCACCGCTTCAGTATCCGGCTGCCAAAAGGTTCCCACCTTTGTTTTTTTTTGCGCTGCCGGTGGATAATCACTGTCGAGTGTTACACCAACGATTTTATCGTCAAGCTCGAGCGCAAATAGAATTTCCGTAAGGCTTGGTGCAAGTGAAACAATTCTATTGGGATTATTCGGCAGCGGAGAAGTGCCTCGGTTTTGAGCCTGTTGAGTACCGAATATTATAAATCCTACGCCAGCCAGGCACAAGATTATCAACAATAGCCACCACCACTTATTCATTAGGTTCTCTTGAACTGCTTTTCCAAATCGCTTATTGAAAATTTTATTGTGGTAGGCCTGCCATGCGGACAGCGGCTTGTGGACTCGGCGTTTACTTTATCCAGAAGCAGTTGTTCTATTTCGCTGTCTGTTAGTCTTTGGCCGGCCTTGATTGCCGCTTTACAGGCAGCCATATTCAAAACCTCGTCGAGTAATCTTTCACCGTCAAGGTTTATGTCCTTACGGTCGAGCAGGTCGATTAAATCCTGGATAAAATCAAGCGGGTCGGCCTTTGACAATAAGGTGGGAAAGGCCTGGATAGCCATAGTTTTGGGCCCAAATGGGATAAGCTCGATTCCTAATTTTTCGAGCAGTTCGGCATTGATTTTGAGTGCATCGGCCCCCGATGGGGTGACCTCAAAACTTTCAGGTATCAGCAGTTTCTGCGATTCGAGTTTGCTTTTTCGTATTCGCCTGCACAAGTCTTCATATATTATCCGCTCATGAAGCGCATGCTGGTCGATGATTTCAAATCCATCATCAGTTTGTACCACAATGTAACTGTCGTGTATTTGCAGAAATTTTCTTTGTTCCGAGCGAATCTCCGGCGCAGGTTGGCTGGTGCGGCTTTCGGTTATCTGTCCGGTAGGGGAGCGCAGCGCAACGAGATGCTGTTTTGATTTGTAGCTGAATTGTTCTTGCGTTTGGACTGGTCTGTGCTTTTTGAAAAATTCGGCCATCGCATCAGCAATTGCCTGACTTCTATGCCCTGTTGGAGGGCTGCCCTGGCTTCGAGGCAAATTTGCCGGACTCGGCAGTTGTGCCTGGGTCTGGAGGTCTGTGCCTAAAAGCTTTTCCCGAAGAGCAGCCAGGATTTGCGAATGAACCAAATTGGCATTATAAAAACGCACCTCGCTCTTGGTTGGATGTACGTTCACATCATAGTCTTCATAGGGCATTCGAATAAACAAAAAGACGACGGGGAATCTGTTAGGTTCCAGGAGGCCTCGATACGCCTCTTTGATTGCGTGCGAGATGAATTTGTCGCGGATGAATCGCTTGTTCAGAAATATATATTGAAATTTTTTACTTGTCCTTGAGATGGCGGGTTTGCCCATCAAGGCGAGGATGTGTAAGCCTTTTTCACTGCTTTCGGTCTCAATCAGATTTTCAGAAATCCCGCTCGAAGGTATCGGGAACAGTTCGGCTATGCGGCTGTGAAGATTATCCTTGTCTGATAGCCGATAAAGCTCTCTGCCATTATGTAGCAGAGTCAAATCCAGCCCCTGCTTGTTGCTGGCAGGGGCATTTGCAAGTGCGATGCGAGTGAATTGCTCGGCGATGTGGCCCATTTCGGTGTTGGCGGTTCTTAAGAATTTCCGCCGGGCAGGTAATTTATAGAAAATGTCTCTGATTTGGATTGTTGTGCCGTAATCGCCGCTGCAAGGGCTGATGTCGCCCTTGTTGCCGCAATCAATTTCAATACAATTAGCGCCGTCTTGCCCTTTTGCTCTGCTGGTCGCCCTTACTTGTGCAACCGAGGCGATACTTGCCAGGGCTTCGCCTCTGAAGCCAAGCGTCGATATGCCGTGTAAGTCTTTACTGGTTTTGATTTTACTTGTGGTGTGCGGCTCAAATGCGCGGGCGAGGTCTTCGCCGTCCATCCCGCAGCCGTTATCGGCGACCGACATCAGTTTTCGGCCTCCATCTTCGATGGACACCGTTATCTTTGTCGCCCCGGCATCGATACTGTTTTCCATCAGCTCCTTGACCACACTGGCAGGCCGTTCAATCACCTCACCGGCTGCAATCATATTAACCATATTCTGGTCAAGGACGACTATCTGGCCCATTATTTTCTCCCGCTCACTATCCCCAAGCTGCGCTTGAGGTCGCCTACGCTCCAAAGCTTCAGCGACGGAGCGCTGCCACACATCGTATAAAGAACATCGAAATTCGAAGTTTCTTGTTCGATATTCGTTATTCTAAGAGGCTTTTGCCGGTCATTTCCTTTTATAGCGGTTTCTTTGATTAAAGAACTGAATATCGGCATATCCTGCATATATTTTTGCTGAGTGTTTTGCTCCTTTTGGTATGAAAACGCGGTCGCCTTTTGTATAAGTTTGCTTAGCTCCATCGATTACAAGTTCTATTTTGCCTTCCAAAACCACACCCCATTGGCTTTCGTGTGAATGCTCCGGGACCTCAACATCCTCGTCGAACCTCCAGAAAACAATCTGGTGATTTTCCGATTGCGAGAGATAAGCCTTTGCCCCACGTAGAGGAACATCCGCTTGGGGTAAGCTTCTTATAGGTTCAGGAAATACTTCTGGCATAAGATTCTCCGTTCTATGAACGTCTGCTTAATGCTTTTTGGGTTAGTTTACTATCAGGCTTTTACCGGTCATTTCTTCGGGTTGCGGCAGGTCCATCATTTGAAGTAGTGTCGGCCCTATGTCGGCTAATCTGCCGCCTTGGCGGAGCTTGCTGTTTTTATAGCGTTCGTCGAATACAACCAACGGCACGTCGCCAACGGTGTGGGCGGTGTGGGGTTGATTCTTTGCTGTATCCCACATCTTTTCAAAATTACCGTGGTCGGCGGTGATTATAGCCGCTCCGCCCATAGTCTTGACCTTGTCCAATATCCTGCCCACGCATTCGTCAACCGCCTCAGCCGCCTTTATCGCTGCTGACAATACGCCGGTGTGGCCGACCATGTCCGGATTGGCAAAATTGACCACTACCACATCGTATTTATTCGAGTCAAGTCTTTCCAGTACAACCTCAGCGACCTCGTAAGCGCTCATTTCCGGTTTTAGGTCGTATGTTCGCACTCGCGGCGAAGGGACAATTTGCCTGTCTTCGCCTGTGAACGGTTTTTCGGTGTAGTCATTGAAGAAGAAAGTAACGTGCGCATATTTTTCCGTCTCGGCGCAGCGAAATTGTTTCAGACCCAGAGAGCCCCAGTATGCCCCTAAGATATTTTTCATCTTTGGCAGCTTTGGAAATGCCACCGCCGCGGGTATCGTGGCATCGTATTCGGTCGTACAGACGAAATATATGTCTGGTTTGGTTGTTCTGGCAAATTCTTTAAAGTCCGGCTCAACAAACGCTCGTGTAATTTCGCGGGGTCTGTCGCCCCGGAAGTTGAAGAATATTACACCGTCACCATCATTGATCGTGGCCAGTGGTTCGTTGTCTTCGTTGACTATGCACGTCGGCTCAATAAATTCATCAGTTACTTCTTTTGCATAACTTTTAGCAACCGCCTCTGCCGGGTTAGCTGCTTTGATACCCTTGCCTATCCTCATGCATTCATAAGCCTTTTGTACACGGTCCCACCGGCTGTCGCGGTCCATCGCATAGAATCTGCCCATAACGGTTACGATTTTGCCTACGCCTATTTCCCCTGCCTTTTTTTCAATATCAGCGATATATCCTGCTCCGCTATCCGGGGGTGAATCACGGCCATCAGTAAAGGCGTGTATAAAAACATCCTTTACACCGTTTCTTTTTGCTAATTCAAGCAAGCCGTAGAGATGGTCTAACAGCGAGTGTACTCCGATGTCACTGCACAGGCCCATAACGTGCATTTTGCCGTTGTTGTCTTTTACGAATTTGATTAAATTGTGGAATTCTTTATTCTCGAAGAAAGAGCCGTCGCGAATAGCTCTGCTGATTCTTACGGATTCCTGGGGGACGATTCTGCCGGCGCCGATATTTTGATGTCCCACTTCGCTGTTGCCCATTGTGCCGTCCGGCAGGCCCACGTCTTCGCCGCTGGTATGGATAAGGCAGTTTGGATACTCGGCCATCAGCATATCATCTGTCGGTGTATTTCCACACTTAACGGCGTTATATTCATCTTCATCCGGATTTGGATTATGCCCCCATCCATCGCGTATGATTAGTACAAACGGCTTATTTTTTAAAGTTGCTTTTCGTTTCGCCATAAAAAAAGAACCTTTCAATCAATAGCAATAAAGACGAGGTATTACCTCGTCCCTTAGGGTCCAGCCAAATCAGGTTAATATGATATGAGGCTGTGTCAAATATGTCAAACATTATGAGAAAACCCTCAAAAACAAAGTACATCCGGAGTTCCCGGAAGGGATTTTCTGCTTTGCCGGTGTCTGTTTTCTGTCTCGAACAAACGGATTAGTCATTCGCATTAGGATTGAGATGACCTTGGTGTAAAAACTGGCCTGTAAAGCACTTTTCAGAACGATGGTGATAGATAAACGCTTTTTTTGAGGATTGATTATACACTGAGAGGCAAGTTGGCTGCCTTAAAAAATTAGGATATTTTCAAATATTTCCTATTTTTATTTGACTTATTGATTGAATATGCTAATATTTACAAATATGAGAAAAAGAATGCTTTCAACATCGTGTCCTTCTTGTGGGCTGCCGATGCAGACGGCAGCGATGTCTTGTACAACCTGCGGGGTAAAGATTGAAGGCAATTTCAGCCAGACTTCTTTCGATAGACTCACTCCGGAAGACCAGAAATTCTTGGAGCGATACCTCTTAGCAGGCTTCAGCATCAAAACTCTGGAGCGGAGCAGCTCTCTTGGGTATGCGGCAATACGGTCGCGTTTGGATAGGCTGATTGCGGACTACAAGTCCCTGGCAAAAATGGATGCTCAGAAGAAGGCTGTTCTGGAACAATTGCGTGCAGATGAGATCAGTGTTGCCGAAGCCAAAGAAAAAATTGAAAAACTTTCAGGAGATTAAAAAATGGAGAACGTATCAAAAATATCATCAGAAGAGGAATTGTTAGAACTTCGCAACGAAGGCAAAATAAGTGAAGATGAGTATGAGGAGCTACTTGAGACGCTGCGAAAGACAACTAAAGCTGATTTTGATTCAGTTGCTCAAGTACAATCCGAACCAGTTCGCACTTCCGGCTTGGCAATTGCGTCTTTAGCGCTTTCAGTCCTTTCAGCGGTTATTGGGCCACTCGGCTGCATTCCCGGGATAGTTTGCGGACACATCGCCCGACGACAAATCAAAAAAGACCCTGCAATCCAAGGTGCTGGAATAGCGACAGCCGGATTGATCATCGGGTATATATTTCTTGTCCTTTTTGTAATTGTAGTTTTTATGTTTTCACAGTCACATTCACGCTTAAGAGCCCGTATAAGAGATGTCGAAGCGAGATTGTCTAAAATACGTCGAGGGGAAATACACAGGGAATCGGCAAGAGTCCGAATTGAGCTAAAACGCTTTCCCGTTGATACGATGGAAGGTATCATAACACAATCGGGTGTTGAGATTGATAAGCAAATTTCAAGCGATAGCAATGGCTCTCTGCGAATCACTGCGTCCGAAGCGACTGTCGTACGCCTATTTGAGATACGCTTGTCTGGGGCATATCTTGTAACGTCTATGAAGGGCACACGCTTGATTTATCAGGCAAAAGTTCGAACCGAAAATGTGGAAGGTCAAGTTTACCTGGAGATGTGGTGTCATTTTCCGGGCAAGGGAGAGTTTTTCTCAAGGGGGCTTATGACACCTCTGACCGGTACCACAGATTGGACAACACAGGAAACTCCTTTCCTGTTGAAAAAGGGAGAGAATCCTGACAATGTAAAACTCAATCTGGTTATAGATGGCAAAGGCACTGCTTGGATTGATGATATTAGGCTGCTAAAGGGAACACTTGGGTAATAAAGCCCGGACGCTACGTTCCTTTTTCGTTGTTCCAGAGTAGAACTTGTAGTCGCTGGCAAAATATAAAGCCGGTGTGTTTGCATATCTCGGCTACCATTGACGATTTGGCCAGGAGTTCTTCTCTTGTAGCTGCCTGCGGCATAAGCATTACCTTTTTGGAATCGACGTTTCCTATTTCTTTTAGTGTTCGCTGGATTTCAGACAAGTCGGTTTCTGAATCCACAATGAATTTTAGTTGATATTCATAATTATCAATCAGCTTTCGCAGGATGGCTATATCCAGCCGTGAATCTTCATGAGTGGCGGCAAGTTCAGGGTCGATCGGCGCCGAATTGCTCAATTTCGGGCTGATACTCATCAAATCACAGGCCAAATCCGGTATATATGCTATTCCTGCGGTCTCGATTGTTATGTGTTTGTCGGCGGCTTTTAGCTGGCGTACTAACTGCGGCAGGTCTGAATTTATCATCGGTTCGCCGCCGGTTATTACAATGAGCTTACAAGGCCATTGTTGGATAGTCTGGACTATTTCGGCGATGCTGTAATCCTGTCCTGCTCTTTGGTCCCAGGCGTATTTTGTATCGCACCATCGGCATCGTAGAGGACAGCCGGCTAAACGCACGAACACGCTGGGGACGCCGGCTAAAAATCCCTCACCCTGCAAGGAATAGAAAATTTCGTTTATTATCATTGTCGAATTAGATAAATCACTTCAGAAATAAATCCGAAATTCGAAACAAATTCAAAATTCAAATGCTCGAACTTTCAAAAACTCACTGTTTTGGTAATTTGGATTTTGGTCATTTAATATTGTTTCGTGCTTCGTATTTCGATATTCTATATTCTTTATTCGTTATTCTATATTCGATGGGGTCTTTTAGCCCTGCTTCGGCGAACCCCTTTAATCTTAATCTGCAGGAGTCGCATCGACCGCAGCTTCGGCCCTGTTGGTCCGGGTCGTAGCAGCTATGCGTCAGGGAAAAATCTACCCCGAGCTTTGTGCCGGCGAGGATGATTTTGGCCTTTGTCATATCTATAATCGGAGTATGAATATGGTATCGGCCTTTACGCTCAACTGCCGCTGCCGTAGCGAGGTTGGCGGTCTTCTCAAAGGCAGCTATGAATTCAGCCCGGCAGTCGGGATAGCCGCTGTAATCAGTTACATTGACCCCGATGTATATATCAAACGCACCTAATACTTCCGCCCAGGCAAGTGCATAACTTAAAAAAATGGTATTTCGGGCGGGCACATAGGTAGGTGGAATTTTATCGTGTTTATCTAAATCAGCTCTGTCCTTAGGTACCTCAATTGTTGAGTCGGTCAGGGCTGAGCCGCCAAAAGCGGCTAAGTCAATATCGACAATGCGATGCTCAGCTGCTCCGAGGGAGCCGGCTATTTTCTTTGCTGCTTCGATTTCCTGCTTGTGCCGCTGGCCGTACTGAAAAGTTAAGGCATAGCACTCGAAACCTTCACTGCGGGCTATAGCCAGAGTCGTTGCTGAATCAAGACCGCCGCTTAGTAGAACAACTGCCCTTTTTCCTGCCACTATTCGTTCCCTGTTAGAGATTCATCCCAAACTAATCTTTTGTGTGATATTGCTATATAGTCAAATTTCCTTCAGCAGCGAACCTGACAAAAAGCGCGCATGACAGGCAAACGGCCACTCCACCTGCTTTGCTGCGAGATCAAGTAGATATGTTTTGCTGTGTTATTCAGAAACTATCTCGATGCCGTTGATCTCGGGATTTTGTATATCGCTTATGAAGCCTATGACCAGTTCTTCATTAGTTATAGTTATGTTTTTGAATTCCTTAACTACGGGCTTTTCGAATCCGCCACCTTCTTTATAAGGGTCGAAGTCCTCAAGAACAACCTTATCATTGATGGTCACGGAAAAGACCCTTTGGCCTTCGCCTGTTATCCCGTCATATGTCTCAGCGAAGTGCAGTCGCACTGTATATGGGCCGTTGGGCACTTTGAATTTGTATGTGGACATGGAGTAGCATTCGGTCTCGTAAATTTTCGGTGCGTCGGTGCCGGTAATACCCAAATCGCCTCGGTCGACGGTCATCCCATCAACAACACCCCA
>JBGVTO010000286.1:0-14704 GCA_041862635.1 Phycisphaerae bacterium | reverse complement strand
GAACGTGAGTGAGGGGCAAAAAGACAAAAATTAGGAACAATCCTATGGAAGACAAAAACAGAAAAGTATTGTTCATCGACAATTTTGATTCGTTTACGTACAATCTGGTCGATGATTTTTGCAAGCGCAACTGCCAGGCGAAGGTTTACCGGGCCGACACTGCACTTGAAGAGCTTAAAGTGTTAGCTGAAGAATTTGAGCCTGACCTTCTTGTGATTTCTCCGGGGCCGGGCACTCCGGATACGGCGGGTGTCTCGCTCTCGGCGGTGGGTTACTTCAAAGACAAAATGCCGATATTGGGCGTGTGCTTAGGTCATCAGGTGATTGTGCAGCATTTCGGCGGTAAAATCGGCCATGCGCCGGAACCAATGCACGGCAAGCCCTCAAGAATAACTCACAATGAAAAAGACGTGTTTGCCGGCGTTGAAAATCCACTGCAGGCGGGACGATATCACAGTCTTTGTGTGGTGGAGCTGCCGGATTGTCTGGAAAAAACCGCTGAATTCGAGGGGATTATTATGGGAGCCCGCCATAAAGAGCTTCCGATATTCGGTGTGCAGTTTCATCCGGAGAGTATTTTGACCCCTGCCGGCGGTAAGATAATTGAGAACGTGTTGTCGATAGCGACTGAAAGAAAAAAGAAATAAGGAGTAGTGGAATGAAGAATGATTTCTTCGTAAAAATATCCCTACAGTGTTTACTGTGCTTGCTAATTGTTATAGTTAGCTCCGGTTTTAATAAGGCTTCTGCAAATAAAGTTACTCCCGCAGAGAAAGATTTCCCTGAGAAATTAGACAAATTTCAGGATCCAATTGAATATGTTCTTGGAAAACTTGAAGACTATGATTTGGTTATGATCGGCGAACGTCACTGGGTTCGTGAAGAACCAACTTTTATCCAGAACCTAATTAAGCGTTGCTATGAAAAGAATGCTATTGACGTTGTGTTCCTTGAATTTGGCAAGTTCAAGGAACAAGGCAAAATCGATTCCTTTATGGACTCTGCCGAGTATGACCCTAAACCGGTTATAGATGTTCTTCGAAACTCTTACGAGCTTGGTTGGGGATATCAGGAATATTTTGATATTTTCAAATTGATTTATGATGAAAACCGCAAAAGGAATCCATCTGAAAGAATAAAACTTGTTTTAGTTGACCCTTCTTTTGATGATGTTGATTTATGGTCGCATTTTTATCAGTGCCTAAAACTATCTCCTATGCCGGAAGAACAGAAAGCACCAATGGCAGGAGCGCTGTATGACGCAACAACAGATCGAGACAGTTGTATGGCTGATGTTATTGAGGCGTATCGTTACAATACGAATCTGGTTAAAGGTATTTATTATGCTGGAGGTAGCCATGTTCGGAAAGATTTACAGAAGAAGGACTATGGACGGCGGTATTTTTCTGCCGGTGGAATACTTGCTTGCACATATCCTGGTCGTGTATGCTGTTTGACTTTTCATGAAAAACCTGAATTTTGGCAAAGCATAAGCGATTTTGATTGTATCGAAGAACTATTTAAAGGTCATAAAAGGCCTTTTGCTGTAGATACCAATAATCCAAAAATAAGCCATCTTAAATTAAGAAGTGACGTCATTCAGGAGGGCATTGCATTAAACGAAGCATATGATGGATATATTATGCTAAATCTAAATAGTGATTATCAACCTTGCGCATTTGTTCCTGGTTTTTACGATGACGAATTTGCAAAAGTCGTCTGGGATAGGTTACGTAAAAGAAAGGTATTAGAACGTTTTCCACCAGAGTTTGAAAGATACAAGACAGAAACCCCAACGGGAGAAGAGCTGATGAAGATGATAAGACAAGGATTACACTAATAATAAGTCTGGGAACGGTCAACAGCTACATACAATCGACAGTGGACTTTACCACAGGAGAAATGAATGACAGAAATAAATGAATATATTGAACCGTTGTTAAAAGGCGAAAGTTTGAGCTTTGAGCAGGCAGGAAGTTTGCTGGATGATATTTTTAAAGGGGATGTGCCTGAGGCTCAGATTGCAGCGTTTCTAACCGCGATGCGAGTCAAGGGGCCGACGGCGCCGGAGCTGGCAGGGCTTGCAAGGTCGCTGCGAAGACATGCTGTTGCAGTGAAGGTTGATATTGATAATTTGGTTGATACCTGCGGCACGGGGGGCGGAGCAATTAAAACCTGTAACATTTCAACGGCAGCGGCGATAGTGGCGGCTGGTGCAGGGGTTTATGTCGCCAAGCATGGCAATCGCGGAATAACCAGCAAGTGCGGCTCGGCTGATGTGCTTGAGCAATTGGGTGTCAAACTTGATCCTGGGCCTGAGGTTGTAGCCAAGTGTATAAAAGAAGCGCATATCGGATTTATGTTCGCGCCTATGTTCCATCCGGCGATGAAATATGTCCAGCCGATACGCAAGAGTCTGGGCTTTCGGACTGTCTTCAACATTTTAGGGCCTTTGGCTAATCCGGCCAACGCGCAAAGGCAGGTGTTAGGTGTGGCCGACGAAAGTTTGATGCAGCTTGTTGCCGAGGCGCTTAGGCTGTTGGGCACACAGTACGCAATGGTGGTTCACGGCAAGGGAATGGACGAGATAAGCACAGTAACAACCACTAAAATACTCGAACTAAAAGGAGGTCAAATCACAAGCAAAGAGCTGAACCCGGAAGAGTTGGGTATCGGGTTGGCGGATATAGAAGATTTACGAGTAAGCGATGCCAAAACAAGTGCTAAGGTTTTAAGGGACATCCTGAGCGGAAAAGAAAGTGGGCCTCGCAAGGATATTGTTGTTCTTAACGCTGCGGCTGCAATAATCGCCGGCGGTCTGGCTGATGATTTCGCTTCGGCAATCAAGTCGGCGGAGGCTTCGGTCAGCGAAGGCAGGGCGTTAGCTTGCCTGGAGAAGTTAATAGAAATCTCAAATGGTTAATCATAAATCGAATCACGAAATACGAATATGCTGATAGTAAAAGTTAAAATTTGTGGTATTACCAATTACGAAGATGCTTCTGCGGCGATGGATATGGGTGCGGATTTGCTGGGCTTTAATTTTTATCCGAAAAGCCCGAGGTATGTAACACTGGAGAAAGCCGCGGCTATAATAATCAAGCTGCCGGCTTTCATAGATATCGCCGGGGTTTTTGTGAATGCTCCGATTGAGCAAATCCATGAGACGAACAGTCTTTGTCAATTAGACTGGATTCAGTTGCATGGCGATGAAGACCCGGAGTTCTGCCGATTGTTTCTTTCTCATAACGTAAAGACGATGAAGGCAATACGTGTAAAAGACCAAACAGACATCGAAAGAGCGGACAGCTTTTTCACGGATGCTATTTTGTTAGATGCTTTCAACCCTCAGAAATATGGCGGCACAGGATTAACCTTCGACTGGAATATCATAGGGCATATAGGAAAGCGGGTTTTTTTAGCCGGTGGGATAAATCCGGACAATGCGGCCCAAGCGGTCGAATTGGGTGTTTATGGAATTGATGTCTGCAGCGGTATAGAAGCTGAGCCGGGAAAAAAAGACCATAAGAAAATGAAACAACTATTCAAAAATATACAACATTTGAGGGGCTAATTACTAAATTCGAAATCCGAAGCACGAAACTGTGAAAAGCACGAAGCACGAAATTCTAAATCCGAAACAAATTCAAATGACAAAAATCCAAAATTCAAAACGCCTTGTTCGTTCGGTAGTTTGAAATTTTCGACATTGCTCAGTACAGGTTTCGAGATTATTTCGGAATTCGGATTTCTATATTCGGATTTATGCTAAGTACAAAATATGAGGAATGAATTATGAAGTATAAAGGCAGGTTCGGAGATTATGGCGGTTTCTATGTGCCGGAGATTTTGATACCGGTATTGGAAGAATTGGAAGAGGCTTTTTATCGTTTCTATGAAGACCAACAGTTTGTGGCGGAGCTGGCGGAGCTTTCGAGAGCATATGCCGGCAGGCCCAGCCCTCTTTATTATGCGAAAAGATTCAGCGAGCATGTCGGTTTCAAGGTGTATCTGAAACGCGAGGACCTTCTGCACGGGGGGGCACACAAGGTCAACAACACCCTCGGACAGGGTCTTTTAGCCAAATATATGGGCAAGACCAAGCTCATTGCCGAGACCGGCGCGGGCCAGCACGGTCTGGCAACGGCGATGATTGGAGCTTTGTTCGGGATGGAAACGAAAATCTTTATGGGCGTAATCGATATTGAGCGGCAGAGTGTCAACGTTCATAAAATGAAACTTTGCGGCGCAGAAGTGATTGGCGTTGAAGGCGGGACGGGGACATTGAAGGATGCCATCAACGATGCGCTTCGCTACTGGACGGCCCATGTTACCGATACGTTTTATCTTTTTGGCTCAGCCTGTGGGCCGCACCCGTATCCCACGATAGTAAAACATTTTCAAACCTGTATCGGCAAAGAGGCCAGGCAACAATGCCTCGAGCAATTAGGCAGACTGCCGGATATGGTTGTGGCCTGTGTGGGCGGAGGCAGTAACGCGATAGGTATTTTCTCGGGTTTTGTTGATGATAAGGACGTTAGGCTGATTGGTGTCGAAGCCGGCGGCAGGAGTCTGAGCAGCGGCAAACACGCTGCGACACTCGTAGCCGGTAGGGTTGGTATCCTGCACGGTGCAAAGGCCTATCTGCTGCAGGACGAGGAAGGCCAGATTCATGATACCGAATCAGTAAGTGCGGGGCTGGATTATCCGGCCGTTGGGCCGGAACATTGCCTGTTAAAAGATACCGGCAGGGCAGAATATGTTGCAGCAGAAGACGATGAAGTGCTCGACGCATTCGAGCTGCTGACCAAAAGTGAGGGGATACTGCCGGCTCTGGAGAGCGCGCATGCTTTAGCCTATCTTGTCAGCCAAAAGGGAAAGTTGGACGGCGACCAAATAGCGGTTGTGAACCTTTCCGGCAGGGGCGATAAAGATGTTTCAATTGTTGAGAAACGCAGACCCCTGGACAATTGACTATTGACTATTGTCTATTGACTATTGACTGTTTGAACAAAAGAAGGATTTTATTGATGAAGACGTACAAGCAGGTATTCTCAGAATTAAAAGAACAAAACAGAGCGGCCATGATACCGTTTTTCGTGATAGGCGACCCGGATTTTGATACGAGCCTTGCGATTGTAAAAACAGCTATCGATGCCGGGGCTGATGTTCTTGAATTGGGGATACCGTTTTCCGATCCGATAGCGGATGGGCCGACAATCCAAAAGGCTGATATTCGCGCAATGAGGAGTGGGATGAATTTAGGAAAGGCCCTGGAGTTTATCCGAAAGGTCAAGGATTACAGGGATGTTCCAATCGGACTGTTGATGTATTACAACCTGGTTTATCAGTACGGCGTAGAGAAATTCTTCAGCGATTTTCACAAGGCCGGCGTCAACAGCGTTCTGGTTGCCGATTTGAGTATTGATGATGCCGATGAAATTATTGGTCCAGCCGAGTCGGCGGGACTTGATACGGTTTTTATGGTAACGCTGGTCACCGTGCCCGAGAGAATGAAACTGATTGCTTCCAAAACTACCGGTTTTATCTACACCGTTTCGGTGTTGGGTGTTACCGGCAGCAGAGAGAAGCTCTCCGATATGGTTGAAGAGATGGTGGGTGAATTAAAAAAACTAACAAGCGTTCCGGTGTGCGTAGGTTTTGGAATCAGCAAACCCGAACATGCCGCAGCTATCGCTCAGGCGGGAGCCGACGGGGTAATAATCGGCTCAAAAATAGTAGGATTTATAGAGGATAATCTGGACGATAAAGAGAAAATGCTTGCCGAGATTTCGACTTTTTTGAGTGGGGTCAAGGGTGCAATTTCAGCCCGGATGTAGTTAAGGGTTGGCCTGCGTTCGGCAGGTGTGGAGTGGATTTCTGGTGTTATCTGTCTTTGAGGTATCCGGCCTTCCAAATTATCATAACTATTGAACTTTTTACAGATTATCGCAATAAAAGGTTTTGTGTTTGCGTCTATAAATAATGTACGTGAGCAGGGCTGTAAAAAACTAATTTCCAGAGTGGGAATTAGGTGGATTGTAACTTTTTTAACCTATTTTGGAGGTCAGTATTATGAAGAGGTATCTAATTTCAACTGTCGCTGTTCTGATGGTCCTGGCAGTAGTCTTTGCCGCATTTGGCCAGCCGGAAAGGGGATCCGAAAGGAGACCCCGCATGAGCCAAGAGGAACGGCTCAAAGCGATCGAAGCGATTGAAATCCAGCTGGCGAAGCTCAAAGAAGCACCGCAGATGCCACGGCCTACAGGTGGATTTGCAGACATGTCCGAGGAAGAGAGAACCAAATTCATGGAGCAGATGAGGAAGGTTCGCCAGGAGCAACAGAAAGTATTCCAGACAATTTTAGCACAGGTTTACAGACTTCAAGGTCGAAGGCCGCCCGAGGAAGAAGGCGTACAGTATGTGATAGTCAACACCATCGATCTTAAGTCCATCCAGGAATCGGCGACGAAAGAGAAAGCTACAGAGACGGTCCAGCTTATCGAGAGGCTGATTGCCAGAGCCAGTGGCAGGGGATTTGGGGGCAGGACAGGTGGCCAACCTGGCTCAGGCAGACAGAGAAATCGTTGAGTTTCAAACAATAAAGCGCCGATTTACATATTAATTTAGAGCGCTTTATCGGCAAGTATCAATTATAGTAGCAGAGGTAGTATGATATCGAGCGGCCTGCTCCGGTGTCTATCGGAGCAGGTTCGCTTTGGCAACAGGGATATTCTATCTCTGGAAGTGTGGGGCGAGCTGCCACATGCTTCTGGCATTAGGTGGGTAGAAGGTGTCTTCCCCTTCGACTTCGCTCAGGGCTAAAGGCTTTTTCCGTTTGCGTCCTTGTCTTACACCAGTTATGATAGTGTCTGTAAAAAAACTAATTTCCAGAGTGGGAATGAGTTGGATTGTAACCTTTTATATCTGTTTTGGAGGCTAATATTATGAAGAGGTACCTAATTTCAATCATCACTGTTCTGGTGATTCTGGCGGTTGCCTGGGGCGCATTCGCCCAGGATGAAGACACATCCGCACAGAGAGTACAACGGCAACGGGAGAATATGAGGCAAAGAATGCAGAATATGTCCGAGGCCGAAAGAGAAAAGTTCATGGCCGAAATGCGCCAAAGGAGAGAGAGATTTCAGAATATGTCTGAGGAGGAAAAAGAGAAGTTCAGGGCCGAGATGCGTGAGAGGTTTGGTGCGAGAGGTCGAGGCATTGGGCGAGAGGAACAACTCAAAGCAATCGAAGCCATTGAAGAGCAAGTTGCAAAACTCAAAGCAGCTATTCAAAGTACAGGAGCTATAGACAGGAGCAAATGGCGTGAGCTTTCTGAAGAGGAAAGGACCAAATTAAGAGAGAAGATGGCCAAAGCGATTCGAGAGCGACAGACAGCGATTGGAGCCATTGAAGAGCAGCTTGCAAAACTGAGAGGGCCAGGACGACCTCAAGCAGAACCTCAGCCATCCATCGGCGAGCTAAGGGCGATTCACGAGCTTGCGGTAAAAGAGGAGGCCACACAGACAGCCAGTCGTCTGGAAAGGCTGATTGCCCGATACCAGAGGGAATCGGGAGTCAGGGAGCCGGAACCCAGGCCCAGGCCCGAAAGGTTGGAGAGGCCGCCCAGGGAACGGCCTGGCAATCCAGGAAGAGATATTGAAGGCGAAAGGTCCGGCAAAAGAGCACCAGAGTTTGAGCTAAACAGCTTTGACGGCAAAACCGTAAGCCTTTCCGACTACAGGGGCAAAATTGTGGTACTGGAGTGGTTCAATTTCGAGTGCCCGTATGTCATGTACCATTACAGGCAGCCAAGTACGATGGTCGAGCTTGCGAACAAGTACAAGGACAAAAACGTCGTCTGGCTGGCGGTAAACAGTACCAGCCATACAACCCCGCAGGCGAACAAGGAGTTTGTGGCCAAACACAAGCTCCCTTATCCGATACTTGATGACAGGCCAGGGAAGGTTGGTCGAGCCTACGGTGCCGTGACTACGCCCAATATGTACATCATAAATGCCAGAGGCAGGGTTGTATACGAAGGTGCAATTGACGATTCAATGGGTAGACAAAAAGAAGGTGTAATTAACTATGTTGACAAGGCTTTGGCTGAACCGACTGCCGGTAAAGCGGTAAGCACAGCGGAGACCAAGCCTTACGGCTGCACTGTCAAATACGCTCGATAAGGCTGTCTAAGCCCTATAGAGAGGAAAAACTGAAGGGACAAGGTGAGCGGATTCGGCTTGCCGCAGTGAAAGACTGTGCATTTGCGTTTGTGCCGAGCAGAAGGGAGCAGATTTGTCAAAAGGCTAATTCCCGTAGTGGGAATCAGTTGCGGTATAAATTTTTTAACATATTTTGGAGGTCAGTATTATGAAGCGGTACCTAATGTCAGCCGTGGTTGTTCTGGTGGTTCTGGCGTTGGTCTGGGTTGCATTCGGCCAGGAGGAAAGTGACCGGGCGCAGCGTTTCGCCCGATACCGTCAAGCACAAACCAATGCGATTGAAGCGATTCAAGCCCAAGCTGCAAAGCTTAAAGCAGGCATGGAAGCTCCAGGGTTTGACCGAAGCCGATGGCAGGAGATGTCCGAGGAAGAAAGAGCCAAATTAAGGGAAACATTCACGAAGATGCGAGAAGAGCGGCAGCAGGCACTTGCAGTAATTGAGCGGCAAGTTACGATACTCAAAGGCCGACGACAGCTTGACAGAGAGCATGAAGAGTCCATAGCTGAAATTCAGGCGATTTATGCTTTGGCGACATCGGAAAAAGCCGAGAAGACAGCTAAGCGTCTTGAAGAACTAATCGCAAAGCGCAACAAAGAACATGAAGACACTATGCAGAAACTCGGATTAGAGCAGTTCGGGCCAAGGCGTTAAGACCTCAGACGAAGTACCGGCAGTAAAGGCTCGTTTTTGTCGAAGTGTGTTTTTTATGAAACACGTTGGCAAGGATGGGCCTTTTTTATTACAATTATTACAATATGTGGGCTTCAAAGAGAGAACTAATAAGGCTTAAAAATAAAGGAAGTGAAAGATGAAAAGGTCCTGCTTTTCTCCAATCGTAATGTGGCTTGTGATTTGCATTTTTCATGGTTTTGGTCGATTGCCGCAAGCTTGCGCTGGAGAAAGATTGACATACATCGACCTTATTCACAGACTTACCGACCTGGAGCACCTTGCAATACTGCCAGTACCGGGTGAAAAGTGTGCTCAGTGGTCGAGCTATGACCGGCGGAGTAAGTACGATGAGGCATCCGGGAAATATGTTGATTGGTCTGCTAACCGCGATGGTACCGGCATCATTCGTGAAGAAGACGGCAAACTTGTTTTTGCCCAAATAGAAGGCCCCGGCGTTATCTGGCGAATCTGGTCGGCATTGGCTAAAGAGGGGCACGTGAAGATTTATCTCGATGGTGCCGAGGAGCCTGCTGTTGACCTGCCGTTTATAGGGTACTTCAATCGGGAGAATGAGCCTTTTACGTACCCTGCTTTGGTGCATATGACAGCAAGAGGACAGAACTGCTATGTCCCTATTCCGTTCCAGAAGTCGTGTAAAATCACAGCAGAAGGAGACTGGGGAAGGTACTACCATTTTACGTACACGACTTATCCTAAAGTCACCATTCTGCCGACGTTTGAGCGTAACCTCTCCCTTGCCGAATCCGAAGCTCTCGATAAAGCAAACCAGATACTTACCCGATGCGGTGTTGACCCGGCGGGGCAGCGCCCGGGTCAAGAAACAATCAAGCAGAATGAAATGACAATTGCTCCAGGCGCTACGGCGACGGTCGCCAGGTTAAAGGGCAAACGTGCTATCACGGCTCTTAAGGTGAGTATGTATTTGCCTGAATCTTCTGAGGACCGTGATGTTCTCCGTGAGCTTGTTTTGAGCATTTACTGGGACGGCGAATCCAGGCCGAGCGTTTGGGTGCCGTTAGGAGACTTCTTTGGTACCGCTGCCGGTGTTAACAAGTATAAGTCTCTGCCGTTGGGGATGACGGATGGAGGCTTTTATTGCTATTGGTATATGCCGTTTGAGAAAAGTGCCTTATTAAAATTAACCAATGACGGAGATAAAAAACATGTAGCTTCTTTTAAGATTACACACGCCCCGCTTACAAAGCCGATTAAGAATCTCGGAAGATTCCATGCAAAGTGGCACCGTGATGTATTTTTGCCTGAAGAGCCTGAGCGCAGAGCAATCGACTGGACTATGCTCAAGACGAAAGGGCGGGGGCGTTACTGCGGCGTAATGCTGCACGTGTGGAATCCGAGAGGCGGATGGTGGGGTGAGGGGGACGAGAAATTTTTTGTCGATGGCGAGAAATTCCCCTCTACGATTGGCACCGGCTCCGAAGACTACTTCGGCTATGCCTGGTGCGACCCGACGCTTTTTAGTAACTGCTATCATAATCAGACGATAAGCATGGGTAACCGAGGGCACGTTTCAGTGAACCGCTGGCACATCACTGACAATGTGCCGTTCCAAAAATCCTTTGAGGCCGCGATTGAGAAATACTATCCGAATAGCAAGCCGACACTTTATGCCGCTACGGCTTACTGGTATCAGGCGGCAGGTCAAAGTGACTCTTATCAGCCCGTACCTGTAGGACAGCGCACCGGATACTGGACGGAAATCGAGGTTTTCAAAGTCAAAGGGGCGCAAGAAGGTGAACAGAATAAAATTCTCTCAAAGACGGCCGGGAACGCAGGACGACAGGATATGTACGGCTTCGGCGCTAACTGGAGTGGTGATGCTCACATGTGGTGGACCGGCGCCAAGCCGGGTGATAGGCTTGAGTTAGCTGTGCAGGTGGAGAAAACCGCAACGTACAGGCTAACTATGCAGCTTACAAAAGCGATTGATTATGGCATTGTTCAGCTCTATCTGGATGATAAGAAACTTGGCAAACCAATCGACCTTTACAACAATGGCGTAGTGGCTACCGGCGTTCTGGATATGGGTATTCATAAACTCAGCAAGGGTCAGCATACATTGGGAGTTGAGATTGTTGGAGCAAATGAAAAAGCTGTTAAGAAGTATATGTTTGGACTTGATTACCTCAAGCTGGAGGAAGTGCAGTCCAGTTTTTATCTGCCGGAGAATCCATCTTATACGATTTTTGATTCTGTGCGTGATTCGGTCAGGTTTGCGGAATACACATTGATACCTTACAAGGGGCATCTCTGTAGTAAGTCAAGCTTTGTTGACAAAGATGGTAATGTAATGGGCTGGCATGATTTTGGCAATCTTGAAGGGCCCGGCTGGGCGGCAAATGCGGTCGGTGGTGCTTATGAAATTTATTTGTTTGCCAGGCATATCAAAGACCCATCTCTGGAAAAAAAAGCTCTTTCGCTGCTGGACCATGTATTAGAGGATGGATTTATCGACTATGAAACCGGATTCATAACCGGCTACCGGGAGACCACTACCAATCGATTCTGTCTTAACTATCAGCACAAGAATAACTGGTTCTGCCCCGGCTCGATGGCAAAGGTCGCGTATCAGCTTCTGATTTTTAGTGACAAGCTTGATGGTGAACGAAGGCGCAAGATGCGAGATGCGGCTATAAAGACGGCAGAATGGCTCGACACGAATGTGAAGTCTACATCGAACGGCTGGTTTCCCCGTCGCTGTGAACCCGACGGGAAGCATTACCCCAAGAATGCATACGGCGACTCGGATATCTTATTCCAGAAAAGCGGTGACGGACTATTCATTATTCAGTTATATACGGGGCTTACAAAACGAGGGCTTGCAGACTATACAGAAATAGTCAGAAAAAAGGTAAGCGTTTTCATGGAAGCGGGCGGGTTCTTTGGCAGTATTAATCATGACACTTATGACGAACATGAAAATGTTGCATACTCTGTGGCGTTCCGTGTTCTGCGAGAGGCGGCCAAGCTGCTCGGTGAGAAGACAATCAGTGATTTTGCCTATGAGAAATGCCTTGCCGGCCTGGAGCAGTTTAAGATGAAAGAGGACAGAAACGGTGTGCAGACCAAAGGACTGCTCTTTATGGAGAAAAGCTGGGACACGGCTTACCTGTGGGAAAACGCTGAGGCGGCATTGGCGTATATCGAAGCTTATATCGATACTAACAACAAATCGTACCTTGCCGATGGGCTTACTATCCTGCGGGCGATAGCTAAACACCATCACGGCCCGTATGGTTTTTTGACAGAAGGAGTGGACTGGAATAACCACGTGGGCAAACAGCATCATTTCAACCAGGCTGAGTACGGGGACATCAAATATACTGAGCCTCTTTTGAATAACCTGCATATTGTAGAGCCGACTTTGCTGGCAATTAAGCTTGAAGGTACCGCGCGCAAAGCCCAAAAACGATAAACGCAATTGTCTTAGAAAAGAGAGGAAATGAAAGATGAGAAAATACCGGATGACCGTAATTGTATTTGTAGTTTGCGGTTTTTTTATGACGGTTCCCAGCACAGCCGAGGCAGAGGAGCAGCAAGCCGAACATCTTGTTCCCCTGGACAAACAGCTATCGCAGGATGTGGTGCAGCATCTTTTTGAGCGGGGCCGGCAGGAAGTCTATCGCGGCCAGGAGCTTGAGACGATTGGTATGCCGGTAGGGGGCATAGCAACAGGACAGCTCTATCTGCGTGGCGACGGAACGCTCGGCCTGTGGGAAATTTTCAACCGCCATGTTTTCACAGGTTATGGTCGGGATAATTACCGCTACTACAGGCCGAGTGCGCCTGTGGACTCCGGCTTTGCAGTCATTATGAAACAAGATGACAAGGTCTTTGTGAGGGCATTAAACAAAGATTTTGAGACTGTAGAGTTTGTCGGTTTATACCCTATTGGTGTCGTTCGGTACAGTGAAGATAGATTACCTGTAAGGATTGCGTTGACGGCCTCTTCTCTTTTTATTCCGCTTAATGCAAAAGATTCTGCACTTCCGGCCACGCTGTTTCATATCGTCGTAGAGAATGTCTCCGAGACAAACCTCTGGGCAGGTGTATTGGGATGGCTTGAGAACGCGGTTTGCATTGATTCGGCAAAGGCCATTCATGTCCTGCGTCGAAGCCGGATTGTCAATGAAAATGAGCGGACGCTGATTGTGCACACAGCAGAGAAGGCGCCTGTACCTAAGGTTGACCTGAAGCCTCGGCCGAAAATTGTCCTGGCTGACTTCGAGGGCCCGGACTATGGCGACTGGAATGTAACCGGAGAGGCTTTCGGGAAAGGACCTGCCAAGGGCACGCTGCCAAATCAGCAAAAGGTGAGCGGATTTCTCGGCAAGGGGTTTGTAAATAGTTTTTTGGATGGGGACAAGCCCAATGGCACACTGACGTCACCGCCTTTCAAAATCTCACGGAAGTTTATCAACTTTCTGATCGGCGGCGGTAGTCACGCTGGTCAGACGTGTATTAATTTGCTTGTCGACGGCAAGGTGGCACGCACCGCAGCCGGCAAGAACGACGAGAAGCTCGAGTGGTATTTCTGGAATATTCAGGAATTCGAGGGTAAAACGGCACAAATTCTGATATTCGACCGATTCTCAGGCGGGTGGGGGCATATTAACGTTGACCAGATTGAACTTTCGGATGAGCCACAGAGCGGGTGGATGGGTCCGCTCGAGCAGCTTGCTGATTATGGCTCGCTGGCCTTGGCTTTTGCGGAAGAGGGAGCTTCGTCTCAGGATGTCCGCCAGCTTCTTTCGTTTCTTGGTGATTGGGTCGTAGATCTTAATATTGAGGAGAATGTTGCCTGGCCTGTTACCGAGAGACATAGTACGGCTCTGGCTACTCGTACTGTAGATTTGGCGCCCGGTGCCAGACACTCTTTCATTTTTGTCCTTACGTGGTTCTTTCCCAACCATCCGAACGGCCATGAGTATGCCAGCCGCTTCAATAGTGCTGCCGAGGTTGCTCATTATGTCCTCGATAACTACGAGCGGCTTGCCGGCGATACTGCTAAGTGGTACAAGAGTTACTACGAGCACAGTACGCTGCCTCGTTGGCTGCTATTCCGCTTGCACTCCACTGTGTGCAACCTTGCGACGGGGACGTGCCAGTGGTGGAAGAACGGCCGGTTCTGGGCGTGGGAGGGCGTCGGCTGTTGCCCCAGTACCTGCACCCACGTGTGGAACTATGCCCATGCCCCGGCACGTCTTTTCCCGGAGCTTGAACGCAGTGCCAGGGAAATGCAAGACTTTGGCGAGGGATTCGATTCCAAGAGCGGCCTGGTTGGATTTCGAAGCAACCGCGCTTACGCCGCCGATGGACAATGCGGTACAATACTCAAGGCCTATCGCGAGCACCAGATGTCAGCCGACAATGCCTTTCTAAAGCGCAATTGGTCGCACATCAAAAAGGCCCTGGAGTTCTCCATCGCCCAGGATGGCAACGATGACGGCTTTATCGAGAACAGTCAGCACAATACCTATGACATCAACTTCGAGGGCCCCAATACGTTTGTCGGCTCGCTGTATCTGGCTGCGCTTCGCGCCGGCGAGGAAATGGCAAAAGATATGGGTGACGGGCGGTTCGCCAAACGCTGCCGGAAGATATTCGAAAGCGGCAGCCGACTGAGCGTTGAGCGTCTCTGGGACGGTGAATACTTCATTCAGCTTGTTGACCTTGAGAAGCATCCAAAACATCAGTATGCCAAAGGGTGCCTGTCGGACCAGCTTTTCGGCCAAGGCTGGGCACATCAGCTCGGCCTGGGCTACAT
>JBGVTO010000285.1:0-19753 GCA_041862635.1 Phycisphaerae bacterium | reverse complement strand
GTGACACCTGGGTTCCTGTTGAGCAGGCCTTCAACTGGACAGAGGGCATTATAATCAAAGGTGCCTCCCTCGAATCCGAAACTACCGCTGCTACGCTCGGCAAAGAGGGAGTCAGAACTTTCAATCTAATGTCGAATCTCGATTTCCTCTCGATACCGCTTGGGAAGTACATTCAGAACAATCTGGATTTCGCAAAAGATGTCGAGAATCCGCCTTTGATTTTCTCGGTTAATTACTTCCTTAAGGACAAAGATGGCAAATACCTAAACGGTATGGCCGATAAACTCATCTGGATTTTATGGGCTGAACTCCGGGCAAATGGCGACGTTGACGCCATTAAGACACCGACCGGCCTGATACCGAAATTTGAAGACCTGGAAAAGCTGTTCAAAGAGCACCTTGATGCGCAATACACCCAGGCCGACTACCTCCGGCAGTTTACAATCAGTATACTGAAGAACCTCGCCAAAATCGACCGCGTTGAGAAAATCTACAAAGAAAAGGTTTCTGATACCCCGCAGATTGTCTTTGACACATTTGCCGAGGTTCGCAATCGCCTGAAAGCGGCCGGCGACAAACACGGTGATGACATCTCGCCATTTGATTTGATGGCTCAGTAGCTAAAGTCTCGCAGTAAACATGTCCTTTTTGCAGAAGCCCGGGCAGAAAGGTGAAACGTAAAGCGAAATATAAGAGATCTGTCCAGACGGAACGTAGGACGTCTGGGTTCCTGGGCACACTTCACGGTATATGAAAGGATAATTTTCAGATGAAAAAGAAAACTATTCGTACCGGCATTATCGGCGCCGGTTTTGCCGCTACGTTTCATTTTGAATGTCTGAAGAAAGTCCACGATACTAATGTTGAGGTCGAAGGCGTATTCGCAATTGACACCGAACAAGCGGCCTCGTACGCCAAGCAGCGTGGGATTCGAACTTATGATAGTCTGGAAAAGCTCATCGACAAAGCCGATGTCATCCACGTCTGCACGCCGCCGGTGGCCCATGAGCCTATCGCGATTGCCGCTCTTGAGCAGGACAAATTTGCCGTTGTGGAAAAACCACTCACCGGCTACTTCGGTGACGGCTCGGAGGATTTCAACGGCGACACCTTCCCAAAGCAGATTGCACTCGACCATTCCATAGCGAGCATCGAGCGGATGCTCGATGCAGAAAAGAAAAGTAAAGGGCGGATACTGTATGCTGAGAACTGGACTTATGCACCTTCGATTCAAAAGGAGCGCGAGATTATCGCCAAGACCGGCGCACAGATTCTCTGGATTCATGGCGAAGAGGCACACGCCGGCTCGCACGCCGCGACGTATGCCTATTGGAAGTTCTCCGGCGGCGGCGTAATGATAGGCAAGGGATGCCACCCGCTGACAGCGGCGCTTTATCTAAAACGAGTTGAAGGAAATACCCGCAACGGCAAACCGATTCGTCCGAAAGCGGTATCGGCCCGCACAGCCGCTCTGACCCGATTGAAAAACTTCGAGGACAAAGGCCATATCCGCGCAGACTACCACGATATCGATGACTTTTCTTTGATGCACGTTGTCTTTGAAGACGGAACTATCGCCGACATCTTCGCCTCTGATATTGTTTTAGGCGGAATCCACAACTGGCTCGAAGTCTCAGCGAACAACCACCGGACTATCTGCAATATCAATCCGAACACAGCAATGAAAACTTACAACCCCGTGGACGCATATTTCGAGGACATATATGTAGTGGAAAAGACCGGCACAAAACAGGGCTGGTCAAATCCATCGCCGGATGAGGACTGGTTCACAGGTTATCCGCAGGAAATGGAGGCCTTCTACAGGACCATCGCGTACGGTGACCCGCTGGAAAGCACCAGCAACCTGGCTGCCGACTGCATCTCGACTATTTATAGCGCATATGTCTCCGCTGAAAAAACCGGGACCGAAGTACCAATTAAAACATTTTAACTTATGAACCTTAATCTACGCCCCGGCATACAAGCAACGAGTTAGGAACTACAAATAAGGAGTGGCTATGGAGTTTCTTGGATTACACTACGCTATTTGGATTGTGCTTATATTATACTTTGCTGGAATGCTCCTTATGGGATGGTGGAGCAAGCGGGGCATACACAACCAGGAAGGTTACCTGTTAGGCAACCGCCAGTTCGGCTGGCCAATGATGGTGATGCACGCCTTCGGGGCCGGTACTCATCCCGGTAACGTGGCTGGGGTAATGAGCCAGGGTGTTGTAAGCGGGGCTTCCGGTATCTGGGTCTCGTGGATGTGGCTGTTCGGAACGCCCTTCTACTGGATTATCGCGCCGATAATTCGGCGGATGCGGTGCCTGACAATGGCTGACTTCTTCCGGGAGCGTTTCGGCAGGTCGGCCAGTGTGCTGTACATTATTGTCGCGGCTGTGGGAATGATTGTTTTCTTAGCGGGTGTGCTGCTTGCGACGACGCGCACCGTCCAGGGCGTAATGGGCAAAGCCTTGACGCAAGAAAGCGAGATATGGTTCTTCGGTATATTATTTGTTACCACAGCCGTGTTCATAATCTACAGTTATTGGGGCGGGATAATAGCAGCAATCCGCACCGATATGATTCAGGGCTTAATGATTATCGCCCTGTCATTCATTGCCATTCCTGTTGCACTCGGCCGCGTAGACGGCATGGCCGGGGTGCGAGCGACATTAGGAGCACAAGGTGGTAATTACATGAGCTTGTTTGACCCGAAAGAATTTAGTTTGCTTACTGTGCTCTTACTGTCTATCAACGCCCCGCTGACGGCGCTTGCTTTTCCGCATCTGATGAGCGTTTGTGCGGCGGGGCGGACCGAATGGGAGGGGCGGGTCGGCTTTACGTACGGCAACATCCTAAAGCGTGTCTGCACGATAGGCTGGTGTGTGCTTGGACTGTGCTGGCTGGCGTACCTGCTCAATACAGGTTTGGAAATCAATAAGGACGCCGCCTTTGGCGATGCAATCCGCGGGTTGCTGAGGCCAGAGCTTCAGGGCGTGATGCTCGCGTGTGTGATGGCGGCGGCGATGTCCTCCGGCGATGCGGTGCAGGTAACAGTCGCGGGGCTATTTTCCCAAAACATATATCGCGTTTACTTCAATCCCAAGGCCGACGAGAATCAGTTGGTGCGTGTAACCCGGATAATAGGTGTTGTCATCGCCTTTTTAGCACTCATAGCAGCGATTCTGATGCGGAGCAACCTCGTCAAAGCAATCCTCGATTATTTCAACATCCTGAGTCTCGTGGGTATTTCCACAGCGATGGGTATCCTCTGGCGGCGGATGAACACAGCAGGGATGTTTTGCAGTACGATTTTGGCTTCGGGCACATTCCTGGTCAGCCGATATGTCCTCAACTGCAGCCGGGATATAACGATTGGCGCGCCGATTCTGGTTGGCATACTTTCCGGTCTAATAGGCAGCCTTATAACAAAACCGCCGAGGCGTGAGACGATAGAGAAGTTCTTCACGAAGATTTATGTCCCAATCGGACAGGAGGACAATCTTGCTTTACCTCTCGACGAAGCCATCCCTCAACAAAAGCGTTTACTCACCGGCCGTGGACTTTTCCTCGTCATGCCCTCGCGCCAATCCTGGGTGGGCTTTGTGGTAACGTTAGGAATTTGCTTAGCCTGCGTGCTGGTAATGCTGTTGATACTTAAATAAAACGAACGGAAAATAACGTGGCTTCTAACATCGGACTTGTGGGTCTTGGTCTTGTCGGTACGGCTATGACCGAGCGGTTGCTGGCCGAGGGATTTGATGTCGTAGGCTTTGACATCGACTCAGCAAAGTGCAAACATTTTAAACAGTTGGGTGGAAAAGCCGTCGATAATCCCGCACAGGTAGCCGATCAAACTGAGCGCGTGGTTCTCTCTCTTCCGAATACAGATGTGGTCCTGAAAGTTGTCGAAGGCCCTGAGGGTATTTTGGAATCAATCCCGATTTTATCGGGATCGAGATATATCATTGATACGACCACCGGCGACCCTGAAGAAACGGTGGCGCTGGCACAACGCCTCGCAGAAAAAGATATTTACTTTTTAGATGCACCTTTTTCCGGCTCCAGCCAACAGGTCAGGGACAAAAAGATAGTCTTTATGGTGGGGGGCGACAAGAAGCCGTTCGAGGAGTGCAAAGATATTTTCGACACGCTGGGCGAGAAGGTATTTTACGTCGGTGAATCGGGCAGCGGCTCTAAGGCCAAGCTCGCCAGCAATTTGATTCTTGGATTGAACCGTCTCGCTCTGGCCGAGGGGCTTGTTTTTGCAAGCAAATTAGGCCTCGACCCGCGGGCCTTTCTTGAGCTGCTCAAAGTGACACCCGCCTATTCGGCCGTTATGGACGTCAAAGGTAAAAAGATGCTGGAAGGCGATTTTATACCCCAGGCAAGACTTCGGCAGCACCACAAGGACGTCTCGATTATCCTTAAATATGCTCAAAAGCTAAAGCAGGAATTACCGCTCTCAAAAGTGCACCTCGATGTTCTGGAAAAAGCAATAGCAGCAGGCGATGGGGATTTGGACAACTCAGCGGTCATTCGGGAGATTGAACGCAGAATAAAACCGTAAATCAATCAGGAAAGGAATCAACGCACGTGCAGTTCTGTCCTTCGGTATATGAACACGCTGCCAGAGTGATTGGCAAAGACCCCTGGGAAGTATCGCGAAACGGCCGGCTGCTATCAAAAGCTCACATTGAAGCGTTTCGTCTCTACAATCATCGCCCTGTCGTGGTTGGCATAGACATTTACAACCTGGAAGCCGAAGCGTACGGTGCAACCGTTGATAGGCCTGTCGGCACTGGTGTTCCTGCCATTTTCAGGCATCCCTATTCAACCACAAAAGAGCTAATGACTCTGGAGCCGTTTAATCCCAAAACTGACGGTCGTGTTCCGATGGTTATAGAAGCTGCCGGGCGTGTCGCTGATGAATGTCCCGAGGCGGATGTTAGAATACCTTTGAGTGGTCCTTTCTCACTAGCAGCAAATCTAATGGGATTTGAGAACCTGTTATGCGAGATTATGACCAGCCCCGACCTGGTTGCCCGGACTCTAAGCCATCTTGTAGCAGGGCAGGTCGAGTTTTGCAAAGAAGTCGTCCGACAGGGCTTTCCCGACAAAATCGGGATTGCGTTTTTTGAATCCGGAGCGGTTCCACCGCTGATGTCTCCAGAGAATTTCAGGGACATCGAGCTTGGCCCTCTTAAAAAAGTAATGGAAGAAACATCGGCAATTACAGGCCATCCTGTTCCCTGCATAATAGGGGGTGATACACTGCCGATTCTTGATTATATTCTCCAGACGGGGACAGGATATATCTGTTGCCCGGCCGGGACGAACCAGCAAATGTTTATGGAAATAATGCGGGCGCACCCCGCGGTTATGGTCAGAATCAATATGGACCCGGGACCAATGACATCAAAAAATTTCGGAGAAGTCGAAAAGGAAGTTGACAGAGTATTCGAACTGGCCAACAATAGAGAGAAAGTTTGTATTGGGACGGGATGTCTGCCGTTTGAAACGGACACGAAAGCAGTCTTAAAAACAAAAGAGTATATTCTGTCTAAGAACACTCGTGCTACGTAGCAAGGTACTTCGCAGAGTAGAGTAGTATCGGTAGAAATGTTTAATACAGGAGAGTAAAAATATGTCGCCAAACGAAACAGGACAAGGCCCGCTAACTCCTCCGCAGGGTCAGGAGCAACAAGTGATGCACATGAATCCGCGCATCGAAAAGGACCGTCAATTGATATTGGATGCACAGAAGAAGGGCAAGGGAGCTGTTTTTAAGGCGTATGTCAGGTTATCGGGTCCCGGCTGGCTCCAGAGCGGCATAACACTGGGTGGTGGCTCGCTGTCGTCGAGCTTGTATCTGGGCGTGCTGGTCGGCTTTAGTTTTATGTGGCTCCAGCCGCTGGCGATGATTTTAGGTATTATTATGATGAGCGCCATCGCATACGTAACACTCTCCTCCGGCGAGCGTCCCCTGTATGCAATCAACAGACACGTCAATCCGGTGCTCGGCTGGGGCTGGCTCATTGCCTCCATGATGGCAAATCTCGTATGGTCGCTTCCTCAGTTTGCCCTGGGAACCGCCGCATTGCGACAGAACATCCTGCCCGGAATTCTCGGACTGGAAGCCATGCCGGTAGTGCCCAGTAAAATGATAGCCGGTGCGATCTTTCTCGCAATCTGCCTCACTTTCACTATGACCTACGGTGCCGGCGGCAAAGGCGTCAAGATATTCGAGATTCTGATTAAGACAATCGTCAGTATGATAGTACTTTGTTTCATCGGCGTTGTAATCAAGCTCAGCATCGAAGGAAAGATTCTCTGGAGTGAAATTCTCAGCGGCCTGATTCCCGACCTGAGTCTGTTCGTCAAACCGACCGACATAATAATGCCCCACATACAAAAGGTGGCGGAGCAGTTCCAGCCTTTCTGGACCAACATGATTGTGGGCAAGCAGCGTGACGTTATGATAAGCGCCGCGGCAACGGCCGTAGGTATCAATATGACTTTTCTGCTGCCGTACTCAATGCTCCGAAAAGGCTGGGACAAATACTTCCGCGGTCTTGCTATTTTTGATCTGTCAACCGGATTGTTCATCCCCTTTATCCTGGCGACCGGCTGCGTGGTCATTGCTTCGAGCAGCCAGTTTCATGGTCAGCCGGCAGAAGGTTTCGTTGCTGCCGAGCCGGGTGGTGAAATAACCGCTGAGCCCGCCAAAAACCTCGTCGGTTTCTACAAGGACATTCTTGTGAACAGACTCAAATTCCAAATTGGCGAAGAGAAATTCGCCAAACTCACGCACGAACAGGTTCAGGAACGCTCGGATGCCCTGCCGTGGGCGGACAAGAGGATGGCGGCTATACTGGTCAATCGCGATGCCTTCAACCTGGCCGACACGCTCGCACCGCTGACCGGTCCGGTAATTGCTCAATATGTTTTTGGCTTGGGTGTCATGGGTATGGCCATGAGCGCCGCCACAATGCTTATGACTATTAACGGTCTGTGTTTCTGCGAGCTATTGGGCAGACCACCGAGGGGCTGGACACAGAGATTCGGTAGCCTGATGGTATCAGTCGGAGCGCTTGGACCGTTCTTCTGGAAAGACGCCGCTCCGTATATTGCGGTGCCGACGTCCGTCTTTGCAATGGTTCTGCTGCCTATCGCCTACTTCGCGTTCTTCCTGCTCATGAACCAAAAGAGTTTCCTTGGCGAGAATATGCCTATCGGGGTTAAACGCATCCTCTGGAATGTCCTTATGGCACTGGCAGCCAGTGCTGCAACATTTGGAAGCGTCTGGAGTCTCTGGTCGAAGTTGCAGTGGAAAGGGATCGGACTGCTTGTCGGCTTTATCGTTCTCTGTATTGTCGTTCATTTCGTCCGTCAAAAACCCAAGACAGCATGACATCCAAGCAATGGGAAAAACTGATGGCTGTGTTGAACGGCGAGGTGATTGAGCCGATTCCGGTAGGGTTCGTCATCGACAGTCCCTGGCTTCCAGGCTGGGCCGGGATGTCCACCATCGATTATTTTTCCAGCGAACAGATGTGGTTCGAGGCCAACCTCAAGGCCGTCAGACAGTTCCCGGACATTATGTTTTTGCCCGGATTCTGGGCCGAGTTTGGGATGTGCACCGAGCCTTCCGCTTTCGGCTCGAAATGCTCCTGGCAGGAAAACGAGCTGCCCTACGCGGATAAAATCATCACCGATATTCAGGATATCCATTCGCTCTGCAAGCCGAATCCCAAAACGGACGGCCTGCTGCCGTTCGTCCTCAATCGCTTAAAACATTACCAAGTCCAAATCGAACAGGCAGGGCATGCTATTAAGTTCGCGGTCTCACGCGGACCGTTGAATGTGGCTTCATTCCTGACCGGCAGCACAGAATTCCTTATGGCCATCCGAACAAATCCCGACCAAACACGCAGGTTGCTCGAGATTGTAACGGATTTCATTATCGACTGGCTTGAACTTCAGAACCGGACATTTCCCTCCATTGATGGCATATTCATCCTCGATGATATTGTAGGCTTCTTAGGTGAGGAAGATTTCAAAGAAGCGGCGCTGCCATATTTGGAACGCATTTTCCAGTCGCTTGATGTCGACGTCAAATTCTTCCACAACGACGCACCCGGGCTGGTATGCGCTCCGTACCTTCCTCAAGTCGGCGTGAACCTTTTCAATTTCAGTTTCCAGCACACCCTCACTCAAATGAAGGAGCTTACGAATACCGATAAATCGGGACTTACTTTGCTCGGAAACATCCCCACACGCGACGTCCTTGCATCAGGTACACCCGAAGATGTGCACAGCAGTGTGAAAGCTGCACTCGAATCAGTAAGTGACAAGAGTCGGATTATCCTATCCTGCGGCGGGGGTATGCCTCCCGATGTCTCGACAGAAAACATCGAGGCTTTTTTATCGGCAACTGGGTGAAAAAATAAAGTTTTTGTGTATTATAATGCCGAGGGTTCACGTCTTTGCTTTGCAACAGCCGATAATAATGAGTCGGTTGATTTTCGTTTTTGTATGTCCTGTGATGATACAGATTAGGGCATGAAAAAATGACGAATTCCAAGGGTTTAGATTTTATAAAAGAGAACAACAAATGTGCTGTAATCGTAGCACATCCCGACGATGAAACATTATGAGCCGGCGGTCTGATGCTGATGCATCCCAAGGTTAAATGGACAGTTGTAACACTTTGTAGAAAAAGTGACCCGGATCGTGCTCCCAAGTTTTTGAAAGCTCTCGAAAGGCTAAATGCCGTGGGTTTTTTAATCTGCTTAAGCAACCGCCATTCGGGTACTTCCTGTCGCAAGATTTGAGCAGCCGCCATAACTTCCAGTGTCAGATTGTCACCGCAGCCAGCGAGGACAATTTCCGGGTCGTCTCCTTCATTCGTACTAGCCCATCTCCTGCATGCCATTGGCCGTGCCGGGGATACTCTTTCGGGAAATCCTTGACCGAATCCGGGGGTTGCGTTTTTTGACAATATCTGCGAGGCCGCAATGATGTGTGGCACCGATGAAAAACAGGTTCCGAATATGGAGGGCAACGGTCGCGGTGTGCCAAAATAGTAGGAAAAGGCGGATTCTTGACATAAGTGCTCGACTTCTTTGGCGTTTTTTGCGGCACGGCATGTTGAACCTGCCGGAATATTGTTGAAATTGAGATGAAATTACAGTATTGTGAGACTTGAAGCTTGCAGGAGTGCTTCAGTGAAGTGTATATGGGAAATCCCGGTTAAAAGGTTGTTGCAATGACTAGCTGCACCGAGGAAAACGGAACTAACGAAAAATTATTCTCAGTCTTAAGAGACAGGTTATGCTCCATAAGTTATCAGGCAGATTTGTGCTAATCCGAACAACAACCAGTGTTTTCGCGGTGACCTTCGTTGTCCTTTTCACTCTGGCTATATTTGTTCCTCTGCGAGGTCAATCCCAGCAAAACTCTGCAGCAATCGCCGGTGGAGCGCAGGACGCCAACTCGGCCGCTCTGAGTTCTGCGGTCACTCAAGGGGCGGCGACTACAGATGCCGCTGAACAGCTCACTATAGAGAAACTCCAGGCGAGGAAGAAGAAAATAACCGAATCGCAGGAATTAAGCGACGAGGTCAAGGCGAAAATTGTAGAGGTTTACGACAAAGCAATTGCTCAATTGAAATCTGCCGCCGAATTTGAAGCAAAAGGACAACAATACAGTCAGGCTCGGAAAGATATCCCGGGCAATTTGGCCAAGTTTAAAGAGCTTCTAGCCGGACAAGACGGTGCTGTGGCGCCTCAAGCCGGGCCTGAGACCACACTGACACAAGCCGAGCAAACCCTCGTAACAGCAAGACTAAACCTTGAGGAAGCCAAGAAAAACGTAGCCAATCTGGAAAACGAGCCAAAGCGAAGGGCCGAACGTAAGACCAAAATCCCCGAGGAGACGAGCACAGTTAAGAAGATGCTCGATGATGTTAAGAGCAAACTTGCAACTGGCGCAACTGAAGGGCAGACAATCGAAATGACTCAGGCCAACCGGGCATTACTGCTCGCCCAGCAGCGTGCTTATGAGAGCCAGATAGCCACCAACACCGAAGAGCTGCTGTTCTATGAAGCCGCCGGAGATCTTCTAACGGCTCGAAGAGACCTGGCAGCTCGACAGTTGGCTATGGCAGAGAAGACGGTGGAGTTTTGGCTGCAAAAGGTGAACGACTTACGGCAAAAGGAAGCTGAGGCCGCCAAACAGGAGGCCATCCGCGCCAGAGAAGAAACGAGGTATGCCCATCCCGCCATCCAGGCAATCGCACAAAAAAACGCAGAGTTTGCAGAAACGCAGACCGAGCTTGTGGCGAAGGTTGAGGCAGTCACGAAGTATTCTGAGTCAATAGACGCCAGGCTTGCGGCCGTGAAAAAGAGCTTTGAGGAAGTAAGTGCCAAAGTCAATACAGCCGGGAAAGTAACAGATGCAATGGGGATGGCTCTGCTGGGCCAGCGTGAGAAGCTGCCTGATATAAGAGAAAACCAAAAACAGATGCGAATCAGGCCGTCGGAAATATCGTTGGCTCAGTTTCATGGGATGGAGCGCGATAAGGAATGGTCGGACCTGAGCAATCTCGCAGATGAATTGGAAGCAGTCTTAGCCCAGCTTGATCCATCTGTCGGTGAGGCGGAACGCCAGGCCATTAAAAAGGAGGCGACAAACTACTACGAAAGCCAGCGTAAAATTCTAAGAGCGATAGCAGACCTTCACTGGGATTACTCCACAAAGCTGGCAAACCTTGACGTTACAGAGCGGCAGTACGTTGATACTGTACAGGCGTATGCAGTTTTCATCGATGCGAACATTCTGTGGGTCAAGAGCAGTCACGTCTTTCGCTTGTCCGACCTTCGTGTGAGTTTGTTTGCTTTAGGGTGGCTGCTTTCTCCGGCTAACTGGCACCAGGTTGCAATCAGCCTTTGGACGGATTTCAAGGAAGACATCTTAGCTTATATGGCAGTCTCGCTAATTGTCGTTTCATTGGTTGTACTTCATCCAAAGGCGCATAAGGCCGTTGAAATTATCTCAGGGCGGGTCCGTCAGGTGCAGACCGACAGCTTCCTACATACGCTTAAGACACTCGGGCTTACGTTGTTCCTATCTTCTACGTGGCCCATAGTCCTCTTTTTGTTTCAATGGCGTCTGTCTTCGAGCGCTTTCGATGATGACTTCTCTCAAGCGCTCGCTTCAGGTTTCCGGGCACTCGTGCCGGTTGTTTTCATGTTGGGCTTTTTGCGTCACTTCTCAATGCCGCACGGTCTGGCTCAGGAGCACCTGCGCATGCGCCATGAGCCACTGTCTTTCTTTCGACGGCTGCTTGCCTGGTACTTTGTTCTGGCGATTCCTGTCATATTTATAGTCGAAGTCATGCAGACCCAGCAGACCAGCGAACAATGGTACAACTCTGCGGGGCGTTTGTTCTTTATGTTCGGTCTTTTGGCCCTTGCATTGTTTCTACTCATCCTGCTGAGCCCAAAGGGCACGCTGATGAAACTCTATCTTAAGCAGAGACACGGCGGCTGGATGGAACGTCTTCACTACGTCTGGTATCCGCTTTGCATTATCCTTCCGATGGTCTTTGCCATCCTGGCGGGCATGGGCTATTTCTACGCGGCACGGCAGCTCTCCGAAAAGCTCGTTCTAACAATCATCCTGATATTGCTGGCGATCATGGTCAGGGCCATGTTCGTCCGCTGGTTAATGGTTGCGCAACGCAAGCTTGCTCTGCTGGAACGCCAAAAACGTGAGGCCACCAAACAAAAGCAGCAGAACCAGGGAGAATCTGCTTCGGCAAAAGAATCCCAGCAGAGCAAGGCAAAAGAAGATACCTCAATTCTTCAGATATCGCAGCAAACCCGCCGACTGATCGATGCGATTACGGTATTTCTGCCTATCGGGGGGATCTGGTACGTCTGGAAGGATGTCTTACCAGCTCTCGGCGAATTGGCGAGAATCGAGCTTTGGAAAATGAGTGCCGAGGAAATCGTGACTCTTGGGTCGCTGGCGATGGCGTTGTTTCTGGCGGCGTTGACCGTGATTGTTACACGGAACGTTCCCGGTCTGCTCGAAATTATCGTATTGAGGCGTCTGCCCCTCGACCGCGGCGTGCGTTTTGCGATAACGACGCTTTTCCGCTATACGCTTGCAGTCATAGGAACGGTGCTGGCCTTCAGTAAAATCGGAATAGGCTGGTCGAAGGTACAATGGCTTGTAGCAGCGATGACTGTCGGGCTCGGTTTCGGCCTGCAGGAAATATTCGCCAACTTCGTTAGTGGTCTGATTATACTCTTCGAGCAGCCCATCCGTGTCGATGATGTAGTTACAATCAGCGATGTCACGGGGAAAGTGGCCAAAATAAGAATCAGGGCAACGACCATTCGAAGATGGGACCAACGTGAGCTTGTTGTTCCAAACAAGGAGTTTATTACAGGCCGTCTTATAAACTGGACCTTGTCCGACAATATCCTGCGCCGGGAGTTCATCGTGGGTATAGCTTATGGCTCGGACACGGCCAAAGCTGAGAGAATTCTCCTTGAGGTCGCAAGAGCGAATCCTCTTGTATTAGAGGACCCGGAACCGGTGGTTATTTTCAAGGCCTTTGGTGACAATAGCCTGGAGTTCGAGCTGCGAGTTTACATCGCAGGCATAGATAACTATGTCCCCGTCTGGCACAGTATCAACTGCGCCATCGATCAGGAGTTCCGAAAGGCGGGAATCGAGATTGCATTTCCACAGCGCGATATTCATATCCGCTCTGTCGATAAAAGCATACCCATCGACACTAAGAGAACGCAGGAGCAGGAAAGCGTTTCTGAGAAAAACCCTTCGCTTGAGACGACATAAGCTAATCCATAAAGACCTCAAGAAAAAATTGATGCGGCTTAAGGATATTTGATGTCTGTTTGACGAGCCTGTTGCCGGATCAACTTTTTATATCATTGTTCTTTCGATCAATTTTGATAAATCACGATTTGCCGTGTTGCTGTTACCTTGCCGTAAAGCTCCAGCGTATCGTACTGCACCTGAACGTTGAAGGTTTCTTCATTGCCGTTTAGTTTAAGGTCGGCTGCTATAGAAGCTGCTGGAGACATACGAAGCGATGCTGACTGAAATAGCATCGCACCTTGTACCAGAAAGGCCCGCCAGAAATGAGCCTCGTATGGTGACGAGATAGCGAAAGCACTACCCAAAACTAAAGGTCACGAGACATCAGTGGAGGAAAAGAAATGCTGCTTAAGCAACCGCCATTCGGGACAGTCCCCATTTTTCGCCCATTTTTCGCAATGATTCCTTTTCGTTGGATTCCGGCTGCTCATTCTAAATCTCATTCTCTGATTTGTTTCTGCCGGGCTTGAATGATATGAATCACATGCTTGGGATCATCTGTACACTGGAACAGATCGAGGTCGTCAGTATCAATGGTCTTCTCAGGCACCAGGGTCTGCCTGAGAAAGTCCTGCATCTGGTCCCAGTAGGATCGTCCCATCAAAATAATCGGAAACTCCTGGATTTTGTCGGTTTGCATGAGTACCGCTGTTTCAAACACTTCGTCGAGGGTGCCGAATCCGCCGGGCAGGACCACAAACGCAGAGGAGTATTTAACAAGCATGACCTTGCGTACAAAGAAGTGATCGAATTCTATCACCCGATCCAGGTAGGGATTAGGTTTTTGTTCCTGAGGCAGGACGATATTGCAGCCGATGCTCTTACCTTCGGCGTCTTTGGCGCCGCGATTGGCAGCCTCCATGATGCCGGGCCCGCCACCGGTGATGACTGTGAATCCGGCCAGAGCTAATTCTTTTCCGACCTGGCGGGCCAATCGATAGTAAGGGTGAATTTCTTTAAAGCGGGCTGATCCGAACACCGTGACTGCCGGCTCTTCGATATCCAACGATTCGAATCCTCGTAGAAATTCCAGGAATATGCGCACAGCACTTTCCAGCTCTTCAGTCCGACCTCGTCTGCCGGTCAGGAATTTCTTTTCCAGGTCATGAGCGCGTTCGGTTAGCCATAAATGGGAGCGATCTCTGGTATTAATGTCTTTCATTGGATACTCTTCCTACTTTTGATTTAATCTGCTTTTTGTGGGCGGTAGAGAGAAAAACGGCTGCCGGTAAAATAATAAAGGCAATATGCAGCTGAAATCCAATCCCGGCTACTTTGCCCAGGGAAAATGACCAGCGCATCGATATCCCCTTTCAAGCTATAATCAAGTGGGATTTCACTTATAATATTGTATATCCTTACTTAGCTGCACCACTTCTTAATATACACGGCTTTTTACAAAAACCAATAGTAAAGAGCCAAAGCCATAAGCTAACATCTTATGAGCAAACGCCATAGGTCCGATAGGCACGGCCTGAATAAACATTTTCAATATAGATATCGGCGTCTTGGAATCTCTAATTGGATGAGTTCTTGACTATTCATGTCAATAGCTATACGCTGTATTGGTAAAGATAGAGTTTAAGAAGCCATTATTTAGTATTGAGGGGTATGATGTATGCCTTACAACATACGCATAGTAAGTACATATCCTCCACGGAGATGTGGAATAGGTACTTTCTCACGGGATCTGGCTAATGCCTTAGAACATTTCACAAGTGAGGTTGGTAGCATCAGGATTTCCGCAATCGATAAAGATAATTTGCCTTATAATATTCCGGTTGATCTTATAATAGACCAGTATAATCCTCAATCCTGGAAAGAAAATATAAAGCACATAATTACTCGTGCTCACGAAAGCACTAATCCCACCATAATACTGCTGCAACATGAATACGGCTTAGATCCGGATGAGAAAGGCAACGATGGTGATGGGACCAATTTTATCGAAATGGCTAACGCATTTATGAATAAAGGACTAACAGTCTTAGTCTATTTACATACAGTTCTTGAGGAGCCTGACCCTCATCAAAAGATGGTTTTACAGGAACTGGCCAAACATAGTGAAGGTCTTATTGTTACAACTGAAAGTGCAATTAATATACTTGAATCAAAGATGTATGGCATCGAGCATTTCAAGCTTAAGCACATTGATCACGGCATCAGAATGCAGCATCCTTCTCAGTATGATCGGTTGGATATTAAAGAGCGGTTCGGCCTGAAAAATTGCTTTCTGATAACTACGCTCGGATTATTATCACTGGATAAGGGAATTCAATATGGGATTCGTGGATTTGGTAAGTTTTTAGAAGAATCACTTACCGAACAACAGAGAGAGAACGTATTATATCTAATTGCTGGTCAATGTCATCCTGACTTTATGAAAGCTGAAGGTGGTCTTGAATACCACGAATACCAGGAAACTTTAAGTAAGGCCCTCGAAGAGGCCAAAATAAAGTGGTGCAAGGTGAAAGAGCTGGGCAGTTTTGATTTTAAAGAATACGATGTAGTTTTCTTGGACACATTTCTGGATGAAGGCACATTGCTTAAGCTGTACGGGGCAACAAATGTAATGCTTCTGCCGTATCTCAACATCCAGCAAATATCCAGTGGTATATTGGCTGATACCATTGGGGCTGGCAGAGCGGCAATAGTAACAAAGTTTAGATACGCACTTGAGCTGATCAATTCAAACAAACGCTGCCAAAATGGCGTTATCATTGGCAGACACGCAAGAGGAATTTTAATAGATCCCGGTGAGGATTCAATAGAACAAATTGCTAAAGCTATCGATTATCTTGTATTCAAGCCGGAAAAACGCATCCATATGGAGAAACAGGCCCATCAGAGAGGTTATCAGATGAGATGGCAAAATACTGCCTGGGCTTTGCTACAGCATATCGAATTTGTTAGAGAAGAAAAAGGTATAATTACGGGCAGAGGTATGAAGTTTAATAGGGAAAAGCCGTCCAAATACCAGAAGGGCTCTTAATTATGAAGATATTTCTCGTTCCATTAGGGCTTTGGGAACGGGCAAATATAAACTCAAGCTGTAGGAAGGAACAATTATGAAAAAGAATTCAAGTTATGAGCTTTTCCAACGACATCCCGGTAATCCTATCCTTTCCGTTGATGACTGGCCATACAGAGCAAATTCTGTCTTTAATGCCGCTGCAACAGAAGTAGATGGCAAAATATTATTACTTGCGCGTGTTGAAGATTTTAGAGGTATGTCACATTTGACCGTAGCAACGAGTGATGATGGAATTAACAACTGGCAAATCGAGAGGACGCCTTCCTTGAAACCTGAACCTGAAAAGTATCCTGAAGAGCTTTGGGGTATAGAAGACCCGCGGATAACCTGGATCGAAGGGATGAATAAGTGGGCTATTTGTTATACCGCCTATTCAAGAGGCGGGCCACTGGTGTCTCTGGCGATGACCAGTGATTTCAAATCGTTTAATCGTATGGGGCCGGTAATGCCACCTGAGGACAAAGATGCCGCACTTTTTCCCGTTAAGTTCAAGGGCCTTTGGGCGATGCTGCATCGGCCGGTCCCTAGGTCCGCTCTGCTCGGTGCTCATATATGGATATCCTTTTCGCCCAACCTTAAACACTGGGGCGAGCATCAGGAGATAATACAGGCCAGAGAAGGGGGATGGTGGGATGCAAATAAGATTGGTCTGTGTGCACCGCCTATGCAGACGGAAGAGGGCTGGCTGATTTTATATCACGGCGTGAGAACAACTGCTTCCGGCTCGATCTATAGATTAGGGCTTGCGCTGCTGGACCTGGAAAATCCTGCCAAGCTCATTCGACGTACCGACGAATGGATTTTCGGGCCCAAAGCTCATTATGAACGTGAAGGCGATGTCGATGATGTTGTATTTCCATGCGGATGGATAAAAAAGAAGGACACGGTTTTTATTTATTATGGTGCCGCTGATTCACGTATTTGCATTGCAACTGCCGATTTTAATGAATTGGTCGATTTTGTTCTCAGATGTCCTTTGCTGTGAAAGAGATAGTATAGGTTAAGAAAGAATGGCAGATTCCAAGGGTTTAGATTTTATAAAAGAGAACAACGAATGTGCTGTAATCGTAGCACACCCCGATGATGAAACTTTATGGGTCGGCGGTTTGATGCTTATGCATCCCGAGGTTAAATGGACCGTTCTAACACTCTGTAGAAAAAGCGACCCGGACCGTGCTCCTAAGTTTTTCAAAGCACTTGAAAGGCTCAATGCCATGGGTTTTATGGCCGACCTTGACGACGGCCCCGAGCAAACGCCGTTAGATAATGGCGAGATGCAAAAAACGATAGCAGAGTTACTGCCTTCGAAGAGGTTCGATCTCGTTATAACACACAGTACGTCCGGCGAGTATACCAGACATCTAAGACACGAAGAGACAGCTAAGGCGGTCTTGGCATTATGGAACAGCGATAGGTTGTTTGCCGACGAACTATGGACATTTGCTTATGAAGATGGCAATCGCAAATATCTTCCCCGTGCAATTAAGAATGCTGACTTATTGGTTGGCCTAAATGATGAGATTTGGCGGGAAAAGTATGATATTATAACCAGGATTTACGGTTTTAGTACAGAGAGCTTTGAGGCTAAGACAACTCCGAAAGAAGAGGCGTTCTGGTGCCTTAAAGCCGCCTGTTAAATATGGAGAAAGGAGCCGGAAAATGAAAGTTTTACTGCTTTATGATTACCCACCCTCACCTGCAGGCCTCGCAACTCAGGGGCATCTGCTGCACAGAGGGCTGGAAGAGATGGGGATTGAGGTACACTCTGTAAACTTTGAATCAGCCCAGGAAAAAGAATGGTATTACAGGTGGTTTGAACCTGATGTTGTCGTGGGCGTCGGCTACTGGGGACATACACCTCATTTGGTTCTCCATCCCCAAAGATATGGAATCACAGCGGTGCCATGGCTTGTAGCTGATGGTTATATGGCAAACTATCGTGAGATTCTCGAGGGTTTACCGTTAATACTTGTGACATCTAACTGGGTAAAAAAGGTTTATATGCGGGATGGTCTCAACGGGAAGAACATTGAAGTTTTGCCCGTCGGGTGCGATACAGACTCTTTTATTCCTCGTGTGAAAAGCGACCCTAAAGTAGCCGCGGTTCGTGAAGCCTTGGGAGTTGCCAATGACCAGATAATGATTATGACTATCGGAGGAGACGCCGCCTCCAAGGGTGCTCAGGAGGTTATGCAAGCCCTGGCGATAAATGACCAAAAGGCACCGGATTGGAAATATGTCTGCAAGGTCTGGCCCCAGCCTCGAACAGAACAGCAAAATCTGGCGGACTTACAGCTCGCCACACATTTGGGAATAGACAAAAATGTCGTTTATACGGCAAGCAGGGTTTCGAGAAACTTTATGCCTTATCTCTTGGCCGCGTGTGATATTTATGCGGCACCATCACGCCTCGAAGGTTTCGGGATGATTCAAATCGAGGCGAACGCATGTGAAAAGCCGGTAGTAGGAATAAAAGCGATGGGGATGCTGGATACCTTGGTACACGGCAAAACCGCTTTTCTTGCGGGCGTAGCCCAGGAGATTCGGCTTCGGGAGGCAATGCTTGGAGACGAATCCGGCTACGTAAACGGTCACAAACATGTCTTCAAGAAACCAAGGATAGTAGATTATCGAGCAAGTGTTCATGACATTGCTAATTACCTTATGGATTTGATGCAGGATACCGCTTTAAGAGAAAGAATGGGAAAAGAAGGAAGAAAACGTGTAGTAGAGCACTTTGACTATCGAGTGATAGCCAAGAGATTTATCCAAATTATTTCAAAGCGTTTAGGTGTATCATAATATGGATAAACAGCAACAAGCGTGGGTCGGTAAAGCCAAAGAAGCAGCTCTGCAGGTACTGCTCCATAACAACCATGGCGCTTATCGAAATTTGCCCAGAACCGCCGGTTGGGCATATCCTGAGCCGTACACCAGGGACCTGATGATATGCTCGCTTGGCATATTGACCACGCAGAACAAAAGATTACTTAAATCACTACGAAGGGTTCTGGAGACGCTGGCTAATAATCAATCAATGTTAGGTCATATTCCATCTTTGGTTCATGACCCCCAGGACAAAGGTTCGAGCGACACAACACCTCTGTTTCTTATGGCTGTCGGAATTTACCGAAAGGTCATGAAGGAAGATGATTTTCTCGAGAAGGCCGTCCGAAAGGCTTTGGGCTGGATGAGATATCAAAGTCCAACAGACCGATATCTCGTGGCGCAACTACCCACCAGTGACTGGCGTGACGAACAGTGGGTTTTGGGATATGGGCTGTTTGTTAACACTATCGTCTATACTTATCTTTGCCTTTTCGGTCAATATGATCGGGCTGTAAAGGTTAAGCAGTCTATGGAGAGTTTTACCATCAAGGGTGAAAGGCAGCACCGACATGTTCATGAAGGTTTAGTTCTCAGATACAAACCGTATTATGCTATGTGGTCGTACAAAGTGTACCGAAGTGAGCGGTTTGACCTTTTGGGTAATAGCCTGGCTATCCTCTCCGGCATAGCATCACCGTCCAGAGCAAGGAAGCTGGTATTGTGGATAGAAAAAGAGTCCGAGGCTTTAAGGCAAAATGAAGACCTGGCGGTTGATTTGCCGCCGAATTTCTTCCCCTATGTCAGGCCGGATGACCCAGATTGGATACCCCGTAATGAAAAGTACAACCAGCCTGGAGAGTACCATAATGGCGGGATTTGGCCTTTCATTTGCGGCTTCTATACAGCAGCTCTGGTGGCTGCTGAAAGATATGCCCTTGCTGAGAAAAAGCTTCTTGCTCTAACCGA
>JBGVTO010000284.1:0-8070 GCA_041862635.1 Phycisphaerae bacterium | reverse complement strand
CGATGTCTACAATGCCGCTGGAGCACTTCCTCTTGGAGAAGCAACCTATGATCCCGGTCCGCTTGAACTTGCCAAGACTTATTATTGGCGCGTCGACGAGTTTGATATTATCGAAACGCATAAAGGTAAGGTCTGGAGTTTTACTACTGAAGGTGCTGTCGGAAGCCCAAGTCCGGCTAAAAGTGCTGTGGACGTCACGCAGACGCCTGTTCTCACCTGGGTGCCGGGAGTTTTTGCCGATACACATGAGGTCTATTTCGGCACCGATGCTGAAGCTGTGAAAAATGCCGATACAAGTTCGCCTGAGTATAAAGGTAGCGGAAACTTCGGCTCCGAGAGCTTCGAACCCGGGCAACTCGAGTGGAATACTACCTACTACTGGCGTGTTGACGAGGCAAATAATGCCAACGCCGATAGTCCCTGGACAGGCCCGCTCTGGAGCTTTACTACGGCCAACTTCCTTATCATTGACGATTTTGAGGCTTACAATGACCTCGACCCGACTGACCCGGCAAGCAACAGGATATTTCATGCGTGGATAGATGGATACGACGACCCAACAAACGGCTCCTTAGTTGGTTATGAAACCGCTCCTTTTGCTGAGCAGACTATTGTTCACAGCGGTAATCAGTCGATGCCCATGTCCTACGATAACGCTGTTGGTAAATCCGAAGCGACTTTAACATTGACTTCAAATCGTGACTGGACAGTGAACGGTGTCAACAGACTGACGATTTGGTTCAGAGGCAGTGGAGGTAATGCTGCCGAGACGATGTATGTCGTTCTAAACGGCAGCGCAGGTGTCGATAATGATGATCCAAGTGCGGTACAGACAACAAGATGGACCGAATGGAATATCGACCTGCAAGCTTTTGCCGACCAGGGTGTGAACCTTGCCAATGTTAATTCTATTGCTCTTGGCCTTGGCAACAGGGCTAATCCGGTAGCCGGTGGTGCAGGTATGATGTACTTTGATGATATTCGTCTGTATCCTCCGCCGCCAGAGCCAGAACCGGCACCGTAAGTATGGATTTAGGTGGCAATTAAAATTGCGTGGTTGATGTAGCAAATATGTATCAATTCGGGGGCTTATACTGAGTGATTCGGTATAGGCCCCTTTGTCTTGGAGCAATATCAACTTCGTAGGTTAAACCAACTCAGGATTTTCTACACATCCCCCCTCTGAGAGGGATTTTATCGCTATACAATGGCCAAACTCAAGCCAAAGGGTATCATATTGCCCATAATTATCGTACTGCTGTTCCTAAGTCTGATCGTATTGCTTAGTGGGACAGCCATAGCACCGTTTCTGTACCCAATGTTCTGAGTGCTTGACTCGGCCTATTCATTCGGCAACTACCTCTTAAGAACTGACATCTCTTGAAATGGCGAGTTCATCGTGTTGCCTGTGCCAATGACCTTTCATTCTCCGTAATCCGCCTTTAGACATTCCTCTGTGGCGGCGATGATGATGTCAGTTTTCGTGCACTCACCAATATGAAAGCAGTTGTTATGTTGTGCCCAGGGAAACGTCACAAAGTTCGGCTTGATAAACACTGTCTCGCCGGGGTTGACAACCGCTTGCATTACCGCTAGCGCATCTATGGCATCGCGTGTCATCGAATCCAGATTGTCTCCGCGAATTGCCGCCACTCGCGCGGTTATCTTTGGTTCAAGCTGCTGAACAGTTGGCTTGCTGGAACTCGTGAAAACCCATGGTTTCTGCAGTGCGACTGCCGTGCTAACACCTGCTCTTAGAACCTCGCGTCGTCTCATCTTCTGCATAGTTTCCTCCAACTTCCGTGGCTACTTCGGCAGGGCTGCCTTCACCCTCTTCAGGTTCTCGCGGATCTCGGGGTCGTCGGGATCGACGCGCAGTGCTGCTTCAAACTGCGCCACCGCCTCGCGCAAGCGCCCTTGCGCGGCATACACCACGCCGAGGTTGTTGCGTGCCTCTGCGTGGTCCGGCTCGAGGCGGACCGCCCGCTCCAGATGGGACTGGGCCTCAGCGAACTTCTGCTGTCTGCCGAGTGCCATCCCCAGCATGTTGAGCGCGCCCACGTGGTTGGGATCGATCTGAATCGTGTGTTGCAGCTCCGCCACGGCTGCCGCTTCGCGTCCCTTCTTCATCAGGATTCGCGCCAGGTTGAAATGCGCGTGCGTGAAGTCGGGCCTCAGCTGGATGGCCCGTTCGAATTGCGCCTGAGCTTCTTCATGGCCCAGTCGCTCGTAGGTGATGCCCAGGTTGTTGTGTGCCCCGGCGTATGTTGGATCCGCTTCCAGCGCCTGCTTGAACTCCGCCACGGCTTCTGCCAGCTTGCCCATCTTCAGGAGCTCGGTGCCCATGCGGTTGTGGACGCGGGCGTAGTTGGGCTGGGCTCGGCCCAATGCCTTGGCGGCTGCGACGGCCTCCGCGTCACTTTGAGCAGAACGCGGAATCTCGCGCGCCGACGGTGCACGGCCGACGTTGAGATCAGCCAAGATCCGCTTCAGCGCCTCGGCGGCGACACGGCACCCTTCGGGAGAGGGATGGAGCTCGTCGCCGGAACTGTAACGCAGCCGCGGATTCACCGCGCCGGCCGAGTCCGCATGGTGCCGCTGGAAGAACTCCGAGAGCCGGACCGATGGGATGTCGTGCATCGCCGCCAGATGCTCGACCACGAGCTGCCCGCCGCCCTCGGGCATGAAGCAGACGTCCTCGATGCGGTCATCCAGAAACCGCGGCCAGATGGCGACCAGCGGCTGAAACCCGTGACGGTCGGCGAGCTCCCGGCATCGGGATAATCCCTCGGTCACATTGTTGTCTCCGATGGCGTCCCGGTTCCAGCGGACGGGGTCCGCCTCCGCTCCGAAGTGAAACAGGTTCAACCGGATGCTGGCCAAGCGAAAGAGGTGGGACCTCTGAAACAACGCCTTGACGACCGCGGGACGATCAATCGTCCCCCCAAGAGGAAACGCCTCGCGGTTGAAGTTGTCGAAATCGTTCTCCACAAACACCAGAACGACTACGTCCGGATCGAATCGCAGCCCCTTCACCTCCAGCAGCTCGACTTCGGCACGCGTGCAATACGCGCTGACGCCGAAGTTGAGGACCTCGGTTGATCCGTCGGGGTAGAGATCTTCGAGCCGGCGAGAAATGGTTTCGGATTCGCGTAACCCATAGCCCTCGACGATCGAATCTCCGAGCAGCAGGACCCGCCTGACGCCATCAGGCTTCTGGAGCGTGCGCTCCCTGTCGCGCTGGCCGTGGGAGTTGGTCCGTTCGTAGGTCTGGATGAAGTCCGGATCGTCACTGCGGCAGTTTGCCTTCAGCTCAAAGCCCAGGATCGGATTCGTCGAGCGCTTGTAGATGCAGTCATAGGAACTGAGCTGAATTGGCTTGATGCCCGGCGCCCGACCGAGGACTCGAACGAAGGCTTCGGCCGCAAGCAGCGCGAGCAGGGTGGCGCAGACCGCCACGGCCGGTTTGGCCAGCCGGCGAAGAAACGCTCGCGACCGTTGTTCTGATGACATGCTGCGGTGCTCCAGTTATCTGCGCCATCATGTCGTCGGTTTAGCTGACAGCAAGTCTGATGTCCACCGACAGGAGTGATTATATCACAAGGGATATAGCGATTCAATGTGTACTTGTGAGGCAAACATCGATTTAGTATCAGACCGCTGAATTTACAACGCATATGTCCTGAACAAATAGGCTGGTGTTCGTGACTGTCAAACCGGCCACCTATGAAGAGCTCAAAGTCAAATATCCCTAAAAAGAATTATATGAATGATAAATTTTTTTCATCCGTTTACTTAATTAATTAAGAGTTTTTGTGTCGCATAGGCGACACAAATGCTCTATTGGACTGAACCGCTGACGGGTTCTTTGGAATTTCAATAACCAAACGAATTCCATGTCATCGGTGAGCAGCGGACGGTTTGGTGTGATTATATCTTGAATCCGATTTTACCTTTAAAATTCCAAAAAATATTTGATTTTTCGGCAAGAATTTGCGGTTTGGTGCTTTCATCAATCATGAAAATTTACATCTGCGGAGACATTTTAGTGACACGAATTTTCGAAGAATTCTGGCATTTTAGAACTCACAAAAATGGGGTTATTTAAGCGGTGCTTTATGCTGTGCTATGTCACTCTCCCGCATTCTTCGTCTGCGGCAGTTTTGCTTGACACTCGTCGATAAAGATTAATGACCCGGATCGTCCTTGATCCGGAGGATATTCAGATACCGACTAATAGCCCTATTCTATCACTCCGGCCAACTCGGCGATTTCTTCCGGCGTCAGGGCAATGCTGTCAATGCGCACCTCATCCAGCAAACCGTTAAAAGGCGTCCAAGTGTCGCCTGCACGCATACCGAACCGGATATCAGGGCCAGCTAGGCTATCAATGGGAACATCGCGAAACATACTGTTCGATTCGATTTGCCCGTCCACATAGACTTGGACGTCTTGCATTCGAGGTGATTCACGTATGGGGAGCACAACCGCAATATGGTGCCATTGACTGTCTGCCATAGAGGTTTGCCCAACCATCCAGCCCCCACCAACATCAAGTTGAAGAGGGCCCCTGGGTTGCCCTCTGCTGCCACCTTGCACGATCGATAGGACCCACAACGCGCCTGGTAGGTCCGTTCCCCAAGATATCAGATCCATATCTGCCTGAACAGACGTGTTGATCCACAGTGACAAGGTCCGTGCCTGAGTGCCCAAAACACCGGTATATCCCACTGCTTCCGCGTAACCGCCGGTACCGTCAAACTGCAGGGATGAGCCTGCCTTACCGGAGGGATTCCACGTTACACTCCTAAGAAGAGCGTGACGGCCGTATTTCGACAAATCTTTTGCCACAGAGCCCTGGCCCTCGTCGAACCTCCAGTTGGCCTCCAAGCCTGGCTTTTCGGTCGTCGGACCCACGGTTATCACCACCGGACGATATGACGCTTCGATGACCTTGCTGGCGTAAGAGAACTGGGCGTCGTCAGCCAAACCGATCGTGAAATGGTTGGGAACGACGGTCATATGTTTGCTCGTACCGGGGCCGCGGCCAAAACCAAAGACCGTCATGTTCCCCTGCATGGGCCAGAAGGTATCATTGAGGACATCGTCTTCCTCGTGCACAAAATAGATGTACCGGTCAAGCACGGAATCCTCGAAGTAGACCCATTCGGGGACGGGAATATCCTGATTTTGCCATTCTTGGCCTACCGGCAAGCGCACACTATTGGATCGTACGCTGAAATCCTTCTCGTAATCGATCGCACCGCCGGGTGTCCCTTCATACAGGAACCAGTAGGGCTCGGGGGCGCTGCGGAGCAGCGTTAGGCGGGCATGGCGCGGATAAATCTGCCAGAGGCACTCCCAAAAGCCGTTCTTAGAAACCGAGCGAATCGTCACCCTGAGCGGACCAACATGGACCAGAGAGCTGATACAGTTGCGATGGCCGGGATGATAGATATTGTCCGGGTGCACCATGTTGGGGATGCCGCGATAGATCCCATCGGATCCACCATAGGGGTGGAAACCAATCCAGTCATTTCCATCGACGTCCAGGAGGCTGGAGAAGCCACCAGCATCCTTCTGGAAGTAATAAGTGGCATTTGCCGTGGTGATCATATAGCAGTCCTGGCCTTCGTCGGGAACGTCATTGATTACTTCCACCAGGGCATTAACCTCCGCTGGTTCAAAGTCTCCGCTGGTGTCGAAATAGAGATGGTAGTGACGTTGCGTCTTTGCGGCGGTGGTGTCGGTGAGCAGGAGAACCAAGTTCCCGGAGTCCTGAGTCAGCGGCTCAAACTGGAACGGAACCGCCTCGTCGATCACCACACCGTTGGCGTCCACTTCAAGCAAGCGAAATGACTCCAGAATAGCGGTCTCACCGCCGCGTCCGATGCCAGCCAGGAGTGTCTTGAAGCTGAGGAACTGCTCGACCGGCTTATCATGACGCTCGTAGAGTCCGACGTCGGCCGTCAGGCTCAGACGCATGCGCCAATGGCTGTCCCACCAATGCAGGAGGTCGCCGGTGTTGGCCGCTATCGTGCCACCAGCCAATACCCACACCAAGAATACAGAGCATAGCCAGCTTGCGTTTGCTGCTGTAATAAGACCTCGGGCTGCACACCAGGTCCGTGCAAAACCCTGGGATTCGCTGGAGATGGACTTTGAGTTCGTGGACATAGTTTTCTCCTCCAACTCCGGGGCGACAAAAATATAGTTTTCGAACGACTCATTAGACGAACATCCTACTTCTCCACCGTCCACGTTCGACTCCATTACGTCGGGCTTACTATCACGATATGGAGTGAACTGGGTAGCAGAAACTTTCACAAAAAATCAAGCGTTATCATCCGATACGTCACTCGACACGTTTCACCGAGACGAAGTGCTGAACGATCCACCGAAGGTCTTCGTTGTTCTGTGATGCAAGCGTTATTCCGGAATGAGCCGATGGATCTGCTGCATTGACTCTGATGAATTCGAGTGTGCGTTTATCCATCCATTTGCGTTTCTCCGCATGGCCGTCAGCAAAGCCGAACGTGCTTGCCTTGATGTGGTAAGAAGCTAAGGGATCATAAAAGGCCCAACTCCCTGGATTGGCCAGGCGATTCATGCTACTTCCCATGGGCAAATGCCAACCTCCTTCGTTTTCCCCGTATTGACTACCGTTGTGCTCCTCCTCGACGAAGACATAATATTGAGGCGCATTTCTGACATCGAGCATTCTTCTATAGTAGCGATATCCGCCACGACCCTGGAGATTTCCCTCGCTAAGAGGACCAAAAGCATAGGAGATGGAATAGCTGCGAAAACAATCACGCGGGGGTCGTCTGGTGCTTCGGCGATTATCACCCGGGCAGTGATAAACGTCCACGTCCTTGACGTACGGCCACATCGTCCCAAGTTGTATTCCTCGATACCGATCCTCATTCGTAATCGTCTCGGGTGCCGGCTGGGGCAAATTGTTTCCTGCAAAGTCCTTCGGCCGGTGAACCCAAGGGCTTTTATCAGTTGGAGTTTCGTAGCAGGCGCCATTGCTCATGAGCAGACCGTCATTGTCGTCCGCATACATAATCCATCCGGCGGTGAGGCTGCGATGGTTTGTCAGACACCTCGCCATAGTTGCCTGTTTCTTGGCAGCATTTAGTGCCGGCATCAAAATAGCCATCAAAATGGCAATTATGGCGATTACAACTAACAACTCAATCAGTGTGAAACCTCTTGCTGTGTTCATGATATGCCCCTTGTTCTTTTGCATGAATCGACATTCTCCTTTTGAGTGTGCTGAAAGCGCATCTTTTTCTTTCAACCTTATATATTACCATAAGCCTCTTTGAATTTCAACCGATTTAGATCGAATTTTTTCCTTGACGGGAAGGTAGCTAATATTGTATAGATAATATTAGTGAATCTTGTGCCTGCACGGTCGGGCATCTGTGGCTTTGAGGTCATCCAGCGGGCAAAATTCCTCAGTTTTTCGATAGAGGAGGAGTTATTATGCAAGACACAGAGTTAGTTGTAACAGTGACTTTGTGCTTCGCAAGTGGAGGTTTTAACATTTCAACGAAAAATTCATATCACTCTACGATAACGTTTGTTTTGGTGTGTGACCAAAGCACAGTGAGTTATTACTGTAGCTCTTTAAAGGAGGATTATGTATAGAAAATTGATTTGTCTTGTTGATACTTCGGTGTGTGGCCGGAGCAAAATTTCATATCGGTTTTCAGTTAAAATTAGGAGGAACAAAAATGTTATCTAAGAAATGCTTTTTGGTGGGAATTTTCACTTTGCTCAGCGTGAGTTTGGCGATTGCGGACCCACCTGCAGTACACCCAACGACTGGAGAACCGCTGGTGATAGACTGTCTCAGGGGTACTCCTGATGCAATTGACGGAGATCTGAGCGACTGGAATCTTGAAGCTATGACCCCAGCCGTTCTTGGTACCCAAGAGCAATTGTTTTCTGGACAGGCTACTTGGGACAGCCCTGAGGACAATAGCGGAGAGTTCTATCTGCTATGGGATGACGAGAACATCTACATGGCAGTGGTGATGAAAGACGATAAGTTATCTA
>JBGVTO010000283.1:0-4265 GCA_041862635.1 Phycisphaerae bacterium | reverse complement strand
TGCCGCGAAAATTCCCAGATATATCTCCTGTTCTTCAGACCCGTCAAATCATCCTCCGTGGCCAATCTTTCAAGGTGTTTGATTTTCATTTCTATTGTTGCATCGACAGTGGTAGAGAGGCCGGCCTTGGCCTTACGACGGTCCCGGGTTATAATGGATTCGTAAAACCTGTCCGGCTGGACCGGACAAATCAAATAATCGTCCGCCATGCTTGTCCCGTTGTAGCCTGAGCCGACCAATCGTATTGCTATCGGCTCTTCATACATCTGTGCCAGAAGAATAATTTTCGCATCGCAGTTATCTCGCAAAACTTTAAGGGCCGAGCTTAATTTGGCCGAGAGCCCGAACATCACTATGCCGATGCCTGCAAACTTATCCTTCACAACGGCATCAATTGCATCAGGAATATTGGCGCAGACTCGACAGCGTCTGTCCGTAACGGCACCGGCATCTAAAAAGGCTTTACCGACATCGCCAACAAGCAGAATTCTCGGCTCGAATGAGGCTGCCGAAGTCCGAGTATCTCCATAAGAGGATGAATTATAGCTTTTCATCTAACATCACCCGCAACAGCAAATTGGAGTCATCCTTTGCTACTGTCATTGCTCTTATTTAATTCGGGGCAAACTAAAGGCCTAAAAAGGACAAAGAGAGTGCCTCCAGCCTTTCTTTATACTAACAAAATCCACAGAAATGTCAACTCAAATCCCCAAAAACAACCGATTATCAACGATTAATAATTGGAAAAGACGTTAAAAACAATCATTAATTTGTCGGCAGGCCATCCAAATTCTTTTTAACCTGCTCAGCACAAAAACTGTTCGGATACAAATTGAGGAAGCTCTCCAGAGTTGCTCTGGCATCCGCTAAATACTTTTTCTTCCGCTCGGTATTCGACTCACCCTGATACAGACCAATCTTCAAAAGCCCTAATTCGTACAATGCCGACATCCCACCATCGGTCTTGCCGAGCTCCTTGTGCAGCTCGTTTAATTTCTCAGCCCGGAGCTGCACATCGGCGAGGAGTTTTGCCTGAGCTAACAAGATATTGTCACGAAGCCCGTCTTTATCTTCTATCTTTTCCAGCAATCCGTTGAGACGCTGGGCATAATCGGAGGCATGTGGATTCAGCATAACAAACTCGGCCAAACGTTCAATTGCTCCTGCCTCATCTGTTCGATTTTCAGGCCCTATTAACGTACGCGTTTGACCTAATCTTCTTTGCAGCTCGTTTAACTTCGGTACTGTCATAACCGAATCATCCGGAGGGCTAAACAGGCCGAACAATGACTCGTCTGTTGTTTGTTCTTTTTCAAGCAGTTTCGACCGCTCAGCCGTCAGCATAGTTTCGGCCTGGGCAAGAAGCTCCTCAGCCAGCTCAAATTGCCCCCGACCGGCCCAATGTTTTGCGATACGCCATCGTGCCTCTATTGATTCCGGACTCTCGCTAAACTCAATATACAGCCGATACCATATCTCACGTGACCTTTCGTATGGATAATCGCTGTAAAAATGCAATACTTCCTGTTGTCCAAGCACATTGATGTCCGGGCTGTATTCGCTCAGAAGTGCCTTACAGTAAAGTGCTATCGGCATCCGACGGCTGTTGGAACGTTCGCTTATAAACAAATCGTACTGCCTGAAAAGCCATTGTCTTTTCGCCTGATACTCCAATTCTTGCGGCACTATAAACCAGCTTGGCCAAAGGTCGTAACTTAACTTAATCTGGATTTCTCTTTTCAGCTCTGCACGCAGCGCTATAGGGTCGGCAGGGTAAAAGAAACCTTCCAGGTATTTCCTCTTAATAGGGTCTCTCGTTGTTTTGTCCAGCGCTTCTGTAATACTATGGTCGTGAAATTCGCTAACGTGCTCCGGATTATTCTTGGCCACATAAAGCTGATAGTCTAATTCATCAAAGCCGATAGTTACTTCAAACACAACAACCGCCAGCACAAGTGTAATGGAAGTGAAAATCCAGACCAGGCCCGGCCGATAACGCGTAAAATGGCCTATGCCAAGAACAAATCCCGTTATAGTCAATCCATCGAGCCACGCACAAATCCAGGGTGCAAAAGAAAAGCCCCATTTAATAGGTTCTACACCCCTGACACCGCCGAAGTATGCCCAGTAAAGAAGCTGGGGCGCCGTGCATAACGCTATCGCAACAAAACGCGAACGAAAACGAAGAGGCCGACACGCCGCCGCAATACAGCTTACCAATAGACAAATCGCGAAGCCCGGCAAATTGGCCAAAAAAAACACCGACAATATAAAAACAATACTGTAACTGAAGCTCATCAGTTGCGATATCAACACCGGAACAATTGACAGAATACCCATAAGCAGTCCCAAAACAACTATCTGCCAGGGATACTCGAATATGCTCACTCCGCTTATGATTGTCTGGCCCAAATGCCAGGATTCCGGTCTTATTGCCGTCTGAATGTCGAACGACCAGAATGAGTTGGTTGCTATCTTCGACCAGAAAAAACAGCTTACAACAAAGGCCGTAAGAGCAAGAAACCAGCACCTCTGAACATTCTTATGGCTGTAGTGCAGCGTGGGGCCAACAGCCATAAAAGACTTCGAGACCGCTATCGGCGCCTTCTCTGTCTCTTTACTATCCATAGGCCTACCTATTGACTATTGACTATTGATTATTTTCTATTGAATTTGAGTGCCGATTTTATTTTCAATAGTCAATAGTAAATAGTCATTCTTATGTCCCTTCACCGCTGCTGGCAAGGTAAACAACCTGCTCGGCTGTAAGTTTGTCTATACTAATCGACATTGATTTTAGTTTGAGCTTGCTTACCTGCCGCTCTATCTCCATCGGGACATCGTGAACCGCAACAGAAAGCTTGCCTTGTTTTTTTACCACATATTCACACTGCAACGCCTGTGTTGCAAAGCTCATATCCATCACACTTGCAGGATGACCCTCAGCGGCTGCAAGGTTAATTAACCGTCCCTCAGCCAGAAGATAAATCCGCTTGTTGTTTTTCAGGATATATTCATCAACGTGGTTGCGCACATTACGGATTACCTTCTTGCTGAGCCGTTTCAGGGCCGGTATATCTATCTCAACGTTGAAATGTCCGCTGTTCGCGACAACCGCTCTGTCCTTCATCGCACGGAAGTGCTCAGCCCGTATAACATTTTTATTACCCGTAAGCGTTACGAACAGCTCACCTACTTTTGCCGCCTTTGCCATCGGCATAACTTCAAACCCGTCCATAGCCGCTTCAAGGGCCTTGACCGCATCAACTTCTGTAATGATAACAATTGCTCCCATCCCCCTGGCCCGCATAGCAAAGCCGCGCCCGCACCAGCCGTAACCTGCCGCAACAACTTTTTTGCCGGCCATCAGAAAATCGGTAGCGCGAATGATACCGTCAACCGTTGATTGTCCCGTGCCGTAGCGATTATCGAACAGGTGCTTGGTCGCAGCGTCATTGACGGCAATGACCGGAAATTTTAACTTGCCCTCATTCGCCAAAGCCCGAAGACGAATAACTCCCGTAGTGGTCTCTTCCATACTCGCAATAATTCGGTGGGCATCTTTCTTTCTGCGAGTATGTAGCTCGTTCACCAAATCGGCACCGTCATCAAGCGTAATAACGGGTTTATGGTCAATTGCTGCGTTAATATGTTTATAGTAGGTGCTGCGATTTTCACCGCAGACAGCAAAGACCGCTATCTTAAAATCCTTCACTAACGAAGCAGCCACATCGTCCTGTGTGCTCAGCGGATTAGATGCGCAAAGAACAACATTCGCTCCGCCTGTCTTCAGCGTCCTTGCCAGATTAGCCGTCTCAGCGGTGATGTGCAAACAAGCAGAAACGTTTTTGCCCTTCAGGGGCTTGCTCTTTGCAAATCGCCTGCGTATCGCCGCCAGAACCGGCATATCGTTATCAGCCCAAAGAATACGTTTTTTACCCCCCGCCGCCAGTGACAAACCAGCTACGTCGTATTTCATCCATCAGTCCTTTCAAAAAAGTAAACTATCGGCCTGAATTCTAAGGTAAGCAGATAAGATTTGCAACTTTTTATTTCTGCAAACGGTAGCCGTATTTAACTCTGGATGAGGCCGGTGAGCTAAAGTGCCTAAAGTGAGCTAAAGTTGCCCAGTTGTAGAATCTTGTTTGTCGGTGTCGAAGCTGGTATCGGACTGGAAGCTCGACGCTGGATGCTCGAGGAAAAGCGAGTTTGGGTTCCCGCAAGGCGGGGTCCCTTCAAGCTTCTATGACAAGCATCGATACGAG
>JBGVTO010000282.1:0-12511 GCA_041862635.1 Phycisphaerae bacterium | reverse complement strand
GCTTACTTACCCGCGTGACTGGACCGAGAATGGTGTCACCACGCTGACGATTTGGTTCAGAGGCAACTCGGATAACGCTGCTGAGAGCTTGTATGCTGCTCTCAATGGCAGTGCGATCGTTACTAATGATAATCCTAATGCAGCACAGGTTACCGCCTGGACCCGGTGGAATATCGACCTACAGGCATTTGCCGACCAGGGTGTGAACCTTGCCAATGTCGATACGATTGCCCTTGGTCTTGGCAACAAGAACAATCCGGTAGCCGGTGGTTCAGGTACGATGTATTTTGATGATATTCATCTATATCCTCCGGCGCCTTAAGCCGGGATTTGGCCGACCTCCATTGCTTCTTGCCTGCACCCCCGTGCTTTCTTGCGAAAGCAAGAACGGGGGTAACGCAGGCACAGGTGTGAAGCATGATATGGGGGACGCGGTTGATACAAAGCTTCATAAGTCTAAGATTGCGGGTCCGCCGTCGACGGGATACATAACAACCTGCTGTCCGGATGTACGAGAGCTTAAAAAGTTCTGTTGTGAAATCCATATTAGGTAGTTGGGTTTTTAAGAATCCAGCCCTTATTGTTCTGCTGGGGTTTTTCTGTCCAAATTTCTCTTGACAGCGAGGGGTAAGGGTATGCTATAATTACATTACCTTTCATCGCTTGCGAAGGCGTGAAAGGAGGAGGCAGCATGCATGTAATGGCGGTATATTTACGAGGTTCTTTTTTGGCCGATTTAACCCAGTCGGAAAGTGGTGATCGTTTTCTGCGCCGGCTCTTTTTTTGCCCTGATGGGCGGAAAGGAAGGTCTGAAATGAAATTCTTTGGTAGTCCTAAAATTAGCCTGATGTTACTTGGATTTGTCGTCGGCCTTCTGGTTGGTGGCGGAAGTGCGAAGGCGGATTTCATCTTCGGCTCTTCCACCGTGATTGGGACGCAGGCTCGCGGCACGCTTGTTGCCTGGGGTCTTAACGACGACGGCCAGTGCAATGTTCCCAGAGGTAATGATTTTATAGCTATATCCGGCGGACACTGGCACAGTTTGGCCCTCAGAGTTAATGGGTCGCTTGTGTCATGGGGAAGCATATCTGACGCACCATCGGGAAAGGACTTTGTGGCCATCGCGTCCGGCGCTGGGCATAACCTTGCTCTTAAAGCCGATGGTTCACTCGTGGCCTGGGGTGGCACCGCCTATGGTAAGAGCGATGTACCCCAAGGCAATGATTTTGTAGCTATTGCTGCGAGGGGCGAGCATAACCTTGCTCTTAAGGCAGACGGTTCAATTGTAGCCTGGGGCCTAAACAACTGGGGCCAATGTGATGTCCCTGAGGGTAATGATTTTGTAGCAATATCAGCCGGGCACACTCATAGCGTGGCTATCAAGGCCGATGGGTCATTAGTGTCCTGGGGGCAGCTGACAGAAGTGCCGCCGGGGAATGATTTTGTGGCTATATCCGCCGGTCCTGTGCACAACCTGGCTCTCAGGGCCGATGGCTCACTTGCCTCTGCCGGCGGTAATAGCGAGTGGCGTGAAAACGACGTACCGGCTGGTAATGATTTCGTTGATATAGCTACCGGAAGCTGGCACTGTCTGGCCCTCAAAGCGGATGGCTCGGTCGTGGCCTGGGGCAGGAACTTGTATGGCGAGTGCGATGTTCCGCGCATACTTTCGGCGCGTAAAAAAGCAAAAGCCGTGGCCATCGCAGGCGCCGAAGGCTTCCACAGCCTTGCCATCGTTGCTCCACAGCCGGACCGGCAGGGATTTTACTTCAATGATTTTGAAGGTGTGGTGGGAGACGAGTGGTCGAGCAGAAGAACTGATGTCACTCCTGCCGGCGCGAGAGGTTTTCTCGGGCAGTTCGGCGATGAAAATATAATGTTGACATTAAGGGACCTTCCTGCCCACACACAGGTGACCGTGTCCTTTGATTTGTTCATCCTCCGTTCCTGGGATGGTAACAACCAAGTTCACGGCCCAGATATTTGGCAGTTAGAGGTAGTTAGAGGACCGACGTTAGTGCGCACGACTTTCGCCAATGCGCCGCCGGAGCTCGAAGATTTCAGGCAAGCATATCCTGGTAGTTATCCCGGCAGAGACTATCTACCTTACACAGGGGCGGTAGAAATTAAAACGCTGGGATACACCGAAATTCCGTCCCCCGCTCCGGACTCTGTGTATCACTTCGTTTGCACTTTTGCCCATACTGCGGGCGTTTTAAGGTTGGATTTTTCAGGCCAGGGACTGCAAATAATTCAGGATGAAAGTTGGGGCCTGGACAATGTTAAGGTGGAGGTCTCTTTGACTATTGACTTCAACGGCGATGGGAAGGTGGACGTCGAGGACCTGGTGACACTTATTGAATACTGGGGACAGGACGAGCCGTTGGTTGATATTGCTCCGCCGCCTTTTGGTGACGGAATAGTGGACACGAAGGACCTGGAACTTTTTTTGAGCTGCTGGAGTGAAGTCTCGCCTGAAACAGTTGTTTACATGCAATAGCTCAGCCATTCGAGTCTGAAGGTCTGGAAGGAAAGGAAGGAATAAAATGACTAACAAATCAAATCTAAGAATCTTCCTAACAATATCTATATTTTTGCTGGCAATGGCTGGTCTGGCACAGGCTGCCACAATTACTGTAGGCTCTGGAGCAGACTATGATTTTGATACCATACAGGCGGGGATAGATGCGGCTGTTGATGGGGATACGGTACTGGTAGACCCCGGCGAGTGCGATGTCCCGCGCATACTTTCGGCGCGAAAAAAAGCAAAAGCCGTGGCCATCGCAGGCGCCGAAGGCTTCCATAGCCTTGCTATCGTTGCTGCCCAACCGGACCGGCAGGGATTTTACTTCAATGATTTTGAAGGTGTGGTGGGGGACGAGTGGTCGAGCAGAAGAACTGATGTCACTCCTGCCGGCGCGCGAGGTTTTCTGGGGCAGTTCGGAGATGAAAATGTAACTTTGACATTAAGGGACCTTCCGGCCCATACACAGGTGACCGTGTCCTTTGACCTGTTCATCCTCCGTTCCTGGGATGGTAACAACCAAGTTCACGGCCCGGATATTTGGCAGTTGAAGGTAGATGAAGGACCGATATTATTGTACACGACTTTCGCCAATGTGCCGCCGGATATCAAAGATTTCAATCAAGCGTATCCTGGTAATTATCCCGGAGGGGATTATCTACCTTACACAGGAGCAGAAGAAATTAAAACGCTGGGTTACATCGAAATTCCGTCCCCCGCTCCGGACTCTGTGTATCACCTCATCTATACTTTTGCCCATACCGAGAGCGTTTTAAGGTTGGATTTTTCTGGCCAGGGACTACAAGGAATTCAAGATGAAAGTTGGGGTCTGGATAACGTGAAGGTGATGATTTCTCAAGGCTTTGACTTTAACGGCGATGGGAAGATGGACATCGAGGACTTGGCGATACTTGTTGAACACTGGGGGCAGGACGAGCCGTTGGTTGATATCGCTCCGCCGCCTTTTGGTGACGGCATAGTGGACATGAAGGACCTGGAACTTTTTATGAGCCACTGGGGCGAAGTCTTGCCTGAAGAAATTGTTTATGTACAATGGCTGGGTCATTCGACTGTGAAGGTCTGGACGGAAGATTGTGTAGTATATGTGGACCCGGAGAGAGTGCCTGAGTCGCTCCATGATGCTACGATTGTGTGTGTTACTCATACTCACGGCGACCATTACTCGCCTTCGGATATCGCAAGGGTTTCCAATCCCCAGACGCAATTCATCGGGCCGCCTGATGTTGTCCAGCAGTACGGCAGTGGGCATACAATTGCGCCCGGCCAGACAATTGAATTCGACAATGTTAATATAATCGCGGTACCTTCGTATAATACCAACAAGACGAACCATCCCAAATCAAGGAACTGGGTCGGATTCATAATAGAGTTCGGCTCGAAACGGATTTATGTCGCGGGCGATACGGACCTGATAGAGGAGATGAAATCGCTCGGAGATATCGACGTGGCGGTACTGCCGGCGGGGGGTACGTACACAATGAACGCGGTCGAGGCAGCAGAGGCGACGCAGTATATACAGCCCGAATTGGCCATACCATACCATTGGGGTCAAAGTGTCGGCACGCTAAGCGATGCCCAGACATTTGCAGAATTGGCCCGGTGTGCTGTAAAGATTATGACGGTCGGCGAGACTATAAGCTCCGAAGATTGGCCGAAATATTCTCCCCTGATAGCGCACTGGGAGCTGGACGAGACAGAAGGCAGCATCGCTCAAGATAGTGCAGGCGACAATGATGGCATCTGCCATGGTGAGCCGCTCTGGCAGCCTGCCGGTGGTAAGGTAAATGGGGCGCTTCAGCTCGACGGGATTGATGATTATGTCAGCACTGATTTTGTTCTGAACCCGGCGGATAGTGCGTTCAGCGTCTTTGCCTGGGTTAAAGGGGGCGCTGCCGGGCAGGTCATTATATCTCAGACGGACGGCACCGGGGCCGGTGAGACCTGGATTGGTGCGGAATCATCGGATGGAAAACTTATGACCGGGCTAACGCCGCCTGTTGCCGGCCGGTCTGCCCCACAACCACTAATCTCAGAATCCGTAATTACAGATGGCCAGTGGCATCATATCGGCCTTGTCTGGGACAGGTCGTACAGGTACCTATATGTGGATGGCATAGAAGCTGCCGGGGATACCAAGGCTCTGGCCCCGCTGAAAGCTTCGGACGACGGCCTGTACATTGGTGCCGGAAAGACTCTTGAAGCAGGCAGTTTTTTCTCCGGCCTGATGGATGACGTTCGCATTTACAACCGGGCGTTAAACGCAGAGGATATCGAGGAACTGACGCGTTAGTTTTGAACACTCCCGCTACGGCCTCGGCCTTGCGGGCTACGACGGGCTCCCCACCCGACGAGCGCCGAGACGAGCCCCAAACGGGCCTTCGGCGAACTCAGGCCGGGGGGGTGAGGGAGCTGCTCATGGTATCTTTAACAACGCAAAATTCAATAAAATAGCTCAATAAACGGGCTTTTTTCCACATTCCAACGAAATTTTCCCCCAAAAAGCAATAATTCAGGGTCTACATCCGTCTTTATATGTGAGAACCAGGCCCGGTACGACAAAAAACAGAGGCGAATCGGGGAAGCAGTAAAATGCTGAAGAAAGTTACTACAGATGTTAAGGCCGCGGTTGTGCTGATAGTAACCGAAAATCTTACTGCCCTGCGTATGTTCGTCAAAAATGTAAAGAAATCAGTTTTTAAATTTGTCTCTAAGCATCAAAATCCGATGTCGCGGGACAAAAAAAGCCGTAACTCAGAAAGGGGCAAAAAATGTTAAGGAAGATCATTACATTGAGCGTTATATCAGTGGTTTTGCTGATAGGAGTTGAAAATCTTATCGCTCAGGAGGGTATAGAGGAACCTCAAGCAGAGCCGGGACAAAGGCAGGTACAAGAAGGCCGACCAAGGCAAAGGGGCCGGATGGAACGGCCTCGAAGACAACAAATGGACAGCGAAGCACAGGCCGGACGTGCCGAGGCTATGCGAGAGAGGCGTCAGCAGGAAGGAGCCGATAGAATCGAGGCAATGAAAAAGAAACCCCAGCAAGAATCTGCCCGAGAAGGTACACCAAGAGGCAGAATGAACCGTGAGCCGCAGCAATCTCGTCGAGGGCAAAATCTACTTATGCAACAGATGTTTGGTAGGTGGAATCGCGGCTGGCAGGGCAGAGGTATGGGCGGATGGGGCCGAGGCTTCCAGGGCAGAGGTATAGGAAGATGGGGCCGGGGTTATGGGGCCCAAGGTATATGTCCTTACTGCCAGAGAGGTATATGCCCATGGTATCAAGGCTTCCAGGGCAGAGGTATAGGCGGATGGGGCCGTGGCTTCCAGGGCAGAGGTATGGGCGGATGGGGCCAGGGTTTCCAGGGCAGAGGTATGGGCGGATGGGGCCAAGGTTTCCAAGGCAGGCGTATGGGCAGGCCGGGCCCGGGTATGCAACCGTTTCCAGATGTGAGGCCATTCCCGCCTGAGTCGCCCGAAGGAGAAGATGTATTAGTACCGGCGCCGCCTATGCAGCGTAGGGGTATGAACAGGCCGGGCCCGGGTATGCCGCAACCAGACGTGAGGCCATTACCGCCTGAGTCGCCCGAAGGTGAAGATGTATTTATACCAGCGCCGCCAATGCAGCGTAGAGGTATGGGCAGACGCGGACGAGCCTTACAAGAGCCAAACGCTCCAGAGCCGGGGCCAAGGGGTCCTGGACGCAGGTTTGATTAGGCAAAGAAGGAATTCTGCTTGGCAATAGTTAGCGTCAAGAGATAACTAAAAGAATAATTTGGGTGTTTTTTAGCATATAACCACCCTCCTTAAAGGGCTGGATGTGTTTTCAGAAGCACATCCAGTCTTTTTTATTAGAAGCTGTTTCAAAACTCAATTTCCACTACAAACGACTTCAATTTTTTCTGAAAAAAACTATTAAAAAAACTCTGTCTTAAGCGTCATATATATGAAAGAGCAACATGGCAGCAATAAGTCAGAAGCAATTGGCCGAATGGTATGAGGCTCATGGAACGGAACTGATGCTTTATGCCCGTCAGTGGAATCCGGATCAACGGGCTGAGGACGTAGTTCAGGATGCCTTCATCAAGCTGTTGAAGCAGCGCAGGTGCCCGGACAATGTCAGGGCATGGCTTTTTCGTGTGGTACGCAATGCCTCGATCAGTATAGTAAGACGCTTACAGCAACAACGACAGGCAGGACGGAAGTTTCTATACCGGCAGGTCATGTGGTTTGAATCTCGGCCTGACGATCTGATTGACGCCCGGCAGGCTCAAGACATACTGCAAACGCTGCCGTCGCATTTGTGTGAGATTGTCCTGTTGCGAATCTGGGGCCAGATGTCCCTTAAGGAAATAGCACAAGTGATGAACAAGTCTATCCCCTGGATTCATAATGAGTATAAAACGGCCTTGGAAATGATAAGAAAAAATCTGGAGCATTCATCATGTACAACGAAGAGAACCTGACTCCCGCCGAGCAGGAATTGGAATCTGTTCTTGGTCAATTGAAACCGATTGCGAATACACTGAATCGTGATTTGTTGATGTTTAATGCCGGCCGTGCGACCGCCGGCAAGAAACTGCCCTGGCAAATGTTCTCAGGTGTGTTGATTGTTTTATTTGTTTGCTCGGTGTTAATCCGTCCTGACTCGAATAGTGTTCAGAGTTTGTCGTCCGGTCCCGAGCCGGGTGAGTTTCAGATGACGCAGACTCTGTATCAACCTGTACAATCCGAGTCTCGTGGTTCATTGTCATATCCCATGCTGCGAGAGAATATCGTAAGGTATGGACTGGACGCTTTGCGGTTCCAGCAAGGCACCAGCCGCAGTGAACCGCTCAAGAATCGCAAACAAATGCTGGAGAGTATGTTGTCGTCATAGTGTTTGGTCAGTTCTGATGAGCTGCTATTTTGGACTTTGACCGGTCAGGTAAAACGTTAACCAGAAACCTTAGATTATGAGGGAGTGTTACAATGTTAAAGAAATTCATTATATGGCAGATGATTGCTGCGTTAGGGGTCCTGCCTTTATGCTCAACCATCCACGGTGCAGAAAAAACGAATGATAAGAGTGTCGAAGTAAGAACATTGTCACTGGTGCCTGCGGCAGAGCCGGTACCAGCGATGTCTTATAGACTGTTACCTCGTTATCTTGATCAGAAGACCGGCAATGCTGCTTTGCTCTATTATTCGGCAGCGGCCCTGTGCCCGGATGGAGATTCCGAAGATATACAGGAAAAAATCAACGATTGGCGTGACTTGCCCGTCGATCAGTTGGACCGCAAGGAAGTTGAAAAGGCTCTGTCGTCCTTTTCGAATTGCTTCCATCAGATCAAATTAGCCGCTCAGCGCACCTATTGCCAATGGGAGATGCCCCTGGAGGACGGCTTTGCCATGCAGTTGCCGCACCTGTCGACCTTTCGCCGTATAATCATGGCGATGCAATTGCAGATACGCCTCAAGATTGCGGACGGACAAACCGACCAAGCCTTAGAGATGCTGCAACATGGCTTGTACATGGGCAGGAGTATTGCTGAGGGACCGACCGTTATCCAGGATTTGGTTGGAGTTGCCGTCACTGCTCTTTTGCTCAAAGAGGTAGAAGGCCTGATGCAGATGCCGGATTCTCCCAATCTATACTGGGCCCTGACTGCTCTACCGGATCCGATGATTGATATGCATTCGTCCCTTGAATATGAGCGGGAAATGCTGTTTTTGGAATTTCCGCAGTTGCGAAATTTGGAAAGTGAGGTCCTGGCGCCGGCACAGGTTTCAGCGATCATTTCCGACTTCATGAACAAAGTACAGACGCTAAGTGGGGGAATGAGTGATATGCCATTTAAGAGGCTCTTGCCGGTCGGGTGGGTCATGATGCATTATTCCGATGCGAAAGAGTACCTGGCCCGTAAAGGATATTCTCAAGAACGAATTGAGGCGCTGCCCGCCGCGCAGGCAGTTCTGATCTATCAGAAACTGGAATACCAGGAAATCCTTGACAGCTTGTTTAAGTGGTTTGAGCTTCCCTACGACCAGGCGCAGCCTCATCTGAAAAAAGGCGAACAGCGACTTAACGACCATATTAGCACTAAAGGGATCAAGGCGAACCTTTTCTGTACTTTGTTACCGGCCTTGTACAAGATTGCTTTCCTGCAGGCGCGTCTTGACCGAAATATTGCTCTGTTGCGAACTATAGAAGCGATACGAATGTTTGCCGCGGACCATTCCGGACAACTGCCCGGCTCTCTTGCCGAAATCACTGCCGTACCGATACCTGCAGATCCAGTAACGGGCAAGGATTTTATTTACCAACGAATTGATGCACGAAACGCTCGCTTGGAAGCACCGGTTGCACCTGAAGAAAGTAAACGACGGCCAGTTTATGAACTGAGCATTAAGCCATAGAACCAGTTATGAATATTCACTCTTATTGAGGAGCATAATTATGCGAACAAAAAGAAAAGTAAATCGGATAATTTTGTTGATGTTCTGTTATTTTGTCGGTCTGAATGCTTTTGCCGCAGGTGCATCTACAGGATTGGATCAGGTTTTAGGGCCATGCATTGATGACCAGACATTTGCAGTGGCCCATCTGGATATCACAAAGCTGGATTTTGATGCCTTTGTTGATAAGGCTCTCAGCCTTGCGAGCAAACATGCCGAGCCTGATACCGCCAAAGACATACAGAACCATCTCAAGGACTTTCAGGCCGAAACCAGAGTGGAAGTGGAATCGAAAGATTTCCTGAAGGCTGGCGGTAGGGACATCTTTGTGGTGTTCAGTATGTACGACTTTCCATATTTTTTTGTGGCGGTCCCGATACATTCGGCCAGTGATCAGGCCAGGTTGCACCAGCACATCCGGAAGGTTGTGGAAAGAGATTTCCACATCGGAGATAAGGAGATTTACGTGTCCGATGGGTTAATTCTGGTGGGATTGAAACGGACCATTGCACGGCTCAAAACGATATCTCCGGTTCAATCCCAGGTTCTGGCGGCAGGCTTTCAGGCTTGCGCCAATACAACCGCTCAGGTTGTGCTGTTCCCCAGTTCCGATCAGCGTCGTATTCTGGCGGAAATGTTACCACAGATTTCAACCGAATCCGGTAAGATTCAATGGACAAACCTGAGCAAGGATTTACAGTGGGCGGCTTTGGGATTAAATGGTCCGCCTTCGATTTCTTTGAGTATGACGATTCAATCCCCAAATGCTGAGGGGGCGGACCGCGTGTTGACATTTATCGAAAATCTTTATACCCTGGCAGGGCAAAATCCCCAGGCCCGGGAATTCATGCCGAAATTAGACCAGGTACTTAAACTTCTGACACCTCGCAAACATGGCAAACGCCTGCTTTTGCAGATTGACTCTGCTGCTGCGGACTCGTTGATCGGCGACTTTGTAGCTCCGTCCCTGCTGAAAGCCCGTGCTAAAACCAGGCGCTATGTCTGCAAGACAAATCTCAAAGGCATCGGCAAGGCCCTCTTGATCTATGCTAATGATTATAACGACCAGTTTCCTCCGGACCTGGAAACACTGATTAGTAAAGCAGAGATGCCTGCTAAGGGCCTGGTGTGTCCGGCGAGCGAGTCGAGAGAATCTTACATTTATCGAGGGGCGTCGATTACGACATCAGACACTCCCTGGATGATCATGGTTTATGAGAAACTGAGCAATCATGGGGATGGACGAAATGTGCTGTTCTTAGACAGCCACGTGGAATGGGTCCCAGAAGAACGTTTCCAGGAACTCATCAAGAGGGACAATGATTATCGCAGGGAAAAGGGACTTCCAGTACTGCCGGCCCAATAATACCGGCCCCAGCTCATGACATTAGAGACGCATTCTGTGCGTCTCTTTTTTTATGGAGTTTTGAATGACCTTGGTGTCTGACATCATTGAATGACCTACAATATTATTATTGATATCTCGGTTATTGCCGGTAATAGAGACATGAACCAATCACCAAGCCGGTCATTAAATACGGTTGAACTATAAAGAGGGTCTTCGTATGTGCCTGAGAGTTACGAATGCAGTGTGTTTTTATCGCCAATCGTTTGGGTAGTAGATGGATTCAGGCCGAATGCGGAACTTTTTGCACAGTCCATCCAGGAGCGTTTCCAACCTTTTTATCTGGCAATCGGTCAGGTGAGTGGTTTTGCCGTCAGCTATAATGCAGATTCGGATAGTCTGACTGCTGCCGTACCAGGTGCGGCTGGGGATGAGCGGCCATTGTCTCTGCCATTTTTCTGTTGGCTGTATTTGTCCGTCTTCGCCGCCAAGACCGTTGCATAAACAGAAGTGGAAGTTAATATCTTCGGGATCGGCCAGACCATTGAACAATGCCAGATGCTCTATATTGCCGGCTTTGGTACCGCTGTAGTAAATCTCGATGCGGTTCCAGCGGTCCGGGGACTGGGCTGCCCGAGAAGAAATAGCTTTTTGGACAGGGTCGAGCCGGTAATATGTCCAAAGAGAGAATGGGCCGGCAGATGGGGGATTATGGCCCAGGGCCATTAGGCTTATCGCCCCAATGGTCATTGAGGCCAGCAGTGTCGCTAATACTTTTGCTACCCTTGCCTGATTCGGCATAGTCTCATCCCTGAGAGTTACGGCTTCATATTTTTTTGCAAAATACCTTCCCTGAACTCGAAAAATCCACAGATGTACAGGTTTCCATCCCGCACCTGCTGAGCTTAGGCTCAAACATAATCGGTGCCTAATGGTTCCCTTAACCAAAGAAAGTGCAGTCCCTTATACTGTAAACATCGGCACTGACCAAAGAATCACTCCAAATTTTGCCAAAAAATCTTTAATTTATCTTTGATAGCTCCCAGAGCCGCGACTTCACTCTAAAAAAGGGGGAAAATCCTCTAAGATTTTCGAATGCCGCGAGTTTCTGTAAGATATGAAAAGCAAAACACCTCACAAGTAGCTTGTTATAAATATGTTGATTTATGGAATTAAGCTCTGTAATATACGCTGTGTTTAATTCAAGTTGTAAAACCTGTGGTGAAAACAGCGGGCCGAAAAGGTTCCTGCTTGCGCGGGTTTGATAGAAACAAGGTGGCGCTCAAAATGACAGGTCATTTAGAAACAGAAAGAAAAGAAGTGGCATTAGAATCCGATAATATTCAAGGAGGATTTCGTCCGCTGTCTTCGGAGCAAATCGCTCAATTAATCAACCAGGGCTGTAGCTGTGAGGACTGGTCGAAAGTCCTGGTTGCCGATGGTTTCAATGCAGATACGATAAAATCGACACATTTCTGCGGGCACATCAGGTTAGGTGCGTTTGCAAAGCAGGTTTCATTTTTCGGCGGCGTTACAAAGCCGGCCGGGGTTAGTCACGCAACTATCCACAACTGCATAATCGGCAATAACGTATATATAAGTCATGTAAGGAACTACATCGCCAACTATAAAATCGAAGATGATGCTGTGATAGAAAACATTGACCTGCTTGCCGTAGAAGGCGAAAGCTCATTCGGTAACGGCACGGAAGTTGCTGTTGTCAATGAGGCCGGCGGCAGAGAAATAGCGATTTATGACCATTTGTCTGCTCATACGGCTTATATAATAGCTTTTTATCGGCACCGGCCGCAGGTTATTGAAAAGCTGCAAAAAATGATAGCCGACTACACCGACTCTGTTACCAGCTCTATGGGTGTTGTGGGCGCAGGTGCCAGGCTCATTAACTGCAGAATTATCAAGAACACCAAAGTAGGTCCCGCAAGCGTGATAGAGGGCGTGAGCAGATTGGAGAACGGTTCGGTCAATAGCTGTCCGGAGGACCCGGTTTGTATCGGACCAGGTGTTTTTGCAGAAGATTTTATTGTGTGCAGCGGCTCGAACATTACAGATGGGACAATAATATATAAATGCTTTGTCGGCCAGGGCACGGTATTAGCCAAGCAGTATTCCGCGGAAAACTCGGTGTTCTTCGCTAACTGCGGTGGTTTTCACGGCGAGGCCTGT
>JBGVTO010000281.1:0-22463 GCA_041862635.1 Phycisphaerae bacterium | reverse complement strand
GCATCGTCGATAACATCTCCATCGGTTTTCAGGTAGGTTGAGTTGAAAATCCTCCTCCACCAGTCGGGCTGGACGTACTCTTCGAGGTCGGGGACCGGCCCGAGTGATTTAAAGCTGACCACCGGTGTTTTACTATGTGAGTTCGATTTTGAGTTTGTGGATTCTGACTTTATTTTCATTTCTTTTTGTCCTCTTGGCTCAGATTTTTTTCTAACAAATCGGGTCGCCATTTTTTTGTTCTTTCGAGGGCCTGCCGGCGTCGCCATTCGGCGATTTTGGCGTGGTCGCCGCTTAAGAGTATGTCAGGTACCTTCATACCCCGAAAGACTTCCGGCCTTGTATATTGCGGATATTCCAAAAGACCTTCGCTGAACGAATCATACTGGGCTGAGTCCTCATCGCCGAGGGCGCCGGGCAATAATCTTACGACCGCATCTACGATTACCATAGCTGCAAGTTCGCCGCCGTTCAAGACATAGTCACCTATGGAGATTTGCTCGGCATCAAGGCCGATGCGAATCCGCTCATCGAATCCTTCATACTTGCCGGCGATTAGGATTAGCCGTTTTTCTTTGCTTAGTTCGACTGCTTTTTTCTGGTCAAATTTTTGTCCCTGTGGAGTCAGCAAAATGACCCGGCCTTTTTCGGGTGATAATTTCTTAACGTGCTCAAAGCAATCGAAGACGGGGCCCGGCATCATAACCATACCCGGGCCGCCGCCATAAGGTTTATCATCAACCTTTCTGTAACTGTCCGCGGCGAAGTCCCGTATATCGGTAAGAGCGATTTCGACCAGGGACGCCTCTTGTGCCCTCTTTAATATCGAGCTGCACAAGGGCGACTCAAACATCCGGGGAAAAAGTGTAAGAACGTCAATACGCATTTGCTTTTAGGTCAAAACCCCACGAAAACGTGGGGCAAAGTATTTTATAAACTGACGAACGAAAGTTTTTCAGCCTTCGGTTTTTTCTTCGACTTTTGGTTCGGCTTCCTCTTCATCAGCTTTTGTTTCGGATTCGGCTTTAGCCTCGGTTTCGTCTTTGGCTTCTGCTTCGGGTTCGGCCTTTTCCTCTACAGCTTCGGTTTTGGCCTCGACCTTTTCCTCGGCCATTTCAGCTTCGGGCTTTACTTCGGCTTCAGCTTTGGCTTTTGCTTCGGCTTCTGCCTTGGCTTTTACTTCAGCTTCTTTGGTCTTTGCTTCGGTTTCAGCTTTAGCTTTAGCTTCGGCTTCTGCTTTGGCTTTTTCCTCGGCAGCCTCGGCTTGCTTTTGGGCGGCAATTCTTTGAGCTTTGCTGAACAGCTTGCCTTTGACGCCGGCTATGGCCCTGGCCTTTGCTCGGCGCGCAGCCTTTTGTTCGGCATATTTGTGTTTGATACCTTGACGAAGCAGAATTTGCGAGACCGTATCGGATGGTATTGCTCCTTTATCGAGCCAATATTTTGTACGTTCGCGATTGAGGACAATCTGCTTGGCCGGGTCATTCTCAATCGGGTCATAGTGGCCCAGCTTTTCAAGTATTTTTCCGTCACGCGGCGTGCGGGATTCGACCGCATTGATTCTAAAGAACGGCCGATGCCGCCTGCCTATCCTCGTCATTCTTAATTTTACTGCCATAATTCTTTCCTTTCTTCAATTTATAATCAATTCCCGTGTCCCGCACCTATTGGCCGAAGTTTCGGAATCACTGCCCGAACCGAGCCATTTGTGCCCGCCTGACTTCAATAGGTGCGGGATCACGAAACACGTTTGCAGTGTATAGCGTAACCATTTATGAAGATTGCGAAGTTTGCAGTGTCAATCTGTGCGTCAGATGCGATTCTTTGTATCTGCTCATCAGTTAAATTGCCGGCGTTTTGTTTCTCATCCGACGTCATTATCGCCACTGCTTTTCTCAAATGCTCTAACTCCTCTTCGCTCGGCGCCGCAAGCATACCCAGCTCGCTGCCGCCCTCGATATCCTTGAACTGGTTTCTTATCATCATACCATAGTCGCTGTTGGAAAAACGGGCAACTTTTTCCAGGTATTGCTCAATTGAAATTTTATTTATTATCGCCATTTTATTGATTTCAATTTTTTAAGCATCGCCCTTCGGCAAGCTCCCACCTTCGCTAAAGCTTCGCAGGGCAAGCAGGGCAGGCTTACCGGCGACGGCTAAACGACCCCAGGGCAGGCCTGGGGGCTAAACAATCCTCCAACAAATTGGAGGGCTAACTATTTATACTATCGTTTTTCCATTATCAATAACTATCTTGCGATTTTTCCGAAAACAGCAATGGCTTCGGAGTTACAACCCAGCCGGCCGGTCGCTGACCTGTGCCTTTACGATTCACGTCGCCGAGGTCCTGGCGTGCTTTTTCTGCCAAGGCAAGAAGACGCTTGACAACGTCGGGATGGTCAGCCGCGACATTGTTTGTTTCGCCGATATCGGCTTCGAGGTCGTATAGTTTTAGCGGAGCGTTGGGTGCGTCCTTTTCCTGCTTGCGTTTTTTTATCTTGAAGGGCAGATGCAGTTTCCATTTGCCGGAACGCACCGCCTGTAACTGGTCTATCTTATAATAGTAAAACGCCTCGTGCGGCGACTTTGCTCCTCTTTTGCCGGTCATAAGAGACCAGATGTTTTTGCCGTCGATGATGCGGTCGGTTGGGGCCTTAGTACCTGCCAATCGCGCTAATGTCGGCATCAGGTCCAGAGTCGAAGCCAATTCGTCGCACGTTTTGCCTGCGGGGATTTTGCCAGGCCAGCGCATAACACACGGCTCACGCATACCGCCTTCCATCGTACTGCCTTTGAAACCAGAAAGCGGCAGATTACTGCCGCCCCAGCGTGTAGCTGCGCCATTGTCGGAGGTAAACACAACTAATGTGCGGTCATCAATGCCCAGATTCTTTAGCGTTTCAAGTATCTGACCGGTGGACCAATCAATTTCTTCGGTCGCGTCACCATAACCGCCGTTGGCGGATTTACCGCGGAAGTTCTCGCTCGAATGCACAGGATTGTGCACCATCGTGTGCGGCAGATAAACAAAGAACGGTTTGTCCTTATTGGTGGTGATGAACTTGAGCACCTCTTCTGTGTAGCGCTTTGTCAGCGTGTTCTGGTCGGCGGGAGCTTCAATAACCTTCTCATTCTGCATCAAAGGCAGAGGCGGATTCTGCTTGCGCTGCCTGGCTCCCATATCGTTACTGTATGGGATGCCGTAGTAGTAGTCGAAGCCCTGACGTGTGGGCAGGAATTCCGGCTGGTCCCCTAAATGCCACTTGCCAACACATGCAGTGGCGTAGCCTTGGGCTTTGAGCACCTCGGCGATGGTGATTTCATTCGGATTTAATCCCTTCTGGGCAACCGGGAACAGCACCCATTCGTTCCTGTCGCTTTGGTGCATATTAACGCGGCGGGGATAGCAGCCGGTCATCAAACTCGACCGGGACGGCGTGCATACGCCGCTGGTTACATAGAAGCTCGTAAAACGCATGCCTTCGGCAGCCATTCGGTCGATGTTCGGCGTGCGGTGCTTCTTCGAGCCGAAACAGCCGAGGTCGCCATAGCCCAAATCGTCACAGAAAATGATAATGAAGTTCGGCTTATCAGCCGGGCCGCCCACACTTTTTTTAGAACCTGAGAAAATTCCATCCGCGCAGCCGGACAGCACAGCCCCGGCGGCGGTTACGCCCGCAAGCTTTAAGAAGTCCCTACGGTTTACCCCGTTAGAAATATTCACTTTTTGTCCTGGTAGAAATTGACGACTCACTTCTAACGGGGTTTGTTCCATGTTCTTATCGACTCTGGAATTTCTAACGGGGTGAATGTTTTTCTCCATAATGGCTTTTTTACCGTAAGCAACCCCCCAATAAATTGGAGGGCTAAACACTGGATTCCCGCCCATTCGGCTACCCCTTCGACGGAGTTTACCCTGAGCGTAGCCGAACGGGCTCAGGGCTACGGCTTATTCAGGGCAGGCTTTTCGCGGGAATGACAACCAAATATTATCGTCGCTTAGTTTTGCCCCTTCGCTTTGTGATTCTTTTTCTTTTCGAGCGCTGCTTTATTTTTCTTCCCCCCCCCATTATTTGGTTCAGCGCGCCCATGTTAAGTCCGCCTGAGAACAAGTTTTTAAGTCCGCCGAGGCTTCCGCCGCTAATTGCCTTCATCATATCGCGACTGCGTTTGAATGTCTTTACCAGGCCGGAAACATCCTGAGCTTCAGCGCCCGCGCCCGCGGCAATGCGTCTTCGCCTGGAGGAATCTATAATGTCGGGGTCGCGACGTTCGGCGGGTGTCATCGAATAGACAATCGCTTCGGTTTGATTGAGCTCGGCGCCGTCGAAGTCCAGGTCCTTGAGCTGCCCACCCATTCCGGGCATCATTTTGAGCATATCTTTCATACCGCCCATTTTTTTGACGGCCTGCATCTGCTTTAGGAAATCGTCAAAGCCGAAACTTCCTTTGGCCATTTTCTTTTGCAGCTTCTCGGCTTCTTCCGCTTCGAAATGTTCCTGAGCCTTCTCCACGAGCGTTACCACGTCGCCCATCCCGAGGATTCTGCCGGCCATACGGTCGGGGTGAAATTCTTCGAGCTTGTCCAGCTTTTCGCCCACGCCGATGAACTTGATGGGCTTTCCGGTAACGGCTTTTACGCTGAGTGCGGCCCCGCCGCGGGCATCGCCGTCGAGTTTTGTAAGGATGACGCCGTCGAGTTCGAGACGCTCGTTGAACTCTTTGGTTGAATTAACAGCATCCTGGCCGGTCATCGCATCACAGACCAAATAAATCTGGTGCGGATTGACCGCCTTTGCGACGTCGGCAATCTCCGTCATCATTTCCTGGTCTATGTGGAGTCGGCCTGCGGTGTCGAGCACGATTACATCGTGGTTATTTGTACGGGCGTGCTTTAAAGCGTTTTTCGCGACCTTTACGGCGTTTTTGCTGTCCTCGCTGTAAACATCAATATTTATCTGCCGACCGAGCACAATCAATTGCTCGATGGCAGCGGGTCTCTGGAGGTCGTCGGCCACCAAGAGCGGTTTTTTACCCTTTGCGATGAGGTATTTAGCGAGCTTGGCGGCGGTGGTGGTCTTGCCGCAGCCCTGGAGGCCGGCTAACATAATTACGGTAGGGCCGGGTGAGACAAAATAGATACGGGTATCGACAGGCCCCATCAATTTTGTCAGCTCATCACTGACGATTTTTACCATAACCTGGCCTGGATGAAGACTCTTTATCACCTCAGCACCGATGGCCGCCTGCGTAACGTCCTTGCAGAACTGCTTTACGACGTTGTAGCTGACGTCCGCCTCCAGAAGGGCTTTGCGTACATCCCGCATAGCATCCGAGATGTTTGCCTGGGTAATGCGTCCTCGGCCGGCCAGCGACCTGAAAACAGAGTTAAATTTCTCGGTTAATGATTCAAACATAACACGATTTTCTAAAGAACCCCCCAATAAATTGGGGGGCTAAATACAAGTTACGTCGCCCCTTCGGCAAGCTCAAGGCAGGCGTGCCGACGACGGCTAAACGACCCCAAAATTTTTGGGGGTTGATCGCAATGTCGAGCTTTGAACATTTCGTCAAAGTGAGTATTGTAAGCTCACCGAGGCGATTCTGCAAGAACAAAATCCGCTAATTACGCCCTCGAAGGTTGTAAGTCGAGAGCCTTTGAGTATCTTCACAGCGATGCAGAGTTATTATTCTATTTGAAATATGGGGAATTTTAGCCGGTATCGAATTGCGATAAGTCCAGCTATTACAGGACATAACAAGGATGCAGGAAGCTGCAAAGGTCCGAGAGGTTGCTTTTTATTAAAAGTTTATTGAAAAATATGCTTGCAGATACGAGAAGGTTGAAGTATACTGTTGCGCTTAATTTCGGGTTCATAATGTCGGGCTTCTGCATGACGGCCGATCGGAGGAGAAGTCAAACGAAAATGAACCAATAAAGCATAGTATTATAAGTAGCTGCATATTGCAGTCTGCTAAGTTTTTTCGGAGGAGTAGTATGTCCAAAAACTATTTTTTATGTTTTCTGTTTCGCTGATGGTCGGTTTTTCCGTCGGCAAAGCCGGACACCTTAGCCGGCCTGTTTTTTTAAGAAATCTCTTTTAGAAACAGTAAATTTCATTCGGAGGAAAATTATGTTAGAGAAAAAGTTTTTGAAACACATACTCTGTCTGGTGGTGCTGCTTAGTATTTCGGTCATTATCGCTGATGCGACTGAAGGTGAGGGTGTAATGACGGATGAGGATACACCGGTGTCTATCACGTTACTCGGTAGCGACCCGGATGGTGACACGCTGACCTACAATGTTGTAACCGGGCCTTCTCATGGGCGCTTGAGCGGGACAGCACCAAAGCTGACCTATACGCCCCAGCCGAATTTCAACGGGACAGACAGCTTTACCTTCAATGTCAACGACGGGATGGTGGACGGCGTTCCTGTAACCGTGTTAATCATGGTAAAGGCGGTCAACGACCCGCCGACAGCTAACGATGACAGTGTAACAACGCAGGAAGACACGCTGGTGTCGATTACTTTAACCGGCTGTGACCTTGACGGTGATGCGCTGAGCTACAGCGTAGTGCAAGACCCATCACACGGGACTCTGAGCGGTACAGGGCCAAATCTTATCTATACGCCAAATGAGAATTTCAACGGGTCGGACAGCTTTCTCTTCAAGGTCAACGATGGGACGGGGGACAGCGCTGCTGCAACCGTCTCGATACATTTGAAGTCGGTCAACGATCCGCCGACAGCCAGCTATGTCGGTGCAAAGGTACAGAAGAACCCGCCGGTAGCAAAGGACGACAGTGTAACGACGGAGGAAGACACGCCGGTATCGATTACCTTAGAGGGCATTGACCCCGAAGAAGATGAGCTGAGCTACACTATAGTAGAACGTCCGTCCCATGGAAGTCTGAGCGGGACAGAGCCAAACGTGAATTATACGCCAAACCCGAATTTCCACGGGTCAGACAGCTTTACCTTCAAGGTCAGTGATGAGACGGCGGACAGCGAAACTGCAACCGTGTCAATAACAGTAACGGCGGCAAACGACGCGCCGAGCGCCAAAGATGACACTGCGAGGACGCGGGAGGACACCCCGATAGAAGCGATTGATGTGCTGGCGAACGATACTGACGCCGATGACGACCAGCTCACGACGTCCGCTGTTACTCAGGGCAAGAATGGTTCGGTTACCATCAACGCTGATAACACGCTGAGCTATAGTCCGAAGGCAAACTTTTGCGGCACCGACTCTTTCACCTATACCGTCGGTGACGGCAAAGGTGGAACCGATACAGCTACGGTGAATGTTATGGTCAAGGCGGTCAATGATGCGCCGACGGCCAATGACGAGAGGGTGACGACACAGGAAGACAAATCGGTGTCGATTACTTTAGTGGGCAATGACCCCGACGGAGATTCATTGAGCTACAGGGTTGTCACAGGCCCGTCTCACGGGAGTCTGAGCGGGACAGCGCCAAAGCTGAGATATTCGCCAAAGGTGAATTTCAACGGGTCAGACAGCTTTACCTTCAAGGTCAGCGACAAGACGGCAGACAGCGCGGCTGCAACCGTGTCAATAACTGTCAAGGCGGTCAATGATGCGCCGATGGCCTATGACGACAATGTGACGACGCAGGAGGATATATCGGTGTCGATTACCTTAGCGGGTGGCGATGCCGACGGAGATTCGCTGACCTATAGTGTTGTAAAAGGGCCGTCTAACGGGAGCTTAAGAGGGACAGCGCCAAACCTGAGATATTCGCCAATGGCGAACTTCAACGGGTCGGACAGCTTTACTTTCAAGGTCAGCGACAAGACGGCAGACAGCGCGGCTGCAACCGTGTCAATTACTGTCAAGCCGGTCAATGATGCGCCGACGGCCAATGATGACAGTGCGATAACGCAGGAGGACATGCCGATAGTAAAGATTGATGTGTTGGCAAACGATACCGATGTTGATGATGATCCGCTTAAGATAACCAGTGTTACCCAAGGCGAGAACGGCTCTGTCAGCATTGATACTGATAACACGCTGAGCTATGCTCCCAAGGCGGACTTTAACGGCAGCGATGCTTTCACCTATACGGTCAGTGACAGCAAAGGTGAAATCGACACCGCAAAGGTGAATGTTAAAGTCAAGGCGGTCAACGATGCGCCGAGGTTCACTTCAACACCTGTAAACACAGCTACAGTGGGCGCGTTATATACTTATGATGTTGATGCCACGGACCCGGATGTAGGAGATACCTTAGCTTACTCCTTAACCATCAAACCCACAGGTATGACCATAGATACGGCTACCGGCTTGATAGAGTGGACACCGACGAGTGACCAGGCGGGGGTTAATGATGTAGCGGTCAAGGTCACAGATAACGGTAGCGCTCCAGCTTCCCAGACCCAACCATTTACCATCACAGTAGCTCTGCCAAGCCCGCCGGCGACAACTGCCTTGACCACAGCGGATGGATGCAAAACCAAAAAACGCAAAACAATATTACCGGCAGCCTGCAAAAGCGGCATTGTCCTGACCTGTGATGACAACAGGCGGGAGACCGACTCAGGTTTATACACATCCTATGATTTTCCAGATGTATCTATCCCAGCAGGTGTTGAAATAGCATCGGTCGTTGTTTATGTGGAACACTTCGAGCAAGAAGGATTTCCCGCCGGAAAATTAGAATGGGCCACCGGCACAGGCTGGCCGAGTAAACCGGTGGTTTGGGCCTCTATAAATGCTCCTGTGTACGAAGGAGAACCAAATAAGGCGACAGACTTATGGGACGTAACAAGCCTCGTGGACACACCCGAAAAGGTAAATTCCCTTCAGCTGCAGGTCAGAAACAACGACGACGTTACCAAGAGAAAAACATTGGTAGATTACATCTATGCCGTAGTGCAATGGAACTGAATGTGGCGTTGTAAGAAAATTGAAAATTGCATTTGGCATTTAGTCAAATATCAAGTATAATATATATAGAACAAGCGTAAGTGAGGGGAAATCAGGCAGGGGAGCCTTTCTTAAATAGTCCGATATGTTTTTTCGCTTATGCTTGTTGTTTGTGAGATATAGTGGATGGAGTCCGAACGGGTTTGAGCGATTGCCCGTTTAGCTGATAACATAATACTACTCCTTTCTTCTATTTGGGGGGCTGGTCACCACACGGTCAGCTCCCATTTTTTTTGCCAGCCATATCCATTTTATTCTGCAAACAAACAACCTAAAATCTCTATTGTTTCCTTCTATCTATACCCCACTCCTTCCGTCGTGTCACTTTTCGATTATCCCTGCTATCCGAAAAAATTACTTTTATCGTTGAGCTAAAAAACGCGATTCCTTCGACCCCTTCGGCTGCGCTCATGGCTTCGGCTAATTCAGGGCAAGCTTTATGAGTCAGGACAGGCTTAGCGTAAAAATCCGGAGCTAATTACCGGTCTAATGGCTGTTAAGTCCTAAAACTATTTTGTTTTTGGTCAGGCAGGGGACACTCCAATAAAAATTCATCCATCCGGCGGTATTGATGCTAAAAACTCTTGACTTTTGCGGGCAAATAGGATAAAATTATTTTTGTAATAAGTAGTTCCGGGGGGTGATCAAAATCGGAATGGGGGGTTCTCAAATTTCCCCAATTGAGCACCCAAGTTAATCGTCGTGCGTATTGAGTGATGCGTATCGCGTAGAAGAATCGTCGTGCGTATTGCGTGATGCATATCGCGCACGCAATACGTAATACGATATACGCAATACGAAATATTGAGGGAGGATAATGATGAAGTTGAAGTTGATAATATTAGTAGTTTTCTGTGCATCGGTTGTTCTGGTTCTTCCGTCCGCAGCCAAAGCCACTACTGTTGGTACTGTGGATATAGCATTTACCGGTCATGGAGCCAGTGATCTAATTGAGGCCTGGGTTGCGGGCCAGGAAAATGCTTTAGGCTACGCGGGAGTTTATATGCTCGAGAAGAGCTACGCCACAAATGAAGGCAAAATTTGGCCCGACGGGCCAATTGGCGTTTTCTGCATTGAATGGGCGGAAATAGTCTCAAGCAGCACATTGACGTACGATGTGATTATGCCGCAAGATGGACCGGTGCCAACGACACTTTTAGAAGGTACAATGGGGCTGACCAAGGCCAAATATCTTCAGGAGCTTTGGGGCAGGTACTTCGACCCATCCTGGGTGGGCAGCGGCCCATTTACCTACCAGCAAAATACCAAGGCCGAGGCTTTTAGTGCAGCCGTTTGGGAGATAGTCCACGAGGACCTTCCGAAGAACTCGTTAGGTTGGGATGTTACTGTCGATGGCTCACCGGGCGACCGTGGTTTCCGTGCCGCGTATCTTGATGCAGATTTGGCCAATTATATGCTGCACTCTCTGGATGGTACCGGTCCAAGGGCGGACCTGCGAGTCTTTAGCTACAACGGACAACAGGACTATCTTGTGGAAGTACCGGAACCAACAACAATAGCTCTGCTTGGCTTCGGAGGCGTGCTAAGCCTGGTGCGTAAGAAAAGGAAAAGGACCCCCACGTAAACGAATATGCAGGAGGGCTGTGAGCCGGCCTTCTCGACGGCCAGGCCCCTAACTTTTACGACCCGGTAAGAAATTTTTGGAGTGTAAAAAAGATTTTTGTCAAACTATTAACAAGACTAACCAAGAACGAAAAGCCGACCGTGGCAGTGACCGGCAGAAAGGGGGAGGGCTCATAAAACAAAATCGCTACTGAACAAACGGAGTAACTCGAAGCCAACGGATTGAGAAAATCCCGATAAAATCGGGGCTGCGAGTAGTCCGCAGCACAAAGATAAAACGGACAGAAATTTAAGTATATAAAATTTCGGAGGGGACAAAAAATGAAAAGGTTAGTAATAATGACTCTCGCATTGTTGATTTGTGCCGGCACGCCGGCATTGGCGACACCAACGGTCGAATTCAGTCCTAATCCAGACACCGGAGGAAGCTGGGAATACGACGGGGCCAGCATACTTAGCTTTAACCAGAATATCGCTGTTGATGCAGGAATGGGCAGTAATTACGATAACCTGGTCGGCTCTTTGGTGCATATTCCCACTCTCATAGTAGGCGCAGGAGCAGGCGGTACCTATGAAGTCAAACCAATCGGCAGCCCAACCATCTCGATTACGAGCGCAGATAATAGCGCGGTTTACTTACTGGGCACTCTGGCCGGTGGTGACCTGGTCCCGGTCGGGACGATAGCAGGAGGCTACACTTGTTTTAAGGCGGATATTGGTAACCTCGTTGTAACGGACGCCGGCAAGGCGCTTGGTTCTGCTGCGTTGAATATGATCCTTTACACGCAAACGCCCGGACTTGATTTTGAGCTGTCATTACAGGGGGGCAGTGGAACAAACTATCGCAGTTTTGCCCAGATGTTGGCCGGCGGCTATGCCGGCGGCAATGGTTTCAGCGGCGCTATGTCGATTCCTGAGCCGACTACGATAGCTCTGCTGGGTCTTGGTTCTTTGACTTTATTAAGAAAAAGAAAACGCAAGGCGTAAGACAGTCCCGCCTTTTACCAGCTGCCGGGCTGTGGGTACTAAGCTTGCAGCCATTTTGTATCGTGTGGCGAGGGCTGTGCGCTGAAAAAAACTTCTCGCCGTGGGCCGATAAAAAGGCCCGCTGCTTCACACAGAAGGCTTAGAGAAGGCTTTGATACGTTTTTCAAACAGCAACATTTCAATTTTTTACTGGTGCTGAAACACCTTTTGTGGTATAATACATTTAGCATTTGGAAGGAAGTGTTGTATGTTTGTATTTGGATTTATAAGGAAATGTTTACGTCAATTGTGGCGATCAAGCGGAACTCCGCAAGCCGGGATTGATTACCATAAATGGGAAAGCAAGACCGAATCTTTTAGAAGTTTGTCGAAAGAGCAATATTTAATTCCTGAGGTTAAAGACAGATACCGTGATTAGTCCGGGTTACCGGTACTTGTGCTGCTTAGCTTTGGGGGTGAAGTCATACAAAAAACACCGATTCTTCCGCAAACAAATCTTTTCGGCTTAACCAAAACGTTACATGTCCCAGTCTTTAGAATTTTTTACGAATTTGTTTTGCAGGATTACGCCTATTAATGTCGGTGCCGTCAGGACAGTGGGTAGAAACCATTTTTTGGTAAATATTATTTCTTCTAATCGCTCGGAGGTTTGCGGATAAATGTATAAAATCGCCAGCGATCCGACCACGATTAAACAGCTTCCACCGAGGCTGGAAAAGAGTATGACAGCGACTTTGAAAATGATAAATGATATCATACCGCCGGCGACCATCCCAACAAGCGCCCCGGCCAGGATATATCTTTCAGTCAGGCCCGAAGCGTACCATATCCCTGATGATATTATTCCGCCGGCTGCGGCACCTAATAAACAAACAGCCCATTTCATCAAGGGCACGGAAAGAACCGCAAGCAGGACCATGCCTACTATTCCGCCCCAGAGCTGACTGTTCAGGCCGACAATTTTGTCGGTTATTGCTATACCCAGAAACAGACCCAAAAGGGCAAAGCTGATTACGACCAATATTTTGAAGACACGCCAGCCATAGAAAAGACAGACCACACCGAAAGAGATGAAAGTTACCGCTTCAACCAGATTGAGAGAAGTAATATATGACCAAAAGGTTTCCATTGGGATAACTGCTTCTTCCGCGGCCTGCGGGGAAGCAGTTTCAACCGCCTGTGCAAGGATGGTAACACAATCCATTATTTTTCTCCTTAAATTTTCTTTGTAGCTTTTTTTTTACAAAACGCCGGAGTTGTTATGACGTCCGCCAACCTTCCTTTGTTTGGTCGGGTTCTTCCTTATTCTTACTAATTCGTCTTCTTCGTGCCGAGTGTGTTTTTGGATGTTTACAAAGTAATAGCTGCTCAATCGTGCCGAAAGCTATCATTGCTATAAAGGCAGTGGCATAATATGATGACTTACTGCAAATGATGCTGACAGGCACAGCCCCTTTATGCAACAACAGCAAAATCATTCCGGCGAAAATAAGTATCGTTCCCAGAACCGAACAGCACAAAGCCATGGCCAAGCGCCACAGGGAAACTCCCGCAACTATAAAAATCAGTGCCGAGACCATTATTATCGCCCAGTGATGCACGGACATTTGTAAACCAGCGTGTTTTATCCTTTGGCCGGCATCGATTATATAATCTTTCATTATTTCCGCACTTTTACGAACACTGATAGCTTGGCGCTGAGCTGACGTTTCAACCGCTCGTACCGTAGCTGCTTCTTGTGTATATTCAATGTAGGGCCCGACTAAAACGACAAAGGCAACCGCCGCAGCTAATGCGCCTGTAAGTATTGCGATAAATAACCTTTCAAGTATTGTTGCGATACCTGCGACAAGCGCCGCCGAGAACACTACCGAGGTGAGGTTTTGGCCGATTATAAAAAAACCACAAACAGCCCCGGTAATCGCGCCGGCCGTTGGGAGTAAAAGTTTTCTAAAGCCCAGGCCGCCGAGCCAGATAAATAAACCGGCTATAACGCAAACCAAGCCCGCCCCGACCAAAACTACAGGGCTGAGACCAACCGTTCCGCCAATGGCGGATTCTAAATCTTGTAAAATTTGAAGCATAGCTTTCTTACTTATAAGCTGCGCGAGCCTATTGCCCGCCCCCGTGAAAACGGGGGTCAGTTTATTCTTTATTTATCGGCCTATTAGCACAATTTTCGTTAAATCGCAGCCTGCGCGTGTGATATTAGGCCAAAAAGGCCGGTTTTGGACGATTAGGGTGGGTTTAATGCGGATGAGAGGAGTCGAACCTCCACGGGCCGAAGCCCACAGGCACCTGAAGCCTGCGCGTCTGCCAATTCCGCCACATCCGCAAGGGTTTCTATTTGCGCACTTCCCGGATAACAATGTCCCAACTGATACCAATATTAACGATTCCTGCCGTTTCGTCAAGAATTTTAATATAAATCCCGTTAGAAATTACTTCACATAGTGGATTGCCAGGCTTTCAGCGCTGATTTCTCCCGAAGGGATGCCCTTTGGTCATAACAGGGATCATGGATAATTGGTGCTGGACCAAACCGTCCTATAAACCATAAAAGCCTTTACAAAAGCAGCCTCGATACTCGATACTTGGTTCTCGACGAGCATCGAGCTTCCGGCATCGAACATCGAGCAGCCTAACGCTTTTATAAACAAGGGCTTATATCGCATTTTAAAATCGTGGACTTCCTGCCTGAATGCAAGGAATTTCAACGTCCTGCAGCATTGAATTACAAGATAGGGCTTAATCACTTCTGCAGATTGTCCGAAAAAGTACAAAGTTCGATTATTTACTATCGCCAAGGGACCAAAACAAAGGCGGTTTTTGGCCTTTGCTGGTTTTTATTCTATATTTAAACAGGGAGTCTGGTGAGTCGTGAGTATTTTTTTATTCACCAATTAACCACGCTCCGTCGCTGAAGATTTGGAGCGTAGGCGACTCACCAAGTAGAGCCGATAAACAGGAGTGTGCCTATTAGAGGCGTATGTATCCGCATTTGAAGTGGAGGTAACATTAATCGGATGGGCACGGCACAAAGCATCTCCAAGATTTTTGGATCAAAGAAAACCATCTCCAAAACTCCTGAAGCGGAATTGGAAGCCAATCTTCCTTTCGGCGAGCTGCTTGTTTCAAAAGGTCTGATAAGCCGCGAAGAATTGGAGAAAGTTCTAAACGAGCAAAGCAAGCAAGGCGGTCGGCTGGGTGAGATACTGCTTCGACTTGAGAAGCTAAATCATGAGGATGTTACTCGAGCCCTGGCTGAGCATCTCTCGATGGATTACATCTCTTTAGGTGATACCAACAAGATGGACAAGATAGATATGGATATCGCTCGTATGTTGCCTGAGAGTATCGCCAAGCGATTCTGTCTCGTGGCTATAAGTGAAGATGATGATAAAGTTGTCGTTGCGATGGCTGACCCGCTTAATGTTATCGCTATAGATACAATTACCCTGAAAATGAAGCGCCAAATTAAGCCGGCGATTAGCTCTCCTCGTGAAATTCGCCGGGCGATAGATTGGATTTATCACGGTTCGGATGTTGAAGAACAACAGCTTCGCAGCATCGTTGAGGGTGAAGGCGACGAAGAAGGTATACTTGCCGAAGAAATCGATGAACCGGATATCAGCGGCGAGGCGGATGCAAACAAGGCACCGGTGATTCGGTTCGTTGACTTGCTCCTGAGCCAGGCGGTCAAAAGCAGAGCCAGTGATGTTCATATAGAGCCTCAGGAAAAAACAATGATAGTTCGCATGCGAATTGATGGAGTTCTGCGTGATATGGTACCACCGGCCAAAAAGATGCAGGCAGCGGTAATTGCCAGAATAAAGATTATCGCGCGGATGGATATTGCCGAGCGCAGACTGCCCCAGGACGGCCGATTCCAAGTGAAAACTTCCGGTCGAAGTATAGACGTTAGAGTATCGGTAATTCCAACAATATATGGTGAAAAAGTTGTAATGCGAATACTGGATGCATCGGCGGTAAAGCACGAGCTGGGACAGCTTGGGCTTGAGCCTAAACTTTTCGAAGAGTTTAAAGACATGTTGGCACGACCCCACGGAATAATGATTGTTACCGGGCCGACCGGCAGTGGTAAAAGTACTACGTTATACTCTGCTCTGAATTACGTCAAGGACCCGGCGAAAAATATTACAACGGTCGAGGACCCCGTCGAATATCGTCTTGCGGGAATCAACCAGATTCAGGTTAAGCCGGAAATTGACCTTGATTTTGCAAAGTGCCTGCGAGCAATTTTGAGACAGGACCCTGACATAATTCTAATAGGTGAGATTCGGGACAAGGAAACGGTCGAAATTGCAATAAAGGCATCATTGACAGGCCATCTTGTTCTGAGCACGTTTCACACCAACGATGCACCCAGTGCGATAAGCAGATTGCTCTTTATGGGGGTTGAGCGGTATCTGCTGGCTTCGTCGCTGAATTTAATTATTGCCCAGCGATTGGTTAGAAAAATCTGTGAACACTGCAAAGAACCGATAACCTTAAGTCAGGAAGTCCTTAAGCGGATGAAGATTGACCTCAAGCAGGCCAAGAATACAGCCTTCTACCACGGACAAGGCTGTACAGCGTGCGGAGGAACAGGTTATTTAGGAAGATTGCCCATATTTGAGTTTTTGGTTATAGATGATGAAATAAGAGAACTGATAATTGCCAATAGCAGCGAGGCGCAGATAAGACAAGCATCACGTCAAAAAGGCTATGGTGGTTTACTTGAAAGCGGTGTAAATAAGGCATTGGCGGGTTTAACAACCGCAGAAGAGGTCATCAGTGTAGCTTTTACAGGATGATTATTAGCCGGTCTCAGTTATGGGGGCAAGAGCATTTGGAAAACAGTAAAAATAAGTCGTTGTTTTCTCGAATAAAGGGCAAATCCAACCCAATTTTGCGCTTAATATTTGCGCATGATACTGGAAACAGGCTTTATAAAACTACTATGAGATTTTTACTAAACTCAAGGTTTTCAGACACCGATAAAATATAGCCGTGAAATGGTAAGAAATGTGCGCTTTTGCTGCTTTGCTGTATGGGCAGACAAAGCCTAACTGCGCAAGTTACTTTTCTGACATAGACCAGGATTAGAGACAACCGGATAGATAGATGTGCTTTTGAGAAGGTTCGATAAATGAAAAGCTACAGATATGTCGCTCGAGATTCAACAGGGACTCAGAAGAAAGGTCTTGTGCAGGCAGCTTCATCAGCTGACGTGCTTGGTCATCTTCGAGAGCAAGGTCTTACACCTATTTCTGTCGATGAGACATCCGCAGGAGTACCAAAAAGCCGGCGAGTGAAACATCGCAAACGCATCAAATCAGCGGACCTTGCAGCGCTTTGCTGGCAGTTGTCAACAATGCTCGAGGGAGGAATTCCTATTACGATAGCTTTAGACACGATTGCCGAAGATGCAGAAAATTCCAATCTTGGGCCGATTCTGCGGGGTATCTCGGATAAGGTGAAGAAAGGTCAGTCTTTCTCGGAAGGTATTGCGGAATTTCCCAAGGTTTTCAACAACTTGTCCTGTGCTCTGATATTAGCTGGTGAAACCGGCGGTAATCTGGGAGGCGCGCTGGGTAAGCTGGCAGAGTATTTTGACAACCGTGATAAATTGGCCAGAAAGATTAAAGGGGCGACGGTTTATCCTATCTTTGTAATGTCTTTTATTACCCTGATAGTGATATTTATAATGGCGTTTATTGTCCCGCGGTTCAAGACGATATTTGACCAGCTCGGAGGAAAGCTGCCGGCCTTTACACAGGGATTTATGGGCTTTTACGATATTCTACGCTACAATATTATTTATATGATCGGGTTTGTTTTTGTCCTGATAATTTTCGGTCTTGTCTTCAACAAGACCAAAAAAGGACATTATTTATTTAGCAAAGCTGTTCTGCGCATACCTTTGCTTGGCAAGGTATTCAGTCAGGCCTTCGTTGCAATGTTTTGCAAAACAATGTCAACTTTATTGTCTTCGGGTGTTACCGTGCTTGAGGTGTTCGATGTTCTCAGTGGGATGACCGCTAACGATATTATGAAGTCCGCGGTAGTAAAAGCCAGAGAAAACATTGTCGAAGGCTCAAACATCTCCTCGAGTATGTCGGCATCGGGCTTTTTCCCCAATATGGTTATCAAAATGATACAGGTCGGGGAAGAAAGCGGGTCTTTGCCAATAGTGCTCGGAAAGACCAGCGAGCATTATGAACGAAAGATTGATTCCACAGTAACCACTTTGACGAGCCTCCTTGAGCCAATAATGATTGTATCGGTTGGTGCTGTTGTAGCGGTGGTAGTTATTGCACTGTACTTGCCGATTTTCACAATGTCGGACGTGGCAGGGGCAGGATAGTACAATCTCGGGGCATAGGTGGTGAGTAGTGAGGATTCAGATCACCAATTAACTACTCACCAATTAACCAATTAACTACTCACCAATTAACCAATTAACTACTCACCACTTGCTTTTTTGGGTTTTTGTGTTATACTTTAAATAACCAATATTGTGGGGGGATGAGTCTTAACCGCAGATTCTGCAGATTATGCGGACTAAAAACAAATAAAAAATCTGTGTAATCCGTGCTCCCACCCCTTGATGAAATAAGCGGTAAAAAACTCGAAAAAACTCATATAGTTGTTAGTGATTTTGGCCGATAGAGGATTGAACGTGTGTATTGCGTAGTGCGGAGCGCACAAAGGAAAAACGCAATACAAGAATAATCATGAGTAGGAAGTGAGGTAATTTTCAAAACATTTGTTAGGAGATTGAAGATGAACAAGAAAAGAGAGAGAAGGGGCTTCACGCTGATTGAGCTGATGGTTGTCATCTTGATCGTCGGAATTTTAGCTGCGGTGGCGATTCCACTTATGCGAGGCCGAATCGACGCAGCGAAGTGGTCGGAAGGAAAGGCGATTATGGGTACCGTAGCGACCGCACTACGTGCCTATGGTGCTGAGAAAGGTGATACAGGCAACTGGCCAAATCCAACACAGGTTGATTTGGGATTCGTGGCTGGCGACTTAGCAGGTACGTACTTCAATGATGGCGACATTACTTGGACCGCAAATTACGACTCAACGGTTACCCCGTCCTTGACATATACAATTTCTTGTACGTCAAGTAAAACCACATTGAATCCTGCTACAATGACGCTGGATCATCTCGGTGCTTGGACTCCGTAAAAAGGGAGGCCTAATGGTGGCCCAAAGCCCCCCTCTATTCCTCTTATTTATGACACGGGGTGGTTGTGGCATATGTTCGCCAAGGAGCAGATAAGGAGCAGCGGTGGCTCGGCTTAACGCTCATTGAACTAATGGTGGCTATGGCTGTTGTGGCCATAGCCACCTTTGCGCGCGTTGAGCTATGATTATCATATTCGATATGTGCGGACACGCCCAAATAGCGCATCTGCCTATCATTGCCTGCTGCCTGCTTTGTAGGAGTTTGAAGATGGGAAAGAAGGAAGATGGGAAAGAAGAGAGATAGAAGTGGCTTCACGCTGGTCGAGCTTATGACTGTCATTATGATCGTCGCCATCTTAGTTTCGGTGGCGGTTCCACTTATGCGAGGTCGAATCGACGCATCGAAATGGTCGGAAGGAAAGGCGATGATGGGTACCATAGCGACCGCACTACGTGCCTATGGTGCTGAGAAAGGTGATACAGGCAACTGGCCAAATCCAACACAGGTTGATTTGGGATTCGTGGCTGGCGACTTAACAGGTACGTACTTCGTGGATGCCGACTTTACTTGGGCCAATGCAGCTTACGACTCAACGGTTACCCCGTCCTTGACATATACAATTTCTTGTACGCCAAGTACTGCCACATTGGTTCCTGCTACAATGACACTGAGTCATCTCGGTGTTTGGACTCCGTAAAAAGGGAGGCCTAATGGTGGCCCAAAGCCCCCCTCTATTCTTCTTATTTATCACACAGGGTGGTTGTGGGATATGTTCGCCAAGGAGCAGATAAGGAGCGGCGGTGGCTCGGCTTAATGCTCATTGAACTAATGGTGGCTATGGCTTTTGTGACCATAGCCACCTTTGCGCGCATCATGCTGTGATTATCATTCGTGCGGACACGCACAAATAGCACATCTGAAAACGATTTTTTTGTGCACGCGATGGACAGTTACTGCTCGAAGACAAGCAAAAGCACACGGCGGGCACGATTATCGAGCAGGCTCAATAAAACCAAATCTTTCACATAATACCAATCCTAATTAAAAAATGCCCATACGATTGCGCAAATACTGGCTGGGAAGGCCTGGATTACTGCTTTCGCAGGTATGACAAGTTCATGCAATCGAAAACTAATAAATGAAATTGGTATAATCTCCTTTTTGGCCTAATAACAGCAGCAAGCAGAGGCGATTCAGGAACCGTGCTATGTAGCGATTCATCCTTCACAGTTCTGATTTTTTTTGGAGGGAGAACGGAACTATGTTTCAGAGTAGTAACCGCCCCTGCTTGCAGGCCATTTGGTGTTTGTCCCCAGGACCGATAAACACCCAAAAGCACATCTTAAATCTTCTCATAATTGATAATTAATTGTCGGTGACTGACAGTTGCCAAAACTATCAAAAATAATCAATAGAAAATAGTCAGTATTCGATTATTTATAGGACTGGACATCCTAAAATCACGCACATCAGCCTTTGCACAATGATTGTAATTTCTAAGTAAAATGCTTTCCTTTTTAAGCCGATGAAAGAAGAAAGATGGAAGAAAGAAAGAAACGCAGAGGTGGATCTCCAATTTGAAAGTTAGAACTTTTTGTAAGGATTTATAGGCTTGGACTGGAAACGAATGCTTAATTTCACCAAGACCGAACTTCTGGGGCTGGATATCGGTTCGTCTGCAGTGAAGGTAGTCAGGTTGCGCGAAGACGATGCCGGCTATACAGTAACCGCAGCCGGCATCGCCGAGATTGCAGTAAGTGAAGAGGATAATAATCATCGAAACACAGTCAACGCAATTCGCGAATGCCTTGAATCGACCAGGCGCAAGATGAAATTAGCTGTTTGCGGCCTAAGCGGTCCGGAAGTTGCCGTGCGGGACTTTGAGTTTCCGACATTATCGACTTCAGAGATAGATGGGGCTGTTTCGTTTGAGGCCTCGCAGGTTTGTCCGTTCAATGCGGCAGATAGTGCTGTTGATTATCACTTGATACCAAATGGCGATGATAAGACAAGAGGCATCTTAGTGGCGGCGACGAACGCTCTGATAAAAAACAAGGTACAGCTCACTAAAGAAGCTGCCCTTAAGTGCGTTCTAATGGATGTTGAGGGATTGGCACTTTTGAACTGCTTCAATGGTCTGACCAACGATTCTGAAAAATCCACAACAGCTATCCTGAACGTTGGCGGCTCACACACGACTGTGGCAATTATGGGTAATAATGGCCGGCCGTTCATTCGCGATATAAACTATGCCGGTGATGATATTATAAAGCAGATTGCAACTGATAAAGGTATGTCAACAGAAAACGTCAGCGGGATTTTGTCCGGCGATTCCACGGCATCTCAAATAGACCTTAAGGATGGTCTTGAAAAAGCCTCTCAGAAACTGATAGACGATGTTTCCAAAACGTTGCGCTACTATGCAACCCAGGGGCAATCGAGGCCTGTTAAGAAGATATTTGTTTGCGGCGGTTTTGCTCTTACCAAAGGTTTCATCAATTTATTGAACAGCCGGCTCGGAGTCGAAACGGTTTTGTGGAATCCGTTTGAGAAAATACGCTGCGATACAGCTCAGCGGTTCGGAGATATTTGCAACAAGAGAGGACCTGCACTGGCAGTGGCAGCCGGCCTTGCCATGAGGACAGTTTAATTGACTATTAAAAAAGACTAAACGTTATACAAGCAGTGAGATAGGAAATCATGTTCACGATAGATTTATTAAAGGGACAAGGCATCCCGATGAAGAGCAGTCCCGGGGGCATAGCCATTGCCGCGGTAACCGTTGCAGTACCTATGACCGTCACAATAATAATGTTCGGCTTCTATCTGAACAACAGAACACACGTATCAATAAAAGAGCAGGAAATAGTCAGATGCCAGGCAGAGATTGATAAATTGTCCGGTGCTGTGGAGCTGCAAAAATCATTAGAGAAAGAGAAAATCACTTACGGTAATTACCTGTCGGAAGTTAAGTCCTCTATCAGCAGATATATCCAATGGTCACCTGTGCTGGTGACACTGGTGGAGAATATGCCCGACTCGGTGATGTTGACCGAGCTTGAGGTAAAGCAGCATTCTGTGAGAAAAAAGGTTCCAAAAAAAGACAATCCACAAGAAATGATTGAAAAGAGTGTCCCCGTAAGAATATTACTGATGAGTGTTAGTGGCAGCCCGCAACACGACTGCGACAAAGCAGTCAGGGATTTTCAGAACCGGCTTCGCTCTTCAGCTTTCCTTGGGCCGAAGCTTGAGAACATCGGAGTTTCGCAGGAATCTGAGACGCTTGAAGGCCGGGATGTGGCCTCCTACGAGATAGAGTGTGTTTTTAAGACGAGGTTGTAAAATGTCTTTTATGAAGACACATAAAAAATATCTTATGACAACAGGAGTCATATGGGCAGCTTGCTTTGTAGCATTTCTGCTTGCCTATATACTTGTTTTATGGCCCCAAAAGAACCATGAAAAACGCGTCGAAAACAAGCTCGCTGAGAAAAAACAGGTGTATGAGTCTGCAATAAGAGCAGCCCGGGAGGAAACCAAAATCCAGTTGACTGAGCAAATCGAGCGTTTACAAAGCAGGCTGCAGGACTTTGTCATTGATTTTGAGGATTCGGCTAATTTGACGTTTGATATAAGTCAAATTGCCAACGAGAAGAACGTCGCTTCGTTCAGCATCAAAAGTAAAGACAGCCGGGGACTCTCAACAATACCTGAGTGTAAGTATATTTGTGAGAACCAAA
>JBGVTO010000280.1:0-8466 GCA_041862635.1 Phycisphaerae bacterium | reverse complement strand
TTTCGGTGTTATATCAACCTTTGCGGTACCGGCCTGCAGAACACTTCTACTTTCATTAGATTGGACGGCTGAAGTTACAAAGAAAAGACCGATAGTAAGAACTGTGACGATTACGATAATTCGCTTGTGTGAAAAGACAGATACTTTTTTCATGGCAAACATCCTTAATAATTCATTTTTCACAATAAAATATGTTCGACTATCTAAGACCTTCCTAAAAGGGCATTATACTTCTTAGATATATGTATGCAACCGATTTTTGTTATCTCTGCTGAACGGGTGTGGCCTGATTTTTTAGAAAGCAATTTTAAGTTCATTTTGGCATTTCGGAAATTGGCCCATTCGACTGCGCTCAGGACAGGCTTTGTTTGGGTTTGAATTGGGTTTGATTGGGTTTGTTTTTTCGGGGCCTGAGAGTGGTTCATTTTCATAATCCTTTGTGATAAAGATATTTGCGTTCATTTTGGCCATTTCGGAAATTGGGTTTGTTTATTCGGACTGAAAAATCATCGTTCTTTATGTAATCCTTTGTTATAAATGAGTTTACATTCATTTGGGCTTTTTTGAAATTGGGTTTGATTGGGTTTGAATTGGGTTTGTTTTCACCAAGTGTCCAATTGGATTTATTTTCATAAGTCATTTTTGAGAAGGTACTTATATTCATTTGCAATCCGCCTACGGCGGACAAGATTGGGTTTGTTTTGCATAAAAAGGTTCGATTTGTAGAGGATTCTCGACAAATGTAGAGGGGCGAGGGAGTGAAGATTGAGCTAAATCCGCCGCGGCGGATAAAGTGCCTAAAGTGAGCTAAATCCGCCGCGGCGGATAAAGTTGGATTCTCGATGATCATGATTGGTAATTCCACTAAGGGTTTTCCGTTTAGCTCCAAGTTTAGGTGGTGAGTGGTTAATTGGTTAAATTGTTAATTGTTCATTCGCGAATCTGGGCCGACTGGCTCTAAGTCCTCGCTGCGCTGCAGCTTACGAAATGCAAACTGAAATGTCATCTTCGCCTGCTGGCGATTTGCCCCCGACAGAAAAGCAAGTGAGCTACCATCGAGGGTAAACTCAGTTAGCCTGCTGGATAATATGTGGGTATTATACCATATTATCAAACAGAAATCAAGCGAAATCCAGATCCAGATTGACAAATTTATTAAGATTTGATATAGTGCTTCTTAGAGAAAAACATCACCTGAAAATCATCCTCTCTTATTTCTTGGTAAGTTGTCTGCGATATTAAGTGGAAAAAACCAAGTTGGTGGAAATGCTCAAGCAGATATTGACAAGAGCAGAGCTATCTACGTACTTATTATAGCTGTGAAGTCCATGATTCTTTAAAATTCCTGCAATATGTAGATTTTTCTGCGTATGTGACTATGGAGCAAGGTATGTTGCACCGGGATTTTAAATGGGCCGGCTGTGTTCCACATTGCGTGCCGGTAACTGGTGAGCTCCAGACAGAATAGCCGTGGAATTGTCGATGAAGATAAAACTATACAAAGGGCTGAATAGAGTACAGCGTCTGTTTGGTACTCTGGGGTCTTTTAAGAAAGTGGGGTATAGCCCAACAATGGGGGGAAGGAGGAAAAAATGGCGGGAGTTTCAAAACGACAGTGGGCAATTTCTCTGTTCTTAATGATGCTGTACTTTTATGGCATCCCAGCTATGGCCCAATACGGCGGCGGCACGGGAGAGCTGAATGACCCGTACCAGATTGCTACAGCCGAAGACCTGATGCTGCTCGGCGAAAGTCCCGAAGATTACGACAGGCAATTCATCCTGACCGCCGACATCGATCTGGATCCCAGCCTCCCCGGCCGCAAGGTTTTCGACAAGGCCATTATTGCGCCCGACACGAATAATGCTAAAGATGGATTCCAAGGAACTCCATTCACTGGCGTGTTCGTCGGGAATGGACACACAGTCTCGAATTTGACGATTCAGGGTAGGAGCTATCTGGGTTTGCTCGGCCAATTGGAATCTGGAGCCGAGATCAAGGACCTCGGCGTAGTGGATGTCAACATAACTGGCTCAGAGACCTACATTGGCGGGCTGATGGGACGTAGTTGCGGCATTATCACCGACTGCTATACGTCCGGCTCAGTTTCGGGGCGTTTATACGTCGGCGGGTTGGTGGGGGTCAACTTCCTCGGTCAAGTGCTCAACTGCTACAGCACTGTCTCAGCCAGTGGAGAGAACGATGTCGGTGGCCTGCTTGGATGCAACTACGGTGGTAATGTGCTCAACTGCTACAGCACTGGCTCAGCCAGAGGAGAGTACTATGTCGGTGGCCTGGTGGGATGCAACTATGGTAATGTGCTCAACTGCTACAGCACTGGCTCAGCCAGTGGAGATCATGATGTCGGCGGGCTCGTCGGACGGAATGGTTACCGTTACTTAGCCGGGTACGTCTACGGTAATGTGCTCAACTGCTGCTACAGCACCGGCTCAGTCAGTGGAGATCATGATGTAGGCGGCCTGGTGGGGGTCAACTCCAGCGGTCAAGTACTCAACTGCTACAGCACTGGCTCAGCCAGAGGAGATCATGGTGTCGGCGGGCTGGTGGGGTGGAACAACAACGGTGAGGTAACTAGCTGCTATAGTGCTGGCCCCGTCAATGGTGGTAACATTTCCGGTGGACTCGTGGGAACGGGAGATTCTGGTCGTGTGAACAATAGTGTCTGGGATGTGGAGACCTCCGGCCTTATGAACAGTAGGGGTGGAGCAGGTCTGACAACGGCCGAGATGATGGACCCTGATATGCTCGGTTTGAACGGTTTGGGAGGTGATCCGAACTGGGTATTAGACAGTGGCCGGGATTATCCACGGCTGGCCTGGGAGGAGAGACCCGGACTGATAATTCCTCAGCCAGTTATCGACTGGCTCGCTGGTACTGGTACACCGGAGGATCCCTTTCAGATTAGGAGTGCTGATCAGATACTTCTCCTTCATAAGTCCAGCTTGCTTTGGGATAAACACTTTGTTTTGAATGCGGATATCGATTTGGATCCGAGTCTTCCGGGGCGAATTGTATTTAGACGGGCCGTAATACCCACATTTAAGGGCAGCTTTGTCGGTAACGGCCATGCGATCCTCAATCTCCAAATAGAAGGAGTAGACCGTCTGGGGTTTTTCGGAACACTTAGCAAAGGTTCCTTAGTCAGAAGTCTTGGGCTTGAAAATGTATTAGTCCACGGCACTGGTTCTGGTATCGGGGGGCTGGTCGGTTACATGAATTACAACTCCAGCGGTCAAGTGCTCAACTGCTACAGCACTGGCTCAGCCAGTGGAGAGAACCATGTCGGCGGGCTCGTGGGAGCAATCTGGACTACTAATGTAGAAGTGATCAACTGCTACAGTACCGGCAGGGTCAGTGGCAATGAGGATGTCGGTGGGCTAGTGGGGGAAATCTCTACTTTTGGTTCGCCCAATTTTCCTGAGGATATTAGGGATATTGTGATCAACTGCTACAGCACCGTCACAGTTAGTGGTAATGAGGATGTCGGTGGGCTGGTGGGGAGAGTACATCGTTTTGGTACGCTTGGTCTTTCTAAAGCGGCCAGCTACTACAGCACCGCCACGGTCAGTGGCAATGAGGATGTCGGCAGACTGGTGGGCGGTGGAGGGTGGGAGGGAGTTAGCGTGACGTCCTATTTCTGGGACATTCAGACTTCTGGCCAAGCCACCAGTGCCGGCGGCACAGGCAAGACCACAGCCGAGATGCAGACGGCCAGTACATTTCTCGAAGCTGGCTGGGACTTCGTGGACGAGACCGAGAATGGCACCGAAGATATCTGGTGGATTTTAGAAGGTCAGGACTATCCCAGACTGTGGTGGGAGCTTTCCGATTGACTATTGACGATTGATTATTGATTATTTTGAGATTCCTCGACTCCGCTCGGAATGACAATTTTTTACTGTCCCATAGGTCTTATCCATTGCACCTTATATTGTCATTAAGAGGGGGTGCATCTTGAATTTAATCTTCCCAAACTGGGTTCTCAAAAAATCCTTAAGTTTGAGTTTTTTTGTATCTATGCTGAATGGTCGCCTTCAATACATCAGAGCGTTGGCACCTGTACCTGCGTCCCCTGTGCAGGTAGCACAGGTGCAGGCAGCTCGAAGCCTTTGCGGTACTGTTTCGTTAGATATGTGTTTGCTTCGGCGTCCCCGATGAATCGTTCTGAGTCGGCATCGAATGTCAGTCGTCGGCCAACCCGCATTGCGATGTTAGCAATATGGCACAGGGCAGCAGAGCAATGCCCGACCTCTACACCGGCATTCAGGTCGGTCACTTTTCGACTGCGCACTGCCTTAATGAAATTCCCAATGTGGGACCCACCTCCACGAGGGCCGCCCGGGCCGGCTTTCCCATTCTTGAATGTCACCTGCCAACCTTTCCTGCCAATAGACATCGTCCCATTATCGCCGTAGAAAATATCCCCGTTGTCGTGGCCCTCGTGCGGATACGGGGTCCACAGCCGCATCTCAAACATCAAGTACACATCGTCGTATTCAAACGTGGCGACCTGCGTATCCGGCGTCTCGTGGTCATCGTCGTAAAATAATTGCCCGCCGCTGCACGAGACGGCTTTCGGCATCTCGATTCCCAATCCCCATCGTGCGATGTCGATCTGGTGAATGCCGTCATTGCCCGTGTCGCCTGTCCCATAATCCCAGAACCAGTGCCAATTGTAATGAAATCGGTTGGGATTGAATGGTCGTTTTGGTGCCGGTCCGAGCCACAGGTCATAATTAACATTGGGCGGTGCTTCGGTATCCGGCTTACGGCCGATCGGCCCCCGCAACTGACAGTTGATTGCCTTGGCCATCCGGATTTTACCGAGCTTGCCTGACCGCAGGTACTCAATCGCTTCCATTATCCCTTCTAAACTGCGAGACTGTGTGCCGTGCTGGACAATTCGCCTGTATTTGCGCGCCAGATTAATCAGCAGACGCCCCTCAGCAATCGTGTGGCTGAGCGGTTTCTCCACGTAAACATCCTTTCCTGCGACAACAGAATGTGCCGCCAGAGGGATATGCCAGTGGTCCGGCGTAGCAATCGAGACGACATCGAGAGACTTATCTTCGAGCATCTTTCGACAGTCGATATAGGCCTCGACCTTTTCGTTACGGTCTTTAAACTTCTTGACCTCACGGGCCAGAATGTTCCCATCCACATCGCACAGTGCCACAACCCGAACTCCCGCAGTACTACGGAAATTACCAATGTGGCTGCTGCCTTGACCGCGAATACCCGCAACACCAACGCGAATTTCGTTGTTAGCTCCGCGGACTCGCGAAAACGGCAACGCCATCACAACACCGGCGGCCATTGAACTCTTCATTAAATCCCTACGTGTAATAATTTTCATAATTCATCTCCCTTCATAATATTCATATTGGAAAACTAATTGACCTTACATAAGGTTAGCCGTCATAATCAGCCTGAACCCGGTTTGTTACTTCACGAATTCTTTGAATCGCTTTTCAATATCTTCTTGCGTTCTTATGCCTTCATAAACAATCAGTAGAAACCTGAAATGTACCATTTCATCCTGCTTAAGTGTAAGTCGAAGCGGCAGAGCAGGATTCTTATTGTATTTACTTTGTCTTTGAAAATCGCCCTGTCCCAACGGATTAGCCGAAAACAAACCGTAGCTCCTCACATGCCAGTAAGTGGGATAATTAATACTTGCCGGGTGGTTGAGTATGGCTATACCTACTACTTTCCCTTGTCTTACTCCCTGCAGCGCAACCCATCGAGCCCGTTTGCCCCATACATTTTTTGCAGACACATCTCCATTGGAGCTGAAGTAACTACCAGTCCCGGCGATCGATTCTTTAGGCAGCGGCTGCCCCGGTCGAAGTGTCTCTTTTGACCCGCTCTCTCTCAGGCAGTCGGCAACACGAATCGCAAACATCCCTTCCTCGATATCGTCAAACACCACATTTGTATCCTTTGCTGTAAGGTCAATGCTAAAATCAATCGCGTATTCATTCTCATTCACGCCTGCAATAAAAACCATACTTCTCTCTTCTTCCAGTAATAGGCTGCCGTCACTGTCTATCCAGTGCATGATGGTCGAAAGCCTTCCTGTTTTAGAAGTCCCCCCGGACATTTCCTTTATTTTTATGTGTTTGATCTGCGGAGGTGGGGCTGCGTTATTCCAAAAGTTCGTATCATTGACACGGTCAACTGCAAAGAAAATGCCTACGTGATGTGAATGGTCTTCACTTCCACCTTCCATTTTCACAAGCGGGTATCTGCGGTTCACAGCAATGCCCGAAGGAGTACGCACCGGGACAATTATTGGCTTGGGCAGCTTGCTGTCATAAACATAACTCGTAAAATGCATTCCACCTATAATCACATCAATTCTGTTTTGGTGTTTTTCAAATTCCACTTTAGGTGCTGTTCGGTCCGCCATTGCCACAGTTGCGAACACGAGCACCGCCAAAGCCAAAGTAGTCATTTTCATAATACAACCTTTCTTTCTTCGCCTCTTTTGCACCAGAGCCACATACTCAATACCACTTTTGTCCCTGTCAATTTTCCCCTAACAAGATTGCGGCACGCTTCTACTATTTTGTAGTATTCTATCAAATTAGTTCCGTTCATCCAGCAGCTTTTTTCGGAAGAATCACATCCGCCTTCGCGGGGCGACATAGCCGCTTCGGCGGAGTCTGCTTTGACTGACCTTTAGATTACTACGCACAAAGTCCGGGTACCAACCTAAATCCCCTGTTTACGCAGATGACAGTCGTTTCGTTTGCTAACACCTGATTAGTATGCTTGTGGTATTCACTAAAACACGTATAATACCAGAGCGCTATATGTTTTCGAACACAACTGTGCATTGGTTTCTATGAATCCCGCCCGTCGCGGACGGGACGGGGTGAAGAAAGGCAGTAACTATGATTACCTCATTTTTTCGTCGCTCAAAATTATGGACGACTGAAGAAGAGCTTTGGCTTGCAACCTTGCAGCGAAAAATCTCTCCTGAAATCAAGGCAGTAAAAATAGAAAGGAGATTTCTCGTTGATTCCAGCCGGGCTTTGAGAAGCGATGAGCTTGATAAGCTCAAATGGCTCCTGAAGGAAACGTTTGAGCCCGAGATGTTCAGGGAGCAACCTACCTTTGAGAAGAACCCCGATAAAATCGGGATTGAGATTGGCCCCAGGCTCGCTATAGTCACCCCGAAAAGTACTAATGCTGTCTCAATTTGCTCTGCATGCGGGCTGGATTCTATAACAAGAATTGAGCAGACCCTGTGTTTTTGTATATGTTTCCCGATAAATCGGGAATCTGCCCTTACCCCTGAGCAACGGAAGAAGATATACACCCCGATAATCGAGATAATCGGGGACAGGATGACAGAGCAGCCATACATCGAACCACCAATTAGCTTCGAGCAGGATGTCAAACCAGAGCCGGTCCAGCTTATTCCTCTGCTCGAAAAAGGAACTGATGTGCTCAAGGCTGCAAATGAAAACTTAGGTCTGGCCTTAGATAAACAGATGATGCAATACATACTCGAGTACTATCAGAAAATAGGCCGCAATCCAACTGACGTTGAACTGTTTATGTTCGGCCAGCTTAACTCTGAGCACTGTCGGCATCACCTATTCAACGGCACATTTATAATCGATGATAGGCGAATGGATCACAGCCTATTTGATATGATAAGGTCAACCACCAAAGCCAGTCAGGGCAATGTTATTGTTGCTTATGAGGATAACGCTGCAGTTACATCAAGTAAGCCCCTGAATATTTTCCTTCCATCAAATCCTATAGAACCATCTGCTTTCACTACGAGAACCATAAAGATATGCGACGCTTTTAAGGTTGAGACTCATAACCATCCCACAACTATCAGTGCTGACCCCGGTGCGGGCACGGGTTTGGGTGGAAACATACGTGACATACAGGGTGTTGGTTGCGGAGGAACTGTCTTAGGAGCCCTTGCCATTTATAATGTGGCCAATCTTTTTATCAGCGGTTATGAGCTACCCTGGGAAAAAGAGTACGCACCTCACCCCTCACGCTTCCAGACGCCGCTGGAGATAATAATAGAGGCTTCAAATGGAGCGAGTGACTACGGCAATAAGTTCGGTGTCCCTCTGACCACTGGGTCCTGCACATCGTTCGAGCTGATGTGCAGCGGTGAGCACTATGGATGGAGAAAGACCTGTATGGTAGCTGGAAACTGGGGACTGATTAATGAAGCTCATGCCCATAAAAAGGAACTTCGGAAAGGATACTTAGTAGTGCAGATCGGAGGTGACCGATACCCAATTGGCCTTGGCGGCGGTTCCGGTTCAAGCAAGGATGCGGGTGGTCAGGAAGCGGACCTGGATTTTGACTCGGTTCAGCGTGCAAATCCTGAAATGGAAAATCGTAACGAGTCTGTAATACGGGCCTGTGCCGAGCTTGGTGATAAGTCCCCCATTATCAGCATCA
>JBGVTO010000279.1:0-4336 GCA_041862635.1 Phycisphaerae bacterium | reverse complement strand
TCGTCAAAATTCTCACCGAAATATACATCGTGCGAGACAGCAAAACCTCCCGGCGTCCAGGAAAGACTCGCCCATGTATCCATATTCAAGGTTCCATCGGCCGGAGTGGGGCCAAAAGAGAAAGGCCATACCTTGCCCGCAAAACCACCCAGCTCGACCTGTGTCAGTGCAGCATTGATCATCCAAATCTCGTCAACCGTGCCCTCGAAGTAACTGCCGCCGCCCGTAAAATTACCGTCATGAAATTTTGTTTGTGCATTGGCATACCCAATGCCGCAGTCATTCGAGCGGCTCTGCAATTGACCGCCAGGTCCAATACCAATCAGCTCTCCGCCCATCCACATTTCAAACTTGTCGTCTTCCTGGGCTGCGGTACCGTCTCTGACGACCATAGCAACGGCATACCATGCGCCGGAACTAATTGGCGCAGAGAGAAATGTACCTGTCCATTCCGGTGTATAATCGCTCAAGTTCCATCCTCCGGCATAGACCAGACCTTCATGGACGTATATGACGAGGCCGCGGGTTGTGCCGCCTTCTTCATACACCACCTGTTTCTCCGGTTTAGTCACGTCGGCACATTGGAATATTGCAATCACCGTACGATTTTGGTGAGTACTAAGGTTGACCGTAGTTGCATCCGGGATATGAACGCCATCATTGGTCCCGTTGAACTGTAACGCCTTGCCCTTGAGGCCATCAACGACTTGTGGGCTTCCAATGAGATTGGCCGTATGGGTATTGGCTGAATCATCTGGTACATCGCCAACGACATCCTCAAACATATAGACATGACCATCAGTAACAGACGTCGGGTCGATCTGGGCCACGGCATTGCTGGCCAGCACCAGCAGCAAAATAGGAGAAACTAAAAAAATCAATTTTTTACACATAATCATACCTCCTTAAAGAAAAATTAAATGATTATCGAATGCTTTGGCCACACACCAAAACACGCGTTGTTTGTGACAAGTATCTACGAGAATTGTCGAATTTCGATTGCCAATTGACGATTGGATACGGAGATATGAAAATCGCTAATCGCTTGTGCTTGTCGCAAACAACTTAAAATAAAACGACCGATGACAATTTTCACACTTATTAAATTCGATATTTGCCCAGGATAAGTTTTTTCGATATGTGACTACCTCCTTCCTTCAAAAAAACAACATCGGCTGCTAATTGAAACGTACAAATGTCAGCCGCGAAAAAAAAGTTCTTACTTGAGACTATGTATCTCACTCATTAAGCTCTCAGATAGGCTAATTCAGAGCAGGCTCTATAAAAAAAACACAAACTACATTATTCTTATTTATACAACATCAGCCACCTTCCCGTCAAGCAAAATCTCTTGATTATGTATTGGTAGGTGTTTTTGACAGGATTGTGTAAAAATGCGGTATGGTCAAGGGTATATTTCCTATTTGGGCATCTTCTTCGCTGCGTGTACGGTGACCTAGAGAAAATCCTGAACCGATCTAACTTCTTAAAGACTTATTTGTGGAGTTCGTCTGCTACTGTTGAAAGACCAAGGGGCCTATACCGAATCACTCGATATAAGCCCCAAATTGATGTATATGTACTTTCAACTAAATCACACGGCTTAAGGTGCTGGTTCCGGTGCTGGCCGATACAGACGAATATCATCGAAGTACATTGTACCTGAGCCACCGGCTACTCCCGATACATCGGGATTCTTGTTACCAAGACCAATAGCAATCGTATTGACATTGGCCAGGTTCACGCCCTGGTCGGCAAATGCCTGTAGGTCGATAGTCCATTCCGTCCAAGTAGTTAGCTGCGCTGCATTAGGATTATCATGAGAGACCACCGCGCTGCCATTGAGAGCAGCATACAACGTCTCAGCAGCGTTATCCGAGTTGCCTCTGAACCAAATTGTCAGCGTGTTGACACCTTTCTCGGTCCAGTCACGCGGATAAGTCAACGTCTTCTCCACCTCCGAATACCTGAGGATGCTGTTGTCGTAGAATACAGGCATCGATTGGTTGCCTCCGTGAACGATAGTCTCCTCGGTATAAGAAGGAGTATTTTCATCGCCCACAGCCGAGCCGGTCCCGTTGCCGGGAGAGTAGGGTTCAGTACCCGGCGTGCCATAGCCAAGCCCGTCCTTCCATGCGAACCATATCTGGTTGTCACCGGCATCGTAGTCCTCAAAATCGTCCACTACAAGGAAGTTAGCTGTCGTAAAGCTCCAGAGGATGCCTGCCCACGGACTGTCTGGATTGGTATTATTGACCTCGTCAATCCTCCAGTAGTAAGTGCTGTCCCACTCAAGCTTTCCGGGGTCATAAGTCTCAGACCCAAGATCCCTGGTGCCTTTGTACTCTGGTGAAGTAGTATCGGCATTTTTCACGGCATCTTCATCTGCTCCAAAATAGACCTCATGCGAAGCAGCATAGATTCCCGGCGACCAGGTAAGAATCTGTGTCTGCTTTACATCCACGGCGTCATTAGCCGGATTCGGGTTCCCGACGGCGCCCTGAGTAGTAAAGCTCCAGACGTCGCCTTTATACGTGTTGACGGCATCAAACTCATCGACCCGCCAGTAGTAAGTCTTAGCCAATTTAAGGGTGCCGGGGTCATAAGTCGTAGCTCCCTGAGGAAGACTACCGGCTGCATTATTGACATCATCAAAATTGTCGCCGAAATACACGGTGTGCAATTTCGCACCGAAACCTTCCGCCCAGCTAAGCTCTACATCGAGGTCTACAGACTCGGCACCATCAGCCGGGTCGGGTGCATAGGCGGTCTTGGGTGGAACCAAAAAGCTCCAAACATTCCCTTTGTGTATCGTAGTACCGTCTGCCTCAACCTCATCGACCCGCCAGTAGTATGTTGTGCCTGGCACAAGACCATCCGGAAAAGGAAATCCCGGAAAACCAATAACAAAAAACGTGGATGGCTGATTGCCCTGGAATGCTTCAGGGGTGCCGTCATTCACATCGTCAAAATTGTCGCTAAAGTGCACATCGTGGGAGACCGCCGTATGTCCCGGCGCCCAGCCAAGGTTGGCCCACGTGTCCGGATGTATGGCACCATCAGCGGGGGTGGGGTTAAGGGCAATCACCGGTAGCTTGAGGCTCACGTTGTCGAACGTGTACGTGCGCATCTCGCCGTCGACGTGCGACGTAAAGCACAGGCCGATGTAAACATCCGCGGCCATTTCGAGTTCCACGGGATTCGTGGTCAGGTCGCCATCAATAACAGTGCTATCAGGTTGTTGCACCCAATTAGCGCCATCTTCCGAATAATAACCTGTGAATGAGTTGCCTTCGCGCACCAGCCTGAGCCACAAAGGTGGTGATACGACGGTGCCCCCGTACGAGCTAAGCGAACTGCCCCCAGTGCTCGGACGGCACAAGAACTCTTTGCCGCTGCCCTCGCCGGCTGTCAGTGTTATTGTTACGTGTTTGGAGTCCGGTTCGAGCGTCTCACGAATCATCACGCCACCCCTGGCCCAGCCGTCTGCCCCGGTGCCAATGTCGACGACGCGTGCGACCATCTGACCGTCGCCAAACAGCGGCACATACGCGAAGTGGAAGCCGTCCGAACTACCCCAGATGTCCCATCCATCGGCGGTAATAGTCCACGTGCCCCCACTCTCGTCAGCGCTGCCGCCAGTGGTGCCAATGTCCTGGCTCATCCATCCCTGCGGCAGCGCAGCCGAAGCGCTGCCGACCAGGCCCAGCACCAAAACAAAAGAAATCAAACAAATCAATTTTTTAGACATAATAGTCCTCCTTCACCCCGTCCCGTCTTCGACAGGCGGGGTTCACACAAAGTTAAAATAACCGTGCTTTGGCTACACACCAAAATCCCGACCTCTCAGGGTTGTTCTCAACAGGCGTCAAAAACCTCATCTATGAGAATTGCCAATCACACAGCTTATGGTGTTTCTGGTTCCGGGGGAGGATACAGTCGAATATCGTCGAAGTACATCATACCTGAACCACCTGCTGCCGGATTCTTCTTGTTACCAAGGCCAAGGGAAATCGTATTGACATTGGCCAGGTTCACGCCCTGGTCTGCAAAGGCCTGCAGGTCGATAGTCCATTCGGTCCACCTATCTATCTGTGCTGCATTAGGATTATCATGAGAGACCACCGCGCTGCCATTGAGGGCAACATACAACGTCTCGGCAGCGTTATCCGAAATGCCTCTGAACCAAATCGTCAGCGTGTTGACACCTTTCTCCGTCCAGTCACGCGGATAAGTCAACGTCAAAGCTGCCTCAGAGTACCCAACACTGTTGTCGTAGAAAAGTGGCATCGACTGGTTGACTCCGTGAACGATAGTTTGCTCGGCATAAGGAGGA
>JBGVTO010000278.1:0-11214 GCA_041862635.1 Phycisphaerae bacterium | reverse complement strand
AACCGGTATCGGCATTGCGTACGACCTCTTTATCTGTGCCGAAGTAGACCTGATGCGAAGCCGAATAGACTCCCGGCGACCATGTCAGAATCGGTGTCTGCGTTATGTCCACAGCGCCATTAGAGGGGTTCGGGCCCGCGACGCCGCCCTGAGTAGTAAAGCTCCAGACGTCGCCTTTATGCGTCTCGATAATATCAAACTCATCGATTCGCCAGTAGTAAGTCTTAGCCAATTTAAGCGGGCCGGGAGTATAGGTCGTAGCTCCCATGGGAGCACCTCCAGTGGCATTGTTCACCTCGTCAAAATTATCACCGAAGTAGATATAGTGCAATTTCGATCCGAAACCAGGCTCCCACCTAAGTTTAGCATTCGGGTCTACAAGCCCGGCACCATCAGCCGGCTGAGGTAAGTAAGCGGTCTTTGGTGGAATCATAAAGCTCCAGACCTTACCTCTGTGTTTCGTAACGCCATCGGCTTCAACATCATCGATCCGCCAGTAATAAGTTGTGCCCGGAACAAGGCCGTCAGGATAAGGAAATCCCGGAAAACCGACAACAAAATACTTTGAAGTCTGTTTGCCCTGGAATGCTTCTGCGGCGCCGTCATTCACACTGTCATAATTATCACTAAAGTACACATCGTGCGAGGCCGCATAAGCACCCGGCCCCCATTCAAGACTGAGCCATGTTTCCGGATGTATGGCGCCGTCAGCCGGAGTGGGACTTCCCGACCTCATGGCCATGTATTCTGCGACACGTATAATGTCATCGACGTTGGCCTCGCCATCTCGGTCAAATATCCGAACGAATCCTCGATACTTATCGCCCGGCAGATAATGCTTTACCCACGCCGCTGCGCTTCCGCTGCTAATTGTTGCCAAAGGTGTAAGATTCTCAGTAATGGTAACAGATGTTGGCCGACGCGACAGCCATGTTTGGGTCAACCCCCAGGCAATTCCTTCATCGGTAAAAACCACTTCGTCGTTGGTGTCATTCGGCCCGCTGGAGGCATTGAATCCCAATACGCTGGACGCACCGGCGCCGCCCCACGTGACCATGCTACCATCCGAGCTGCCCTGGTAGTAAATAGGCCAATCCGAATACCATACTACCTTGCCGCCTGCATCCAGATATTTACGAAACGTGCAAGTATTTGACATCGACTCTGCCACAGTGTCCGGCACGACGTCCCGGCAGAACACGACAACGCTTAACGCCTTGTCTGCGATGTGACCATCCATCCATACCTTGAGTTCGTCCGCATCGAGAACCGTATAGCCGGCCGCCTCGAGAGCGTCTCGTACGGCCTCGCCACCGCCACCCCAGGCCGATGGATACCGCCCGTCCCAGTACGCAGCGCGGTCCCACTCTTCAACCTGCGCTTGTACCTGAGCTATTCCTAACACCGACATAAAAAAGATTAGATAAATCAATTTCCTGCACATAATAGTCCTCCTTCACCCCGTCCCGTCTACTCTACGACGGGCGGGGTTCAAAAAATAAATATAGGAATTTAATTGAAATGTAAAAATATCTTCACTGCAAAACACAAAGCCCCCATTCCAACTCCGTGTCTCGCATAGTGCATAATAGCTCCTCCTCTATTCGGAAAAACTCCGAAAATTTTCCTTGCCAGAGGATCAATAATCTACAGGCTCAGCCAAATTTATTTATATCATATTAGCAATCTTGTCGTCAAGAAAAATCAATGTTATTGGAGGAAATATCGAGTTTCGCGATATACAAGTCGCTTTGTTTGTTAACCCCAAAATCTCGAAAGGTCAAGTCCATCAAGAAGTCTCTTCCAGACTTGGTCGAAAAGTCGGCATTTTTCCAGATTTTTGCGAAAAAATACAAAAAAATGCAAAAAAACTGAAAAAACGCCCAATTTCGAAATTGGCCCAAATTGTTGTAAGTATCAAAACGTAGCCCTAATTTACTAATCCTTTTTCTGCAATATCTGCCCAATTGTTCTTTGATTGTTATTTTTAAGAAGCCTCACCCTTACTAAGTCGTTTTTTTTCAGCTTTTTCTCTGTTTTTTCGAGATACACCATAAAATATCTTTCGCTTCGTCCGCAGAATTGTCCATCATCGTTTTCCAGCAGGATTTCAGCAGTTTCACCAATAAACTGTTGCTGGAATTTTTGATTTAACTCTATGTTTAAGTTATGCAGTATTTTTGAGCGTTCTTTGATAACTCTATTATCAACAGCACCTTGCATCACCGCTGCAGCAGTGCCTTTTCGCGGCGAAAAGCTGAAAACGTGCATTTTTGCAAAGCCTACATCTTCGGCCAAATCGATGGTTTGCTCAAAGTCAGCAGTGGTTTCACCCGGAAAACCAACGATAATATCGGTCGTTATGGCCGGCCTGTCGAGCTGGTGTTTAATTAGCTCAATCTTTTCTCTGAATTCATCTGCACTATATTGTCTGCGCATCTTTTTAAGGACCGCATTGGAACCGGACTGCAGCGACAAGTGCAGGTGTGGCATAATGTTAAGGTGTTTACGGAAAGTATCGAGTAATCGGGGCGTTACGTCGGCCGGCTCCAGCGAGCTTAATCGTATCCTTGCAAGATGCGGTATTTCCGCCATTTTATCGAGCAAATCAGCCAAATTATCATTTCGCTGATTTGGCCAGTTCTTTCTTCTGACGCTTTCCTGGCCGTAAGCTCCAAGAAATACTCCTGTTAGAACAATTTCCTTATGTCCGGCTCCTACCAGAGCCCGTGCCTCCTGGAGAACGGCATTTTCCGGTTTATTTTGAACAAACGGACGAGTTTTGGGTACAATACAATAGGTGCAGTATCCATCACAGCCATCCTGGATTTTTAGAAAAGCTCTTGTATGGCTCTTAAAACAAGTTAATGGCGGCAACTTCCGATAATTTTTCGATTCATTTTTATACTTGATTTTTAAGTTGTTTTCTGCTTTAATAGTGTTAATGTATGGGCAGGATTGAGGGCTTTGGTAGCCCAAAGCAGCAGCTTTGTTGCCGGCTATCCGGCTTAGCATGGCAGCAAGGTTGTCTCGATTTTTGATGAGATGAACATTTTTGCCGGTGTTGTATAATTCGCTGATTTGTACAGCTGGCAAACAACCGCAGACAACTACAACAGCATCAAGACTTAGCTTTTGGGCTTTTCGGATATATTGTCGGCTCTTGGCTGAGGCAGTGTGAGTTACACAGCAGGTGTTGATAACAGCCAGATCGGGTTTTTTAGCTGGTTCGACTTTTTGGAGTCCGAGCTGTTCGAGCAGCTCTCGAATCTGCTGGCTTTCATATTGATTTACTTTGCAGCCAAGAGTATTTATGGAAAAAGTCTTCATAGTATGGTATAATCTATATTTGTTAGAACGGATTTACAAGGCTAATTGAAAAACCAAGCGGGAGGTTTGTTATGGCTGGAGAAACCGGTACGGTTTGGGCAATCGATATAGGTAGCAATTCCCTGAAGGCATTGTACCTGAGCACAGAGCGTGGTGTTGTCGAGGTAATCGGCTTCGACAATATTCGTCACGGCAAGATTCTTAGCGGAGACGGCGTGACAGATGCTGAGAGAGAGGAACTTGTTGCTTTGAGTTTGCGGAAGTTTGTCAATAAGTACGATTTGAGCATGGACGAGATAATTATTTCTGTGCCAAGTCAAAATAGTTTTGCACGGTTTGTGAACCTGCCACCTGTCGAGGCAAAGCGCATTCCTGAAATGGTCAAGTTTGAAGCCGTCCAGCAGATTCCTTTTGGCATTAACGATGTGCAGTGGGACTGGCAGCTGATGACGGAGGAAGACAGTCCTGAAATCAAGGTGGGGATTTTTGCGATTAAAAATGAAGTGGTCGATGCGGCATTGGAGCATTTGAGCAGAGAAGATGTGCAGGTCGGCTACGTACAGATGTCACCTATGGCTCTGTACAATTATTTGTTGCACGACCGTCCTGATTTGGTCACTTCCGACAACAAGGCTGTAGTTATTCTTAACATAGGTGCGGATAATACCGATTTGGTTGTCTGCACAAAATCAACGGTCTGGCAGAGATGTATTCTGATAGGAGGTAATGCCTTTACGAGGTCGATATCAGATGCATTCAGACTTAATTTTGAAAAAGCTGAGAAGCTAAAACGTACAGCACCGGTGAGCAAATACGCCCGGCAGATATTACAGGCGATGAGGCCGGTTTTTACGGATATAGGTTCTGAAGTGCAGCGGTCGTTAGGTTTTTACAATAACTCGAACCCCGACACTAAGATCGTGAAGATTATCGCCTTAGGTGGCGGAACGAAGCTGCGAGGTCTGCTCAAATATCTACAGCAGACACTACAGATACCCGTGGAGAGGCCGGATTCGTTCAAGAGGCTTGCGATAGGCCCGGGTGTCTCGCCGGCGAAATTCCACGAGAATGTCTGCGATTTTGGTATTGTCTATGGCCTTGCTTTGCAGGGCCTGGGTCTGGCCAGGATAGAAAGCAATCTGCTGCCTCGGAATATTGCCCGGTCAATGGCATGGGCGAGCAAGGGCAAGTACTTTATTGCTGCAGCGTGTATGCTACTTGCAGTTTCACTTTTGTGCTTTGCGAGGACCGGCCTTGACGGGATGAATTACAATAAGAACAGCCAGGTTCGACAAAGAATTGGGAATATTCTTAAAGATGTCGATGATGCCAAACAGAAGCTCGAGGACGAAAAACGTAAAGGTTCCGAATCTGAAGCGATAATAGAAAAGGAGTTTGGACCTTTCGAATATCGTGAAATGATTCCGTATCTGCACGAGGTTATCATTTCAGCTTTGCCGAATCAGAAGAACAATCCCGAGCAAGTTCCGCTCTATAAGGCTTTTGCCGAGGGTGATGTGGAAGGGATTTTGAAGTATCCGCGCAAGGAACGGAAGCAGATATTTATAACGAATATGTCAGCTTTCTTTTCGAGCGATCTTGCCACAGCCCAGTTTGGCGGGGCGGATTTGTGGCGGAGGACCCGCGGTACTCCCGGAGCCGAAGGTGATGGGTATGAGATGATGGAAGAGTACGAGTTAGAAATGATGATGGAAATGGAGAGGATGGGGGGACAGTATGGCCAGTATTATCCGGGTGGGATGTTCGGCTTGGGGACAACTACTGAGGAGAAGATGCCGGGCTTTGTAGTAACCATAGCGGGTTATAGTCCGTATGCAAAAATAGGTGAGTTGATGGATCCTCATGGTGTTGAAAATAATAAGGATAAATGGGGATTTGTTACCCGCTTATTGCACCTTGACGAATTTGTTGCTGACGGCAGCAGCCCCTTCGGGGTGTATAAGAAGAACGACCCAAACCAATTCAAGCTGGAGATAGGGGAAGTAAGCTGGGAAGTTGAGATGCCCGCGGGGATAGGTATCATGGATGTTAGATACAAGCCAACACCGGCCGGGTCCACGCAGGAGGAAGAAGCGGAGTGGATTTTGATTGACCCGATGACAAGGGAGACAATTAGTAAAATCCCTGAGTGGGACGAGAACGGAAGACCCAAGCTCGACCGCAGGGGCATGCCCGTTCATACAGTCAATGACCGTTGGTTCGTATTAAACGTTAAGCTTGTCTGGGTAGATGCGCCCGAGAGTGTCAAGGCAAAGGCCCCTGAATTACCTTCGTATATGATGGGGCGGACAACTATGGGCAGGCCGGCTGCGCCGCAGAGTCCCAGCTCAACGGGCAGAAGGGATATAACAACTGGAATAGAATAATTTTGTGAGCTATAAAATGAATATAAATTTCAAAGACATTTTACAAAAGTTAAGTGTTTTTAAGAACAACTTATGGCTGTCGTTGACGGTTGCTATCGGGTTGATTGGTGTACTACTTTTTATCCCTACGCAGCTTATGAGCAGTAAACTCAAGCAGGAGATACAAACAAAAAGCGTTTCGATTGGTAAAAAAGTGCAGAAAGAGACCGAAAATGCTGTTCCCAGTGAGGGATGGAGACAAGAGCAGGAGCGTCAGCAAGAACATGCCAAAGATGCCAATGAGATATCGCGTTTGGCCGAGCAAAGCACTCAGAGGGAATTATTAAGCTATGATATATTTCTTGACCCTAACATTTCCTCTACGCTGGTTTTTCAGCAATTTGGCAAGCGGTATCGCGAAGCAATATATCAACTAATTATCCGTGCAAATGCTGGTGATTGTCCTACAGAAGCCGAGATAGAGAGAGGTCTTGAGGACTCAGCAGTAAATTCCCGCTTGAGGCGGGGACGGTCTTCGATGTATGGACGTTCTTCGATGTCGGGACGTTCTTCGATGTCGGGAAGTTCTCCGATGTCGGGACGTTCCGGGATGCCGGGACGTTCTGGTATGCTGGGACGTTCTGGTATGCCGGGACGTTCTGGTATGTTGGGACGTTCTGGGATGATGGGACCGTATTCGACGATGGGGCGGTCTCCGATGGGAGGTACAAGAACATCGCGGGGGATTTTGGGTCGGTCGATGATGATGGGCGAACTTGAGTTAATGATAATTGATGAGATTTGCCGAGAGAGGGCGAAGTCCATATCCGTTTATGTTAATCCGATTGATCTGAGTGGATACGAATTCTGGGCAGATTATAAACTTGCTGTTGACCCGAATAAGGCCGTCCAGGACTGCTGGTATTTCCAGTTAGCTTACTGGGTCTTCGAAGATATGTTCGATACTATAGGTGCTGTGAATTCGGGGTATGACAGCGTTCTGACAGCGCCGGTCAAACAGCTTATGCGGACAAGTTTTACCATGGGCCTGCGGAGGCCCGGGGCAGGCGGCGCTGTGTTTACGGGGCGCCGGCGGAGAAGCTCGCGAACAGACAGAGACGATGTTGATAAGCCCTTTTACATTCTTAGTAAAGACGATGCTCTGACAGAATCCTGCACGGGAAGAGTTTCCAATGATGCTAATAATATTGATATTATACATTTTAATATTACCGTTGTGCTCAACATAAAATCTGTTTTGCCGTTTATAGAGGAGCTTTGCAGTGCCAAGGAGCATAAATTCAGGGGGTTCACCGGCAATGAGCCGGAGCAGACTTTCAAGCATAATCAGATAACGGTTTTAGAGACTAAGTTCAGGTCGGTCGAAGATGATCCTTACAGTCTTTACGATTATGGGGAAGATGTTGTGGTAGAATTGGATTTAATTTGCGAATATATCTTCAACAGGAAAGGCTATGAGGAAATAAAACCGGAAATTGTTAAGAAAGCGCTAAAGGTAGAAGAACAAACTACAGGCCGGTAAAACAGTCAGAAAAAATGTGAAACGGGGTTTGACCCTTCACATCGTTCGAGGGCATGGATATGATTAAAATAGGCAGCTTTTTCGAAGAACATTTAGAGAAGATGGTTTTGGTAGTTGTTGGGCTTGTGTGTGTCTGGCTTTTGATTACGCGTGTTATTTTCAGTCCCAACGAGGTTGCATACGGGGATGGGAAATACAGTCCTGGTTCAGTCGATGACCAGGTGTACGAAGAGGCCGTGCTTTTGAGGGATAAGATTAACACCCCTCCCACGGCCCCGGAGCCCTATCAGTCGAAACTTTCTGAGTTTGTTGCTCTGCTTGATTCGTCCATAAGTGATATTGACGTTAAACTATGGCCACAGGTACCGTATGCGGTTGATGGGGTGATATCAGGAACAGGAGGGGGTCAGTATCGTCTTCCTCGTATTGGTGAGGTCAACGATGTTGCAGTCGAGCACATCAGAGCGGTGGCTTATGTGCCTACTGTGGCTGTCACCGCAGAATCCCCTTATGATAAAGCTCCGCATGAGCCGAATGATATAGACCTTGTAACGGTGGAAGGCAAGTTTGATATTGAGGGATTATACGAGAGGTGTAGACACAGTTTTGTCGATGATGTGTCCGAACAGTGGGCTGACCCGTGCCTTGCGAAGCCGATTTTTGCGGCTGTGCAGCTGCAACGGCAGGAATTGGTCGAGGATGGGAGCTGGAGTGATTGGCAGGTTGTTCCCCGCAGCAAGATTGACCACTATGGTAAATTGTTTGAAATTGTAGAAGATGCCAGCAGTTTGCCGGCCGGCAGGTTAAAAGTGTGGAAGCTTCAGTTTGACGACCCGCAGCTGCAAATAGACCTGTTGCAGCCGGAGGCTTATCAAATTGCATCAGCGAAAGAGGAGTGGTATCCTCCCTTGATACATAGACAATTCCTTGATATGCAGAGGAGAGAGGACAGTGAGGAAAGGCGAAAAGAAAGGGAAGAGGAGCAGAAGAGCAATGAAAGCACAGACTCGAGGCGTGGCAGAAGAACCCCTACGAGGTCGGGAACTAGTCCGACCGGAAGGGCCGGGGGTGGACTTTACTCTGGAGGAAGGGGTGGTACGGATAGTCTTTATGGGGGCGTGGGCGCAGGCACAACACGTAGAAGAAGCGGTGATAGAAGGCGTTCGACCGACGATGCTCTGGGCGGTCTGAGCCCGGGCCTTCGTTCGACTGATAGACGTACAAGAGGTTCAAGAGGCACAAGAGGCGGAACGGATATAGGTGGATACGAAGATTACATGATGCCGGGTCTGCCTGGAGACAGACTCACCCGAAGGGGGCCATCGATGTATGACGTTTATGATGAATTTGACAAGATTCGGCTTACCTGGAGAACGCCTTTGGAGAAAATGAAGGACCCTCTGGTGTTCTGGGCGCACGATGATACTGTTGAGCCGAGTAAGAGCTATCGGTACAGAATTCGGTTAGGCGTTTTTAATCCAGTGGCAGGGACAAATCAGTTAAGTGAGCAGGACATCTCGCGGAAGAACGAAGTTGTTTTATGGAGCGAGTTTTCCGGCGTTACCGAGACTGTAGAGATTCCGGGAAGGTTGTACTTTTTCGCAAAGCATATACGTGAGGCGGCCAAGGTTGTTACAGTTCAGGTCTCCAAATATGTGATGGGTTATTGGCGGAGTGAAGATTTTACGGTAAGCCAGGGAGAAGTTATAGGTGGTGTTGTTGAGAACGAGGCCGCAAGGCCCGAAATTGGCAGGGGTGGCAGAATTAGCAGAGATAGCAGAATTAGCAGAGATAGCAGATTAGATATGCTAATTAGTCCTGTTGTCAAGCCTGAAGACGAGGCTGTGGAGCCTGAGACGATTGATTATAGTACCGGAGCTGTTATGGTTGACGCTGTGGCAGTGAACGACTGGTCTGGCGAAAAGAATCTGAGCACCAGGCATTATTATGATATGCTTTACAGTTTTGATGGGACCAATATTGAGCACATGCCCGTCAGAACAGCATACTGGGCAACAGATTTGCAGAAGTGGTATAGTGACATTGTAAGAATGCAAAGAGAGAAGCCGGAGCCTTTAAAATCCTGGGGTACAGGTGGGCGCAGACGGCGTCCGAGAGAAGCTGAGTATCAGGATTATGGCGATGATTATTACATGGAAGAGATGATGATGGAGGGTATGGGAGGACGACCACTTTATTAGTTTTTGATTCCGATGCTTGCCTGTGCGACTGAAAGTTTAAGTGAGTGTAGCAGGAGCGTTGGTTCAATTGAGGAAATCTGCTGTTTGCAGTTAATTCTTATCACAAGCTCATCGGGGGCAAGTCAAAGAAGCTGTTGCTGGACTGTGCGCCCTTTCTGCTGAGCTGGGATTATATTTGAGAAGACACGAAAGGTCGGCTACAATTATATGTGGTTATATATGGTTCCATCGATGAGAGTGACGAGTGTGCTATATATTTTTCTGGGATTTGAGCAGAACAGCGGCTATCGATACAAATCGATACAATCTGATAAATGGTGCGGTATTCATGGAGCTTGTGCTGGTGTGAGCACTTAGTTTTTATGGGAGAGACTTTTATGCGAAGAAATATAACTCTTATAAGCTGCTTTATTGTTCTTGCGTGTGCCTTCGTGGGTGCTTACGGTGAGGATGTCATTACAAGCCCTTATGTAAAATGGAAGAACGGTCCGTCGCACAGTGCCGATTTTTTTCCAATTGCGGTCTGGCTGCAAAATCCAAATGACGCGTGGAGGTACAAGAGGGCCGGAATCAATACGTACGTGGGTCTCTGGAAAGGCCCAACGGAAAGCCAGCTTGCAGAATTGAAAAAGTTTGGTATGAAAGTCGTCTGCTACCAAACCCAAGTGGGTCTTAAACACATAGATGATTCGACTATTATCGGCTGGATGCACGGTGACGAGCCGGACAACGCCCAATCTCTGGGAAGCGGCAAAGGCTACGGTCCGCCGATTCTGCCACAAAAGATAATTGATAACTACCGCAGGCTCCGTCGTGCCGACCTTACGCGGCCGGTGTTTCTCAATCTCAGCCAGGGTGTGGCCTGGGACGGCTGGCACGGCCGTGGCGTTCGTAAGAACCACCCTGAGGATTATCCCGAATACGTAAAAGGGTGCGACATTGCTTCATTTGACATCTATCCGGTCGTTCATGATAAACCACAAGTGGCGGGGAAACTCTGGTACGTCGCAAAAGGTGTCGAGCGCCTGGTGGAATGGACAGAAGGGAAAAAAGTCGTATGGAACTGTATTGAATGCACGCGAATCCACAACCGAGAAAAAAAAGCTACCCCACACCAGGTCCGCTGCGAAGTATGGATGTCCATCATACACGGCTCGATGGGCTTAATCTATTTCGTCCACGAATGGCAGCCGAGGTTTAATGAATCGGCGCTTCTGAGCGATGGGAAGATGCTTTCGGCGGTTACTGAGATAAATAGACAGATTAGTGAGCTTGCGCCGGTGCTTAACAGTCCGACTGTCAAAGATGCTGTGTGCGTATTGTCAGAAAACAAAGATGTTCCTGTGGCGATTATGGCGAAGGAGCATGAAGGTGCGACATATCTTTTTGCGGTGGGGATGCGAAACGGCCAGACGAGTGCAAAATTCACCCTGCGGTCTCTGGAAGACCCCAGGACAGTAGAAGTTCTTGGCGAGAATCGAACAATCATATCAGAGGACGGTGTTTTCGACGACAGTTTTGAGCCCTGGGAGGTTCATCTTTACCGAATCGGGGGCAAGAACGCTCTAACCAAAGATTAGAGTGCCTAAAGTTAAAAGTGCCTAAAGTGCCTAAAATGTTCATGGCTATCGTTTAAGGTTTTCGATACTCGTATCGATGCTTGTCATAGAAGCTTGAAGGGACCCCGCCTTGCGGGAACCCAAACTCGCTTTTCCTCGAGCATCCAGCGTCGAGCTTCCAGTCCGATACCAGCTTCGACACCGACAAACAAGAT
>JBGVTO010000277.1:0-4089 GCA_041862635.1 Phycisphaerae bacterium | reverse complement strand
TGAAGCCTTTGAATGCGGCCCCATCCAGAATCCCGCCAACCTGCTTTCTCAGGTACAAGGCTGCATCGTCATGGGTCTGGGCGCCGCGCTGAGGGAAGAGATGCAATTCGAAGACGGCAAAATTCTGAATGCGAGCTTCGCCGGGTATCTGGTACCACGGTTCAAGGATGTTCCCAAAATCGATGTACATCTGATTAACAAAACTGACATACCCTCGGCCGGAGGTGGTGAAACACCCATTATTGCAATTGCCCCTGCTATTGCCAACGCTGTCTTTGCTGCGACGGGTCTGCGCATCCGTTCCATGCCGATCCGCGACGGCCGGCTCAAGCAATCCTGAGGCGCCACGTGCTGTTCCGAGGAAAAAACAGAGGACAGAAGACGGAGAAAAGGATAACAGGAAATCAGGGTGCGGGATATCAGGAATCAGGAGATCAGGATTATAGTTAATTGGTGAAGAGTGAGCTAAAGTAAATTAAAGTGCCTAAAGTGAACTAAAGTTTGAAGACAGAAGACAGAAGGAAGAGAACAGAAGACAGAAAACAGAGGTCGGAAGTCAGAAATCAGAAGTCAGAAACCAGAATTTGTCCTCTGACCTCTGTCCTCTGTCCTATCATAAAGGAGATAGAATATGAGCGGCATTTTTGGAGTAGTCTCGAGGGGGAATTGCGTGGAAACTCTCTTCTATGGCACGGATTATCATTCACACCTTGGAACAGAATACGGCGGCCTGGCAGTCCTTGGAGAAGATTTTTCCCGGCAGATCCATGACGTAAGCCAGAGCCAGTTTAAGTCAAAATTCTACGACGCTTATAAGTATATGAACGGCAATAAAGGTATCGGTGTTATCAGCGCTTTTGATGAACAGCCTATTTATCTAAACTCAAAGTTCGGGCCATTTTGTATAGCTACGAACGGAATTGTAGAAAACACCGAAGAGCTGGCAGCAAAGCTGTTAAAGAAAGGAATATCTTTTAGCGAGGTAAGCAAGAAAGTAGTTAATGCCACTGAGTTAATAGCAAAATTGATAAACCAGGGAAACGACTTAATAGACGGCATAGAGAAGATGTTCAGTGCTATAGAGGGCTCTTGCTCACTCTTGTTACTCAATAGGGCGGGTATATATGCAGCAAGAGACAGATTCGGATATACACCACTTATTATCGGCAAGCGCGAAGACGCATGGGCAGTGACGAGTGAGACCAGCGCTTTTCCAAATAATGGGTTCGAGATAACAAAACATATTGAACCGGGAGAGATAATTCTGATAAATGAAGATGGCATTGTGCAAAGAAGGCCGGGCGGTCGAAGCGTGAACCAGATTTGCTCATTTCTCTGGATATACACCGGCTTTCCTGCATCGACCTATGAAGGAATAAATGTAGAGGTAGTCAGGGAAAGATGTGGGCGCTACCTTGCAAAACGCGATAAGGATATTAATATTGACCTGGTTTCCGGCGTTCCTGACTCCGGATTTGCCCATGGATTAGGATATGCGATGGAGTCCGGCAAACCTTTCAGACGCCCCCTTGTTAAATACACACCCGGTTATGGTAGAAGCTATACTCCACCTTTGCAACAGACACGCGACCTCATTGCAAAGATGAAGCTCATTCCTATTAAGGAGGTAATTGAAGGTAACAGCATTGTTGTATGTGAGGATTCTATAGTGAGGGGAACCCAACTCAAGAACTTTACAATAAAAAAACTCTGGGATTGCGGCGCCAGAGAGATACATATAAGACCGGCCTGCCCACCGCTGATGTTTCCGTGCAGGTTCAATCTTTCCACTCGCTCCATCAACGAGCTTGCTGCCCGTAAAGCCATTCGTGCTCTCGAAGGTTATGACCTAAAGGATGTGTCGGAATATATAGACCATAATTCTAAAAAATACAAACAAATGGTGGAATGGATTGCTAAGGATTTAGGAGTCTCAACACTTAGATATCAGACTGTGGATGATATGGTTAAGGCCATCGGGCGGCCGAGAAAGAAGCTATGTCTCTATTGCTGGACCGGCGAATGTCCAAAATCAGCATGTCCAAAATCAGCAATAGAAATAGTAGAAGCAAAGAAAGCATCTGTAAAGAAAACAACAGAAAGAAAAGCCGCACTCAATCCGAGATTTTTGTAAATCCTCATCGTCTGAATTTGTGGAGTGGACTTGATTAGTATCTGTTATGGAAAACAAAAATTTATGATGTCACCTCTGAGAAACCAGTGGTCCAGAGCGAAAAAGCTGGATTCCCGCCTCCGCGGGAATGACAAATACTGTTTTCGCAACAGGAACTAATTAGGGACGATGGATATGAACCAACAACCATCATGCAAACGGTATGTTCCCAAAGATTCAAAAGCAGACTTCGCCGATCCGTCCTCCGCAGTAACCACGCTACAGAGGGTGGAAGCGGCTACGTCGCTCCGCGAAGGCGGATGCGAAATCTTAGATTCTCATGGAGCAAGAATCATGACTAAGATGCAAGGCAGTTATTTGTGATTGATGATTTTCGAATCTTTCTTCGTAGCTGCCGCCGTTTGCTTCGCCAAACGAAGCAGCGGGAGCGAAGAATGAATTGCCGATTTTATTTGAGCGTGTTGAGATGTGGTGCATAATTCGAGAGATTATCCTTGACGGGAAAGCGGCTAATTTGGTATAAATAAGATTGTTTAGGCTTGAACCGGCATGGAGCCCACCCTGAGCAAAAAACCCGCCCTGAGTAAGCCGTTGCCCTGAGCCCATTCGGCTGCGCTCAGGGTAAACTCCGCCAAAGGGTTGGATGAAAGGTTATCTGTGGATTCCGGTTGTCGGGCTTGCTGAATTGTGGAATCTTTTTCGATATAGGAGGAGCTATTATACAAGGCACAGAATTTTAACAGCTTCGTGCTTTGCAAGTGGGCATTTTTGCATTTCAATTAACAGCCTGTATTTAGTTTTCGAAGGAGGATTATTATGCGTAGGAAATTGATTTATTTAATTTCTTTTGTTTTGGTACTTAGCATAGCGGGCAGCGTTTCAGCTGAACTGGTGGCCCACTGGAAGTTCGATGAGGGTTCTGGTAGCGTGGCGCATGACACATCCGGCAATAACCACGATGGCACCTTTGAAGGCAACCCGCAGTGGGTGGCTGGATACTTCGGCGGTGCGCTGGAGTTTGACGGGGATTCTCGTGTAGAGGTTCCTGACCCAAGCGCCTTCGACTTCAACGCTGATTTCACCTGGTGTGCGTGGATCAAAACAGATGAAGGTGGAGTAATTGTAGCTGAGACGCAAGGCGAGGACGATCAGGGCCCAAAGACTTTCTTCGTTGCTAATGGCACGCTGGCCTTTGATACTGGATGGGTTGGCTTTTTCGGCGGGACAATCGCAGTGAATGATGGTCAATGGCACCACGTTGCCGTCACAATAATATTTAACGGGGATGAGACGCTCCAATACTACATTGACGGAGAGCCTGGTGCGCAGGGCCAGATGAACGTGGACTCCTTTCCTGAGGCGGAATTTCCATTATGGATTGGGTTTGATGGAAGAGCCGATCCGGGTGAGTTTCCCGGTTTCACCGGCATCATCGACGACGTCCGCATCTACGACTTCGCGTTGACGCAGGACGAGATTCAGGCTGCTATGGAAGGCGGGGAAGGATATCCGTATGCCTTGGGCCCGGTCCCGAAAGATGGTGCCCTACACTTGGATACATGGGTGAACCTGAGCTGGCGAGCTGGAGATTTTGCCGTTTCACACGATGTGTACATCGGCGAAAGTTTCGACGGTGTGAACAACAGTACGCACGAGAGCGAGACGTTCCAGGGCAACCAATCCACAACATTTATTGTAGCAGGCTTTCCTGGATTTCCTTATCCGGATGGCCTTGTTCCGGGCACGACTTACTACTGGCGAATCGATGAGGTCAACGATGCCGATCCGAATGGTCCGTGGAAAGGAGATACCTGGAGCTTTAGTATTCCCCCCAAAACCGCTTACTTTCCAGACCCGGCTGATACTGCCGAATCTGTAGAACTGGACGCAGATCTTAGCTGGACGGCAGGTTTCGGTGCGAAACTGCACACCGTGTATTTCGGCGACAATTTTGA
>JBGVTO010000276.1:0-10299 GCA_041862635.1 Phycisphaerae bacterium | reverse complement strand
CACGTGAGCAATCCTGACCCATTGGCACATGTACTGAACCATCTTCAGGGGGCATATAGTCTGCTGTTTTTGTTTACCGACCGCATTGAAGCGGCCCGTGACCCTTATGGCATCAGGCCTTTATGCATAGGCCAAACCGAAAAAGGCGCTTACGTAGTTGCCAGTGAGACGTGTGCCTTTGATGCCATCAACGCAGAGTTCATTCGTGAAGTTGAGCCCGGCGAAATCGTTCGATTGGATAAAAACGGTCTGCACAGCAGATTTTTCGTTACGCCGGGCACTGTTACTCCGGCTCACTGTATCTTTGAGCACATCTACTTCGCCAAACAAAACAGCACCTTTTTCGGTGAGAATGTGCACGAGTTCAGAAAGAATCTCGGAAGACAATTAGCGATAGAACACCCTGTCGATGCGGACGTGGTAATACCCGTGCCGGACTCGGGGACATCGGCGGCGATAGGATATGCAGAGCAGAGCAAAATACCTTTCGATATGGGATTGGTCAGGAGTCATTACATAGGCAGAACATTTATTTCGCCGGAGCAGAAATTAAGAGAATTAGAGGTAAAACTCAAATTAGCTGTAGTAAAAGAAGTAGTGGGCGGAAAGCGCATTGTGATAGTTGATGACTCAATCGTTCGCGGCACAACCACAAGAGGCAAGATCAGAACATTGCGCCAGGCCGGCGCTGAACAAATTCACATGCGAGTGAGCTGTCCGCCAATCAGGTTTCCCTGTTTTTACGGCATTGATTTTCCAACCAAAGAAGAGTTGCTGGCAAATAATCGCGATTTGGAACAAATCAAAAAATTCCTTGAAGTTGACAGCGTCGGTTATATGTCGCTGGGAGGGATGCTTCAGTGCGCAACATTACCGGAAGACCACTACTGTACCGCGTGCTGGAGCGGGAAATATAAAATACCGGTAGATATCGCAGTCAACAAGTTCTCTATGGAATGCTACCAGATGCGTATGTTCGAAAAAGAACAGTAGATATTCGAGTTTCGGATTTAAACGAAACCACAAGCCACATAAGATGGGAAAATATATTAGCTACGAACAGTCTGATGTGTGTGTTAATACTGCCGAGAAGGGGATTTAGGAAAGAATGCGCATTTTTTTTGGATTTTATGGAAATCGAACTTGACAAAATGAGTATTGCAGACGATAATATAATTACATCCCTGATGGGAGAACCATCAGGCCCCCGGACACGGAAACATGTCCGGGCTTTTCTTTTGCGCACTCCGGATTAATCCAAATGAGCCGATATTGTTTTTACATAGATGGATTCAACGTATATTACTCGTTAAATACAAGGCGATTTCAAAAGTATAAATGGCTTGATTATCGAAAAGTAGCTGAAGGCGTAGTAAAGGCAGGAGATAAAATTGCAGGGATTTTCTATTTTACTACCTTTGTAGATTGGAAACCCGATGCTGTAGCCCGCCATAAACAATACATAAAAGCCCTTCGCTCGGTAGGAGTTGACACCGTATTTGGTCGTTTTATGCAAAAGAAAGTAAGATGTCATGTTTGCGGCAAATACTACAAGACGCGTGAAGAAAAACAAACAGATGTCAATATCGCACTGCATGTTGTCTGTGATGGGATAAATGACCTTTATGACCGGGCGGTAATCATTTCTGGTGATACCGACCTAATTCCTGCAATTGAGGCTGTTCACAAAGTTGCACCCGACAAAGAAATCGGAGTGATGTTTCCACTGCGCCGTTACAACAATTCTTTGGAAAAAGCTGCAGATTTTGCAATTACTATGCGAGAGAAAATGCTGAATCGTTGCTAATTTTCTGATAAAATGAAACTAGGAAGAACGACAATTGAGAGGCCTGCTTCCTGGCGTTGACAATATCGGCCATAAAAACATAGTGTTTTTGCTGTAGGTTGGTGATAACAATCTTTGAGTTTGATTTTGGATTTTTCAACAGATGAGCAAGTACATAACTTATGAGCAATCCGGCGTTAGTATCGATGCCGGGGAAGAGATGGTTCGGCAAATCCAATCGGCGGTTGCCAGCACATTCGGGCCGCGGGTTATTCAATTGCATAATGCCTTTGCAGGGATGTTTCGGCTCGACTATGACGAAAGACTGTTCAAAAGAAATTACAAGAATCCTGTCCTTGTGGCCTGCACAGATGGCGTGGGCAGCAAGGTCCAGTTAGCCGGCAAAATAAAGAAGTTCGATACCGTAGGCATCGACCTGGTTGCGATGAACGTTAATGATATGCTCGTGCAGGGCGCCGAGCCTTTGTTTTTTCTCGATTATCTGGCGGTTCACAAGCTGGAACCGAAAATAGTAGCCGAGCTTGTAAAAAGTATTGCGGCCGGCTGCCGAGAAGCCAACTGCGCCCTAATCGGTGGGGAGACCGCTGAAATGCCGGATACCTATTCGGCGGGCGATTTCGATATGGCCGGGTTTGCCGTTGGGATTGTCGAGCGGAAGAAAATAATTACAGGCGAACAAATAAGAAAAGGTGATGTGATTCTGGGTCTTGCTTCAAACGGACTGCACAGTAACGGCTATACGCTGGTTCGCAATATCTGTTTCAAAAAAGCGAAGCTCAAAATGGCCGATATCCTGGGTGAGCTCGATGGTGCAGTGCTGGGTGCTGTGCTGCTGGAGCCGACGCGAATTTATGTTCGCTCGATAATAAAATTGCTGTTGCAATATAAGGTCAAACGAGTCGTGCACGGAATGGCACATATTACCGGTGGCGGTCTGGTGGGAAATATTCCGCGAGTGCTGCCAAAAGACTGCAATGCGACTATAAAAAAATCGAGCTGGCCGAAACATAAGATATTTACGTTTTTGCAGAAGACAGGACCGGTCGAAGAAGAGGAAATGTTCAAAGTCTTTAATATGGGGATAGGGTTTGTGCTGATAGTGGCTGAAGACTTCGCTAATTCAATAGCTAAAAAATTGATAAGGTTCGGCGAGCGGGTCTATAAGATAGGCAGAATCACTACCGGCACCGGCAAAGTGGTCCTGAAATAAGTCGTCGCTCGTCGTCCGTGACTCGGTTCATGAGTCAAGCGTCACAAAGCAGAAAATGCGAAATGCGAAATATACCAAGTTTGCCATAGCAGCGATGATGTATGCTGCCTTTGCCGGGTATCTGTATCAGCCGTATTTCAAATACTTCGACAGATGGCAATACCTTTTGATTGTGAATGCTCCTCTGGCTTCTCTGGGTTGTTACGTACTCAGCAGGCGGTGGGTGGCTGGATTTGGTGAATCGTTTTTTGCGGGAGCTATTTACGGCTTTGGACCATTTACACTTGGATTAGTAAAATTTCACCCTACGGCGGGTCTTTTAGTGGCAGCTATACCATGGCTGTTTTGCCCTGCTGCGTTTGGTCCCAAAACCAAATGGCGATGGTTAAGGATTCCACTTGCGGTTTTTCCGTTTCTGGCAATAGTGCTTTTCTTTCTTGTATCCGCTCACTACCGGTTGTTCCCGGCTTCAACACAGGCCAGATTGCATCCTGCTGATTTGATCGGCTTGTTGGCTCCGCTTATCCCTGCTCAGCAAAACACAACTCTAATCGGATTTTATCACATTCCGGTGGCGGCGTTGATTGTGGGTTTTTCTATGCTGCTGGTTGCTCGACGGTTTGGCGTAATAGTAATTTTTGCTATCGGGACGACTTTGGCCTTTTGCGAATCTTTCTTTGAGGTCAGCCCGATTATCTGGTTTACCATACCTATGTTGTGCTGTTCGGTGCTAATTGGCGAAGGTATGCAGGGACTCGCCTCGGCTGGTTTTGCCGACCGCGGATGGGTCCTGGCTGCCGTGGCGATTATGTGCGCTCTTGCTATTGTTACATTACTGCTGGCAACAAAATATTTTCAGACATTTTTAGGAATGGGGGCAGGATACGCAAAACTCTTTACCGAAGCCGGGAAAATGTATGTGCTTGGCGCAATTGTGGCTGCGATTATTTTCTTTATGATACGTGCGAGATTGCGAATGCGGCAGTTGCGACAGGTCGTCCTTTATGCGGCTATGGCGGTGGATATATTTCTCGGCGCAAGGTTTATTGTAGATAAGATTCTTTGAATCTATGCTTGATACTCGGATTACGAGAAAGTTTCCCGCTGGATTTGTCCGAGGTAGAATCGGCCATCGTTGCGCATAAAATTTATTATGGCGTCAAACTGCTGGTCTATGAAGTGGGTGTCGTTGCTGACTATTGATATACCGATGACAGCACTGGTCTTGCTGTCCTGATGGTCAACTTCGGCAATTGAGATATTGAATCTGCTTTTGAGTCGGCCAATTACGCTCTTGACGATGCTTCTTTTCCCTTTGAGCGAAGCGACGCCCTGCATAGATAAATGAGCTGTTAGTATGCCGACAATCATACTCGATGCTCGTTTGAATCGCTGATATACTGCTGTTTAGTTTTTTCCAGCAGCCGTTTAGTGGCTGATACACCATCATTTTCGCTGAGCCTTGTGCCTTCATACTCGATGCCGACATAGCCGTGATAACCGGCATCAAGGACAATCTTCATCATACGGTAGTAGTCAATCTTTGTCTCATCGCCGGTGTCGTCAAAGTCATAGCTCTTGGCACTGACCGCTTTAGCATAGGGCATTAACTTGTTGACAGCGTCGTAGCTGTCGATATTAGGTGGAAAATTGCCGAAGTCGGGCAGCGTTCCGCAATTGGGCAGGTCAACTTTTTTGATGACGTCGGTGAGCCATTGCCCGTTAGACGATAATCCGCCGTGGTTCTCGACAAGGACGTTGAGTTCGTGTTCAGCGGCATACTCGCTGAGGCGTCGCAAACCATCGGCGGCCAATTTAAGTTGTTCATCGTATGAGCCTTTCGAGTAGGCGTTGACGCGGATTGAGTGGCAGCCTAAGTATCTAGCGGCTCTGACCCATTTATGATGATTGCGGACGGCCTGTGTTCGGCTGCGTCGGTCCGGCTCGCCGAGGCCGCCTTCATCGTCACACATAATCAGCAGCGATTTGACGCCGAGGTCCTCTGCGCGTTTTTTCATCTCAGACAGGTACCTGGTATTGTTGGCCTTGTCCTTGAAGAAAATGTTAACGTACTCAACCGCATTGATGCCAACACTGTAGGCCTCTTTTGCAAAGTCGAGATTGTCCAGTTTCGGCTCCTGCTGGCCGAAAAGCCTTCTGTGAAAAGACCACTGAGCCAGAGATATCTTGAAATTCATAAGGCTGTCTCTTTGAAAGATTCGATTCTTATTACAAGCGCAGAATATCAGAATCACTCGCCAGCGTCAAGGAATCTGTTCTCATCGTTTGTGCTCCTGCATACGTTTTTCGATATCCCGCATTACAACAGGCAAAACCTCACTTATCCGCACCGGCTCGGAAGTCCTTCGTTTCTTATCCACGATCGAACTTCCCTGTTCAGAGTGTTCATAAAGAATTCTAACTTTTAGCCCTGAATTAGCCGAAGGGGAAGAATCTCTAAAACCACTCGATAAGTCATGACGCATTGGTTTTGAGCTCCGTTACGATTTGGCGGGTTTGGGGTGATTGGTTCTTGTGGGCTTGTTTGAAGGCAGAAGCAGAAGACTCGTTGTGCTTTTTATAAAGTTCGTTGCCGGCAATAATTTCCTGCAGGGCTTTCGATTTTGTCCTGGCTTTTCTTAAGAATCCAACAGCTCTTGTACCATAAACTCCACCAAGCAACGCACAAATCCCGATACCCAGCTCCAGCATAGAGTCGGCAACTTCCCAGGCATCGGGCCGTTCGGCTCCTTGCTGCATAGCAGTACGGGCAAGCTGCCAGTTCGATTCGGTAAGGACATCTTCAGCGGTTTCGGCCTGCGGAAATTCTTTCGGAAGACCATAATGGGAACTAAACGCTCGGCTCTGCACTTCGCTTAGCTGCGTCAATGCCCGCAATTGTTCTGAGGCATCTTCCACCTTTGCAGTTTCGACTGCCATTATTGCTGTGCGGTTGTGCAGCCAAGCGTTCTGCTTTTGTTCCTCAGACGGAGCAAAACGAAGACTATCGCAGCCAGACAATAAAAGGCATATAAGCGTATAAGTGAAAAGTCCTGTACCCTTTTGTGTTTTTGTTCCTTTGTATTTTTCTGTCTTTTTCATCATTTCTCTCCTTAATTTTGGATATACCTTGTACTTTGAGCTATAATATCACTGTGCGGGACCGCAAAATTTTGAGTGTCGGTGTGGCTATGGACACAGCGAAAAAATTCAGACCTAAGACTATATTTTTGTGGCAGAAAGTTGCAGATGACCCTGAGGCGCAGCGAATCCTGGAATTGTTTCCGTCAGCCAAGGTTCAGCTAATAAAACACCAGAGGATGCCTCCTTCACCATATATACAACCGGCTCAGGCTCTACTGGCCGGAAAGAGGACTTTGATGATTGGTGCAACCTCGTCTTTTGTAGGATGCTTCGATGGCCGGCTTGGCTTTAACGTCCGTTGCTGTCCTTACTACAAATTAGTTCCTGTTTCGAACGGCTGTCCCTACTACTGCACATATTGCTATCTGGCATTTGTTTATCGTCAATACGCTCCTTTCATTAAAATCAATATTAATTACGACACAATGTTCAGGCAGATTCGAAAGACCTTGACCAATTCCTATGGTAAGACCAGCTTTAATATGGGCGAGATGCTCGACAGTCTCGCACTTGACCACATCACCGGCCTGACAAAATTATTGGTTCCGTTTTTCTCTGAGTTTTCCAATACCTTTCTGATGCTACTGACTAAAAGCAGCAATGTCGATAACCTATTAAAAGTCGAGCCAAACAGCCACACTGTCGTCTCCTGGAGTCTCAGCCCTCAGCAAATAATAAGTCAGTATGAGTTAGGCACGGCCGACCTTGATGAACGTATTAATGCAGCAAAACAATGTCAGGAGCATGGCTATAGAATCCGGATTCGTATCGACCCGGGTATTCTCTGTGCGAACTGGCAAAGTGGATATACCGATTTAATCCGGAGAACATTAACTGTCATTAAGCCTGAAAACATAACACTCGGCATGTTAAGACTTTTGCCCGGCCACTTTTGCCTTGCCGCAGACACGTATGGCAACCGTGCTCGAAGGCTATGGGATTATAAATTTGTCAAAGGAGCTTCAGATGGTAAGCTTCGTTATAAACCGAAACAACGTGTCGAATTTTATAATTTCTTAATTGATACCATTCGTAGCTTCGACAGGGATGTTTCTATCAGCCTTTGCAGAGAAACACCCGAGATTTGGAATTTTTTTAAGGATCTCTGCGAACCTAAAAAATGTAACTGCATTGTATGGTAAAATTATACAACGTAGTTCTATTAAACTACCATTATGGATTACCAACACCAAGGTAAAATGTTCCTTCTACTTTATCGAAAGAACAAATCACTCTTATGGAACGCGAATAACCTTTATACCTCCGCGTTTGAGTATCTCACCGGTTACTCCTTTACTGTCACAGGAAGGACTTCCCCCCTTCAAGTAGGCTCGTCGGGCACCTACAATTTTTGCAATCTCCAGTGTGTACTTTGCGCCGTTGATATGAAACTTGGTTACGTCCCGTCCTGTTTCAGGTGCGATTATTCGCAATCGTCCGTCAAGAACTTCTGCTCCACTGCCTTCGAGTTTTTTGCCGGTTCTCGGTGTTGGCATACCGCCAAGCTGCTCTGGACAAACCGGTATAAGAACATATTTTTTCTTCAGTCGCTCGATTAGTTTCTCACGTTTCTTTGGTTTGCGTCCGTGCCAACGACAGGAAATCCCAAGCAAACAGGTACTAATAAGTACAGGTTCCGCGCTGATTCCACAATCAAACAAATAGCCGTCGCAACTATGGTTCTTACTTGTCATGCTACGAGCTTTCTACGATGACACGACGCCAAAACCGATGGCGCCAACCCATGCAAAACTTTAACCGAATACACTTGCCACACTGAATGCAGCCTTCGATCCGTAGCGACTTGGTTGCTCTGTCAAATTGTCGGCATGGGAAGCATTCTATCATACAAAAACCACAGTCCAAACAATTAATCATTCGCTTGACCAGTATATCAGCGAGTTTTTCGGGTAAATCCCAGAATCGTATCTCATTACCCATCCTGGCCCATCTGCCCAGGGCTTTAACAAGGATAATTTTATATCTTGGATTTTCAGCATTCTACTGTTTCCCTAATATCTGATTTACCGATAGCGATAATAGATATTAGTTTTGTCTTATCAGTCGGTGCCTTGAACATTCCTCTGCGATGTTGGCTTTGGAAATATGTTTCTCAATCGCTCGCAGGCGATATTCGTATGAAATGCTTTTGCTCCAGAGAGATTCGAGCTTTTGCTCAAAATTCTTCTGACATTGTAATAGCATATTCACGTCACGTTGTAATATATCAAGCTGTCTTTGCAAATTGACCCAACTGCCTACAATCAAAGAAGCCAAAAGGAGCAGCTGAACCAGCACAGAAACATTTATCTGCCGATTAAACTGCCACGATTTGGAATTTCCCTCAGCCATCAAGTACCTCGTTTATCGATGAGCATCCAGCATTGATTTACGGTTTAACGTGGAATACGTTTTTGTCGCCGACTCTGAACATTACCACATAAGTCCCCGCCGACAGGGTTCCCTGTTGCTGGAACGATTCAGCCAGATTGACCGCCTGGGTTTGTCCACCTATTTCAACCGGTATCGAGCCGGCATCGCCTATTACTACTGCGACGACGTTATAGATATTGTATGAAGAATTACTTTTTACCTTGACGGCCCATGCTGCCGTTCTGGCCCCGGGCGAAGTAACAACTGATACTTCCTTGGTCTGCTCGGAGCCTTTACGGGCAAGTCTTTCCAGCATTTGCTGACCATCTACAATATTTGTTGCTCCGGCCATAATTATCAGCTCCTTTGTCGAACGATTTTCAAATTGGTACACTGCTTTTCAAAATCCATCTGCACTCGCTCTATCCAGCTTCTGCTTCGGTTATCGCTCCTGCAAGCCAATAGGTCCCTGCTTTCGGGACTTGTGCTTACTCTGTCACCGACCCTGAAATCAAATGCTAAAAGTGGCGTTTGTATATCGATGGTCTCGATGGTCTCAGATGAAACTGCTGCTTTGTGCCGGACAAACTCATAAAGGGGACCAGTATCATCGGCCTTGTTAGGACAGCCGAGCGAATCATCGGATGAATTTGCAAAGATACTCTGGCTGGAAACCTTGCGATACTTAAACTGGCGTGGCAGCGTAATAATATGCTCAACCACAGGAACTGTTGAATTGATGGGCCCATCGGAAACTATACAAGTTAATCTCTCATCACTGACTATCGAGGCTGTTATCCTGAATTTCAGCACTCCTTTCAACGCCGCCACCCAGGTATCAACGTCAAGGCAGTCACTGCTGAGCCACAGTCCGCACTCACCGAGCAGGATATTAAAAGCATGAAGGTACTGCCACCAATGCAAGCCATCATCGAACGATACCTGCAGGAAATAACCTAATGACTTTCCCTGTTTGTCGGTGGTCAACGTAGGCCAAAAGCGCCTGCGGCGACGGACGAAATCATTGCTGCCAAAAATTTTGGAAAAGTCAAACGCATCACCTTGATTGTAAGGAGCGCCACTGTAGTCACCTGCCTCGTTGAGACACCATTTGCGATATACATCTTTTACCTGATAGAAATCAGGATTGGTCGAAGGCGAGAATTTATCATAGATGATGTCCTCAAGGCTACCATCCCATGACTTCACTAACTCAAAGGTCGCTTCTACAACTTTGAAGTCGCCTTGACCAATATATTTGTGTGTTATTGGCCAAAAGCTCTTCCTACTGTGCAAGCTCGCGATATTTGTCTTTGATATGCTGAACTGTTCTCCAGCTTGCTGGCAATTCAGCTCAACGGTTCTGCCTGTGCCGGCTTTATAAAACACAATTGCCTGGCTAGGACCAGTTGGCACAAGCCGAGGGACAAACTTGAACCTCAAGCCGATCCTTTCGCAGCATCGATGCAGGGCTTCTATCAGATTCAATCCCGTGACATCGAGGTCGCGAACTACCTGGTTCTCTGTCAGTACCCTCAGTTGACCTATACCCGGCGTTTGTAATTGACCGGCAGTCAAATATTCGCAAAGCAGATAATCAATTACTTCCGCATAGCTCCAGAGTTTGCCTTGCGACGGTTCGGCGCAAAATGTTGTGTAGCTTTTGCCGTTAACTTCAATTGGTTCCGGATTGGCATTGGCCTTACCATCCGGATTAAATGTTGTATCAAGACCGGCCAAAAACAAACTGGAATTGCTTGCCTCT
>JBGVTO010000275.1:0-2751 GCA_041862635.1 Phycisphaerae bacterium | reverse complement strand
TCTGTCTTCTGTTTTCTGTCGTCCGTCATCCATCCTCAGTCTTCTGTCTTCGGTCCTCTGTTCCCGGATGAAGTCCAAATTATTGAATTTTCACCGCAAAAATAGTTTGACAGTTTGGCTGAATTCGGTAAAATACCGCTTTTTGTGTAGCGAATGAGAGTGTTTCTATGAAAAGCTTTATGGCAAAAAAAGAGCAGGTCGAGCAGAAATGGCTCCTCGTGGATGCCGACGGGGCTGTTCTGGGCCGAATGGCGTCCAAAATCGCGCCTATACTTATGGGCAAGACCAAGCCCACATATACCCCGCACGTCGATACAGGCGATTATGTGATCGTGGTGAACGCCGAGAAAGTACAGCTTACCGGTAAAAAGGCTCAGACGAAGGAATACGACTATTATACGCATTTCCCCGGCGGGCATAAATTCGTCAGCTTTGCCGATATGATGGCGAAAAAACCTGAAAAGGTTGTTGAATTGGCCATAAGGCGGATGCTGCCGAAGAACAAGCTCGGCAGAAAAATGCTGAAAAAGTTGAAGGTATATAGAGGCCCGGAACACGAGAACCAGGCCCAAAAACCCGAAAAAATAGAACTGTTTTGATGGGCAATTTGCGAAATTCAAAGTACGAAACTGAGAAAGCACGAAATCCTAAATCCTAAGTAAATTCAGTTAAAAAAAATCCAAAACGTTTTGGTCATTAGGGAATTTGAATTTTGAAATTGTTTAGGATTTCGATACTTGTCCTGAGCAAGGTCGAAGGATTCGATATTAAGATTTTTACGAGGAACGAGTTATTATGGCAGAGACCAAAACTGATCAGCTTAATATCAAAGCAAGTACTCAGACCAAGCAGGTATCGAGCCCGGCCAGTGAGCCAAAGGGTGGTTACTGGTGGGGTACCGGCAGAAGAAAAAGCTCCGTCGCCCGTGTACGAATCAAACCCGGCGACGGTAAATTGATTGTCAACAAAAAAGAGCTTAAAGAGTACTTTGTTCGGGAGCAGGACAGAAAGGCAGTGCTGGCGCCTCTGGCTGCAGTCGATGCGGAAAAATCTTTTGATGTCTTTATCAATGTCAAGGGCGGCGGTACTACCGGACAAGCAGGTGCCTCCCTGTTGGGAATTGCCAGGGCATTGAAAAAGTATGATGAAAACTATGTCCAGGCACTGCGGGACGGCGGACATCTTACCCGCGACCCAAGAATGGTCGAAAGGAAAAAGCCCGGACAAAGCGGTGCAAGGAAAAGATTCCAGTTCTCGAAGCGGTAGTTTTAAAATTATTCTGGATTTATCAAAGAGCCACTGGAAGTTCCGGTGGCTTTTTTTTGTGGAGCATATTGTGATGCCAAGGTTGGAACATAAAACCAAAGGAGCTACTCTGATAATTTTAGCTTGTGGTTTTTTTTGTATGACCGGCTGTCTGGTTAAGTCCGGCTCATATATCGGCGCATACAGGCTGGCGTTCTTTCGGTTCGTCTTAGGCCTGGGTCTGGTCGCCACTGCCGCTGCCATGTCCGGACGAGTTAAGCTCGTCTTTAATAACAAGAAGCTGCTGTTTTTACGGGGCCTAACCGGTGGTATCGGAGTTTCTATCGCTCTTATATCTATTACTAAACTGGGACTGGGAAAGGGAATGGTGCTGGTAAGCTCATACCCTATCTTTGCAAGCATTACAAGTGCGATTTTCCTGAAGGAACGGCTTCGGCCGTTAGATTTCGTGGCAATTATAGGGGCTATGCTGGGTATTTACTTTATCGCTTATGACAAGCAACAGAGTTCTTCATTGTTGGTCTTTGGGAAATATGAGCTTTTGGCGGTCCTCGGAGCGGTAATCGCCGGAATAGCTATAACGTTGATACGTAAACTCCACGATACCGATGATTCACTTGCAATTTATTTTTCGCAGTGTGCAGTCGGGATGTGGCTGGTTATAGTACCGGCCTTCACGACCGGAGGCGGAATTGGCTTAAAGGGAGTCTTCATACTGCTTGGTATCGGCGCCGGCGTTACAGCCGGGCAATTATTGATGACGGAGGGATTTAAATATGTGCCGGTCAAGATCGGTTCATTATTGCTTTTGCTTGACCCTGTGCTGTGTTACATAGCCGGTACGGCAATATTTAACGAACCTTTGACTCTGTCTTGCTTTTTCGGTACTGTGTTAGTTATTAGCGCTTGTGCGACCGTTTTGGTCAGGAGGAAACTTGACCGCTAAAAGCGAAATTGATATTCTTAGCCAATACTTGAGAAGGGAAAGGAATACATAATGATAAAAGTGGCAATAATCGGAGCAAGCGGATACACCGGTGCCGAATCGATACGGATTCTCCTGCAGCATAGCGAGGCTGAGCTTACTTATTTGACCGCTCTGCCGGAAGAGTGTGGGGCGGTGCAGGAGGTTTTTCCGCAGTTCAAAGGCCGGTGCGAGCTGCAAATTGAGCCATTGGATTTAGACAAGCTGTCGGACTTGGCTGATGTCGCCCTTTGCTGTCTGCCGCACAAGGTCTCGATGGGCTTTGTGCCGAAACTGCTCGAGGCGGGACTGAAGGTGATTGATTTCAGCGCCGACTACCGGCTCAAGGATATCGCCGTCTACGAACGGACGTACCAAACGAAGCACACGCACCCGGACCTGGTCGAGTCGGCCGTCTACGGGCTGCCCGAGCTTCACCGCGACGAGATCGCGGGCGCGACGCTTGTGGCAAACCCCGGTTGCTATCCGACCGGCGCGATCCTGGCCGTCGCCCCGCTCAT
>JBGVTO010000274.1:0-19992 GCA_041862635.1 Phycisphaerae bacterium | reverse complement strand
TCTATCTCCTGTTTCTTTTTGAGGTTACTTTTTTCTTTGGCGCCTTTGTAAGTTAAAAAAAAGCTCCCGTTCTTTCCAACCATCTGCTTACGTAATCGAAGACATCTGTCGCTTTTGGTCAGTGTTGTGTTTGCATCGTCAAAAAAGCAATCAATCTGTATCTGTTCTGCTTGGAACTCAGCGCCGAGGCCGGTCAGCTTATGCTCTATTTCCTCCAGCGAATCGACCTTCAGCTTTGCTTCGATTTCAGTACACATCTATTCTATTTTTAACCTTCCATCGATTATCTCATTTGAGTTTACGGACGTCTTCAATGAAACCTGGAGGATTAACAACAGGGCCGGCCTTAGTGTGCGTAGCGGTTTTCACCAATTGTTCCACTATAGTCTCCGGCTGCACATCTGGATTGACCTGAAATGCCAAGGCCGCTAATCCAGCGATATAAGGTGCAGCCCAACTATGTCCACCGCCTCTTTCATATTCATATACATTAGTGCCCTGATGAGTTGCTATTGTTTTATTTCCCGTAGGAATATTTAGTTTGCACCCAGGTCCACCATATCCACTAACTCTATAGTTTTCCGGCTTATCTGGATCCCTACCTTCGATCAAGTTTAATCTGCCATAATCAAGAAACTTATCAGAGCATGTCACTACAATGATTCCCTTATCCAACGCTTTTTTGCGAGCTTTTAGAAAGGCGTCATTATCCGAAGCTTCTTCAGGTGAAGCAGATATGCTTATTACTCGAATTCGTCCTGTCTGGGGATTAGTTTCATTGTACTTAATTATTTCATTGATGCAATCAGCTTGGATTTTATGTTCGAGAGTTGTTATTGCTGCATAATAAAATATAAAAGCTCCCGGTGCTACTCCACAGTTCTTACCAACAGCAATACTGACTATAGGTGGTCCGTGCATTGGTAGAGGCTGATTATGAGGCAAATCTATTTCCTTATACCGTAAAATTCGGCCTGCATACTCCACATGGTTTTGCAATAGTTTCTGATCAAGAATAGCGATACCTACACCTTCACCATTGATCCCCTGCTCATGAAGTGCGCGGATGCCCAAACCGGGATTCTTACCTTCTTCCAGCATTTTCTTGGGATCAAATCCAGTTGGTAGTTTTTCAGAGTCAGGCCACTTTGTTAATGAATCAAACTCTTTCTTTTTTAGGTAATCACCCTCGTTTGTTAAATTTAGGTTTCTTAAGTCTACATTTCTAAGTTCTATTCTTCTAAAATCCTGTATATTTTTTATTATAACCTGCCGTTCTCCCTGCAGTATTCCTCCAATGTCAATACCTTTGCCCTTTATTGAGAGCCACCGAAGTGTGAATGAGTTCCCACTCTTGCCCAAAAAAACGGCTCTGATACTTGGATACTCCATCCATATGACTTCACCATCATCTTCTGTCCATTCCTTGGTCGGCTGCCCTGCAATGGCCTTAAGTTCCTCCAGTGTAGTTAGTTTATAAGCAAGCTTGCCCTCTGCTGCGGCGGTACGAACGATATCAGCCGAAGTAGTCTTATCAGGACACACCTTTTGCTTAAACTTAACAGTTAAAGTTTCACCCTGTTTCAAAACTACATAATCCTGTGATGGTGGGATTTCCTGGCCTTGTTTTTGATGGAATACGACACGTGTTTTCGCATCAATGGCAAGGTCTTGACTTCTAATTTTGTTAGTAAACCATACAGGAATAAACATGATGTCAATATCCTTCATAGTGAGGGCATGATCGACAACAGTGTCACCGGGAATGTAAAGACGTAAGCCGTGCCACGTAACCAGATATGAATAATGCTTGAAATTCCGAGGACGACCGTCATGTCGTGTTTTAAAAGCCTCAATAACCATATCTTTGTAGGTCATGACATCATCAAAAGGTATTTTTTTGTCGCTCTTGATGTTCTCCAAAATATCTGGTGGTGCGATGATCGCATGGTCCGTCTCTTCAAACAACTCCTGGTCCCAATGGTCGAGATGAGGATGTGTAATCAGGCAGAGACCATCTTTGATTGGTTTGACATCTTCCATCCTATACTGCATGTATCCATAGGCACCGGATTTGTAGGGGAAATCTGTAAGTAACGTCGATTCACCATCGGTGATGTGAAAAGCAGCATTACCGATGAATTGGATTTTAAGCTCGTCTGTATGAACATTCAAAGCATCCCGTAGAAGAACTTCACCTGCGTTAGACGAACTGTTTCTTGGCCGTGACTCATCATCATACGTGAATCCACCGACTAATAATCCTATCACGGTCACGACAAGTAAGTACGCTATAATCTTTCCCACATAATGTCCTTCTGATTTATGCAAGCCAGAATTTCCCATTTAGATGACTATATTCACTAATCGTGATTTGATAACGATAATCTTTTTGGCCTCTTTACCGGCCATAGCAGCGATTACCTTTTCACAGGTCAGAGCCTTTTGCTTTATTTGCTCCTCGTCCGCATCGGCGGAGACAATAATTCTGTCCTTTATCTTTCCATTTACCTGCACCGCCAGCTCTATTTCCGGCAACGAGTCAACCTTCAGCTTTGCTTCGATTTCCAAATACATGAAAAAACAATCCGAAATAACTATCCCAAACCGACCGATTTTAAGCCACAAGTATCCTTTTCAAGTGGCAGATAACAGGTTTTTTCGCGACTGACCATCCGTTGTGATTCTTCAATTTGCCAAGTGTAGACCATATTTGGAGGCAATAAATTTGTTAGCCTCTTTGGCATTCCTCAGCTTACGACCACATTTAGCCTCGTAGAATGGCTTATTCTTCACAAACATCTCTCTTGAAATATATCCGCTCAGCCACTCACATCGTTTTAGTTTGTTCTCTGGTTTCAGAAATACATAGCCGCTTGCCACATCAGAGAAGCATACGCCAGGACGAAAACGGAAATAACCTGAATCGCTGTTTCGCAAAAGTGCAAAAGGTGAGCCAACCACATCAAACCCAACAGGGACATTTTCTCTTTCTGTAGCTATTTTCTCTATCAATTTGGCAATCATTGGGCTGTTATAAGAAGTGTGTAATCGTATATGAAACACCTGATCGCCGTACTTGTGATGAAGCATAAATCCCATCCGGCTCCACTCACTTATGACCTTCCCATTGATTATACGCGCCTGTCGATAATTGATATAATCATGATTAAGACCTACCCACACAATTCCACGTTCTCCCTTTTCGATGATTTCTTTTTCGACATTTCTGGCCATTATTTCGTCCCGCTTGAGAAGCAGTGGAAGGTCATTTAACAACCTAAATAATCGTAGCTTTTCCCACCATGGGCCACCAACACGGTCATCCCCGGTGGTGGTTAGTCCGAAAGAGGGACCATCCCAATTAGAGTCGATCCCAACTACTCTCATCTTCATCTTGCTTTTGGGTAGACTCTTGTTTAATCGCCATACCGTTTCGAATACATCCCAGTATTCTTTACCCCCCCAGGCCTTCCAACCTTGGTTCCTGGCGATTCGTAATGCAAGCTCGGGATCAAACTGCTCAGCTGTCACGAGTTTGGCTAAGTCGGCATTATCCTCGCTTGCGCATGCTTCCATTGCGATACACGTTATGCCAGCACGATGGTAAAGGTGGGGGATGATCCTGTTCAAGAACTGCAAATCGTCCTGCATATGATGCACTTCACCAAAAATCGTTATCTGATGTTTCTGCGCGACTTCCACTACATAGTCAACCGGATCCTTGCTATTTTCATCCAACCACTTCGCAAAAGTTGTCTGGTCAGACTGCTCAAGAGAACTTACTTCTATCAAAGACGAAGGGTTCCTCTGCGAATAGGTAGTTATGACGTTCCGTCCAACAGCCATTCGCATCGCATCGTTATAACGCCAGATGGTCGTAAAGACCTTTGAGCCCAAAAATACAGCATTTATAGCAAGCACCAACGTCAGAACCAGTCGGGCACGTTTGATAGCCCCCGTATCTTGTACAACCATTGTACGAGCAATGTAGTCATGCCAGGCGCGTTTCTTTCGCGAAAAAACCACCCAGGTGAACCCTAAAAACAGAAATATCGCCGAAACAGCCTTGCAAACTGTCTCACGCAACAACGCCCTCAAGTACCCTATAGGTATGTCTCTTGAAGACCGCACACAAAGGCCACATAGTGTCTTGCCAATAGTACGGCCTCTCCAACCAACAAGAATGCTTGAATAAACCATGAAACATAAACCCACTGTCAATTCTAAGGGAACGTATGTACCAATGCGGTTCAACACCACAGCAACAAGCTTGATTGCTGCCCCAATAATAAACAAATCGATCCAGATTGAAGCAAATCGAATCCAGAATCCTGCCTTGCCGTTATTCATTACTACGTTTTTTATGAGAGGTCTCCTCTCGTTGTTGTTCAGTCCCTCAAGCTTATACTTTTCAATTTGCATGATTCGCCAAATCGCAATGTTTCACCTGGGCTTTTAGGCGTTCTGCGAAACTCAGTCAGTTTGAACCACTATATTTACTAATCGGGATTTTATAACGATAATTTTCTTAGGCTCTTTACCGGCCATGGCAGCGATTACCTTTTCACAGGTCAGCGCCTTTTGCTTTATTTGCTCTTCGTCTGTATCGGCAGCGACAACAATTCTGTCCTTTATTTTGCCGTTGACCTGCACGGCTAATTCAATTTCCTTTTCTTTGATAAGCTCCTTGTCGTATTCAGGCCAGCTCTCGTAAGCCAGGCTGTCGGTATGGCCCAGCTTTTCCCAGAGTTCTTCAGTGATGTGAGGAGCGAACGGAGCGAGAATCAGAACGAATTTTTTCATTACGGACAGAGGCTTGATTTCTTTCTTGTTTAAGTGATTTATAAAAATCATCATTGCACTTATAGCCGTATTGAAGTTGAACGTTTCGATATCATCACCAACCTTTTTTATCGTCTGGTTCAACAGCCGTAACGTCTCTTCATCTGCTTCGGCTTCCTTTACCTGTTCGGCAAGCTCACCCGTATCTTCGTCGATTATCACCCGCCAGGCCCTTTGCAAGAACCGATGCACGCCTTCAACGCCCTGCATACTCCAGGGCTTGATTGCCTCAAGAGGCCCCATAAACATTTCGTAAAGCCGCATCGAATCGGCACCATAGTCGGCAGTAACCTTATCAGGATTAACAACATTGCCGCGGGACTTGCTCATCTTCTGGCCGTCTTCACCTAAAATCATTCCCTGATTGACAAGCTTCTTGAACGGCTCTTTGGAGCTAACGTAGCCCAGGTCGTAAAGAAGTTTATGCCAGAATCGCGCATACAACAAGTGCAGGACCGCATGCTCGGCACCGCCGATGTACAAGTCTATCCCTTCATTACTCATCCAGTATTTTTCTTTTTCCGGGTCCCAGCCGCGCTGATTATTATCAGGATCGAGATACCTGAGATAATACCAGCAGCTGCCGGCCCATTGTGGCATTGTGTTTGTTTCACGTTTGACTTTTGAACCGTCGGACAGCGTTACATTCACCCAATCGTCAATATTAGCCAACGGCGATTCACCTGTCCCTGAAGGTTGATAGTTTTCGACAACCGGCAGCTCCAGAGGCAAATCTTCTTCCGAAAGCCCGATGACGCGGCCATCTTCTGTATGCAAAATCGGAAATGGCTCACCCCAGTACCGCTGTCTGCTGAAAAGCCAGTCACGGAGCTTGTAGTTTACAGCTTTTCTCCCTTTACCTTTCTGTGCGAGCCAATCTGTAATTTGCTCCTTGAATTCCGATGTAGTCAAGTCATCAAACTGGCCACTGTTAATCGCCCTGCCGTCGCCGACGAAGCACAACTTGCCTTGCTTGACTAATTCGGATTGTTCGCTATCCTGTGGCTCTACAACCGGTACAATCGGTAGCTCGAATTTTGTAGCGAATTCAAAATCCCTTTCATCGTGGGCGGGTACAGCCATAATTGCGCCAGTCCCGTAGCTGATCAAAACATAATCACTTATCCAGATGGGAATCCTTTCGCCGTTGACCGGATTTATCGCATAAGCGCCTATGGGTTCACCGGTCTTTTCTTTTGCCAAATCAGTCCTGTCCAAATCGCTTTTGCGTGCTGCTTCTTCGCGATATTTTTGAACAGCTTCTTTTCTGTCTTCACTTGTTATCTTATCTACAAGCGGATGCTCGGGGGCCATTACCATATAGGTCGCGCCGAACAGCGTATCGGGGCGGGTGGTGAAAACTAGAATGTTCTCATCGAAACCATCGACCTTGAAATCGACATCGGCTCCAATGCTCTTGCCAATCCAGTCTGTCTGCAATTTCTTTATCGATTCCGGCCAATCCACCAGGGATAAATCTTCGAGCAGTCTTTCGGCGTATTTTGTTATCCGCAGCATCCACTGGCGCATCGGCTTTCTGATTACCGGATGTCCGCCGCGTTCACTCAGACCGCTGATTACTTCTTCATTAGCCAAAACCGTCCCGAGCTCAGGACACCAATTGACCGGCACCTCTGCCTCATACGCCAAACGATTTTTATCTATAAATTTTTGTTTGTCCTGTTCACTTAATCCTTCCGAAATGTGCAGCTCTTCAATCGGTTTGGCCTTTTGCTCGGTCTCGTCAAAGTAGCTATTGAATAATTTCAAGAATATCCATTGAGTCCATTTGTAGTAATTGGGGTCGGTTGTGGCGATTTCCCTGTCCCAATCGTAGCTGAAACCGAGGGACTTGATTTGATTGCGGATGTTATCGACGTTCTTTTCTGTCGTTTCCTTGGGGGGGGTTCCGGTCTGAACGGCGTACTGCTCAGCCGGCAAGCCGAATGCATCCCAGCCCATAGGATGCAGAACATTGAAGCCTTTCATTCGTTTATACCGGGCTACTATATCGCTTGCGGTATAACCTTCCGGATGACCGACGTGCAGACCCTGGCCGCTGGGGTAGGGAAACATATCAAGCACATAATATTTGTCCCTGGAGTTATCACAGTCGTGTGCTTTGAATGTTTTATGCTCTGCCCAGAAGCGCTGCCACTTCTTTTCAATTTCGCCGAATTTATAAAGTCCCTTCTTCGAACACATTTGTTTTTACTGCTCCTTATCAATGCAAAAAGCAATTCTTTGTTACACAATAAAATAAATATCGGGGAAAATCCACTAAGAAACTATCTCAAAACACAATTTGTCATTCTGAGCGCAAAAAGCCTTTAGCCCTGAGCGAAGCCTAAGAATCTCTTATTTATGCCGGCCAGACCCTTCGCTGCGCTCAGAGCCTGCCCTGAGCTGGTCGAAGGGGTGACAGTTTTGAGATAGTTTATAAAATCCATTGTCTATCGGCAGCGTTAAACTTTGTGATTTTTATTTTGATATTATGAACAAACAGGATTTTTGGCTTGCTATGCACGTAGTACATTTCGTTAATGAAAAGTACTACGTTAATCTTGGGTTTCAATTAGATATATTAAATAAATGCCAATCGTAAAAAGTAAGAATTCTCGATGTCAGCGGTTTAATGAGATGACTGCTTGTCCGTGTGAAGCCGAGGATTTAGCGCTCCCACATTCCATCCGGTCGCACCTGAAGCACGCCGGTATCGCTGTAAAAATTGAGAGTCGCGTTGGCATAATTTACCAATGCCTGAGTAGCTTCATTTTGCGCCTCAAACAAGTCACCCTGTGCAGCCAGAACCCGGCGACTACTAGCGCGTGCATACTGCATCAGCAGATTGGTCTTTCTAAAGCGCTCCTGAGCCACCTTAAGAGCCTCCGATTGAATCCTGTATCGCTCCGCTGCCTCTGCAAGATCACGGTAATCTTGGCGGACTTCCAGCCTAATCGTATCCGCAGCCAGCTCATATTCTCGCTGTCGCTGATTCAGCGTTATGAGAGCTTTTCTGTAGACATTTTGTTCAGCCACACGATCCATTGGTAGATTGAGATCGAAGTTCAGACTATAGTCCCTGGCAGCTTGCAAGGTCTGACGGTTACCCTGCTGTTTCGAGGCAACATTGGATGTGCCCAAAATGCTCAAGTCAGCGCGAAGGGCATCTGCCGCCACGAAGACCTTACGCTGAGCATCAATAACAGACTCGGCGCTATTAACAAGGTCGAGACGCCGAAGCAAAGCGGTTTCGACAACCTCAGCCTCAGCAAAATCAGGCTCAGTTATTTCCGCAGCCCTTAAAGCTACAAGCTCACTGACGTCTAATTGGAATTCTGACGTGGTTGGCACACTAAGTGTTATCTTGAATAAATCCAGCAGCGACTCATATTCTTTCCGAGCTTGAACAAGTATATCTTTGGCTTTCAACATCTCCTGTCGCACTCTGTCAAGCTCTAACGTGGGCAAACGGCCGGCATTAGTTAATTTTTCAACGCGACCATATAGCAAGGCAAGAGTATTGTAGTTAGATTCTGCGTTTCTGCTCAGGTCATACAGCTCCAGGACCTCGTAGTATTGTGCAATAACAGAAACCACAAATGTTTGACGAAACCGATTGAACGCGCGTACCTGATATAACGTGTCCCGCTCAGCCTGTGTGAGGTTCTCTAATACTACTTTCGGATTGCTGCCTCGAAGCAGAGGCTGGTATATCGTTGCTGTCAGAATAGAGGCCAGGCCCCCCTTCATATTACCGGTAAGCACATCAAGCCAGGCGGTTGATATTTTAGCACCTATCAGAGTGCCCGTCGCTAATAACCTGTTAAAACCCAAATTGGCCTCCACCCCAACGGCCGCGTCATTCCGGTCGGCGTCGTATCCACCGCTCATCCCGGCAAAAAACTGTCTTTCAAACTCGTGGCGGGCCAACCTCAAATCCAACGCCATCGTGTATAAAGTTTCCTTCTGCAATTGATAGTCACGATTGTGGGCGGTTGCAATTGCAACCGCCCGTGGAAGGCTCAGCACACCGCTGGCAGGTATGGTTTTCTCAATTTGAATGTCACTGGGCGATGGAGCGGTGTCGCTAATCTTATAATTAGCTTTGGTGCCGAAATCTTCCCGCCATTTTTGGTCGATGATGTTATAGACCTGTTCGTCAGCTTCCTTTTTATAGTTATGCTGAGTGCACCCGGCCAAACTACACAAACAGACAAGGCCGCATATAATCAAATAAGCTAACTGTTTGGTGAAATTATTGCACATCATATATTTGGTATCTGTTCTCGTAGGGGCGGTTCGCGACTCGTACTACGTAGCGATTCATCCTTCAGTCCCGATTTTCTCGGGATGGAGAACGGAGCTACCTCGCAGAGTAGTAACCACCCCTGCTACAATCTGCGTATTCCAACCATCTCGCCTGGGACCAGCTCTAAGCCCTCAGGAACCCCTATCACTACGGGTCGTCCCCATTGAGGGATGTTAGGATTTAGCCATAGTCGTTCCGGCATTAGTTCCATTGTGGGCCCGACGTGTGTTATCTGGGACGTTGCTATCTGTGGTGGTTCCCTGTCTTTGATGAGTTCAACGAGCATTTTTTCTTCCACTTGACCCAATTGTCTGTCGCCGACGTATGCAATGATTTCACTCGGCCTGGCCTCAGCGATGGCAAAGATAGACTCGCCGGCGGCGACGACTTCACCAGGTCTTCGTAGAATTTTCTCGCCGGGTCTGCGTAGGCGAGCCTCATTTGCCCGCTGCTGGACTGGGATCACTACGCCGTCGATTGGAGCCTTCAGCTCTAATGCCTCACGAGATTTCAGCGCCTCAAGCTGAACCAGCAATCCGTCCATAAGGCGCTCCTGAACGCCTATCTGTTTGCGAATAACCTCCAGAGCATCATCTACGGAAGGGTGAAATGGATGGCTTCGCGCATATTCATCCCACCGCTGCTGGTTTTGTTCCAAATCACTTTTGGCCTGCTCCAGCAAATGCTCATTCTCTTCTATCTTTTTTGCCAGAGCGTTGTATTGGACTTGAGTTTTCTCCAGCTCATAGGGCGCGACAGCATCCTGTTCCAGGAGGTCCCGGACAATCTTTGCTTCCATGGCCAAGTCTTCCAAAATTATCCGGTCGGAAGCAATTTGTGACCTCAGGTTAAGTATCTGAACTCTGGCATTTTCCACGTCAACTGAGAATCTTCTACTGTCACTGAGACGAGTGTTTTCTCGGTCGGCTTTTTCAGCGAGCAGGTCGTCCTGAGTCGGGACTAACTGAGCTGCCAGGTGTTCTATTTCCGCTAAAATAGGTTCCAATTGTGCCTGCAATTCGACCCGTGGTTGCTCATTATCGAGAACGGTATTAACTACGGCTACTGTTTGCCCCTTTTTCACGTTTTCGAACAGTTGGACGTGGACAGTTTTAAGCCGGGCCGGGCAGTTGACAGCAATCTGACGCACCTGGCCCCGAGCTATGCCGACAACTTCAAAACGTTGTGAGCGACGAGTGAAAAGCCCAACCACGCATGTGACGGTACATAGCCAAACCAGGATAGGCAGGATGTGCCGACGTAAACGAGAGAGACAACTTATCAGGCTTATCATTTTCATACGCGGCTTAGACCTCCAGCAACCGTTCCTGCATTGTCAGACTGATATTTTCGAGGCCTTCGACTTGTTGCAGCTCGGACAACATCTGTTGGTTTTTTGCGGCATTTCTTATCATCAACTGATAGGCGTATTCAACATCGGCAGTGTCAAAGCCGCCGGATTGGGCCGAGATGAGGGTGAAACTGCCGCAGAAACGTCTCAGGATAGCGGAGATTGGGCTGTCCGGCCCAATATGGCCCCTGAAACTAAACCGCAAAAAGCCGTTGTGCGGCTGGTGAGTACCGAAGCCGGTCAGATGCAAATATATTGCTATTAAACTTAAAATAATGGTCCCGACAATGGCGACTGCATAGCGCTGAGAGCCTGCTGCCATGCCCACAACCAGTGAACAAAAAATGAAGGCTATGTCTCTGGTGTCTTTGATAATGTTACGAAAACGTATAATCGCTAAAGCACCCATCAGCCCGACAGCGGTGATGATACTGGTACCGATGACAGCCATAACCATTGCCACGACGACGGTGATTAGAACCAGTGATTGGACAAAGGATTTTGAATAAGACAGACCGCTATGAGTGAGGTAATAAACCCAGGCCAGGACCTGTCCGAGAACAAAGGCAAGCAGCAGTGACAGGAGAACCGCCTCGGGAGTAAAAGCCCCCCCTGCTGAAGGTGTATCTTCCAATATTTGCCAAATTCTATCCATAATTATTACATTACTAACCGGGGTGCACAAAACTTTAACAAACAGGATTCTTTAATTGACGAAGCATACTTTGAAATTGATTGCTGCCGCAAGTTGAAACACTTGACCATCCGGCTCAGCCAAACAGGGTAATGGGCGGTAAACTTGACTTCCAAAATAACGCCGCCCAAAGTAAGAGAATTACGCTGCCAGGCTCCACCGGCAAGCCTGACTTCGGGCAAACTGGTAACATGGTAAGCAAGCTCTCGGTCGAAGGTTACTCTTACTCTGTTTTCCAAACCGCCTTCGTATGCCTGCCGAGTGTAACGAACTAACACCGCAGGCCTGGCTCTGATGTTGTTCATATAGAACTGGAATTGATTGATTGTCTCGGTGTCGGCCGTATAATTCTGCGGCGGCAGAGGCGAGCCTGCAAGCAAAGTTGGCACATCGCGATCCATAACCCTTGCCCGGCTTTTCAAAATAATTGTGTTTATCCGGCGCTTAATCTCAAGAAAGCGAGGATAATCCGGTTCGTCGGTGTAACTGCGGATTCGCAGCTTGAAGCGATTTTTATGTCCTCCGAGGCTCTCTCTGCAGAGCTGCAGGTCACCCGAATCCAGATAAAGACTCACAATCGGATAATCACCACTTCGATGTAATTTACAGTACCTGTCCAGTTGTATATAGGGCTTAATAAACTGGATTATCGCCTCGGCCTTTGACTCACTAATGTGATATTTCAGCTCGTGGCGGCACCTGAGAGTACGGTCGGTCAGCTTATCCGGCATTTTTGCCGTGCTCGCTTTGCCTTTGCGGTAGCGAGAGCCGGTATTCCCCCCGTTAGAAGGGGTCTTCGACTGCCCGGAAGTCTGTTTTAATGATTTACCCTCAAACATAACGACCTTCGTTATCAAACCACTTAGTATTGAAGGATGTGGAAATTGTTAACTTTATTTACCCCATGAGATAATTCCTTAATATCTCACGAGGTTAATTTCGGGAACTTACGGCTTGAGATATTTGTAAACAGACATATATCCCACCCGACGATACACAAAGCCGGTTTTCTGTTACGTTAACCCTGCTTTTGTACCGTATAAGCCTAATGTTCTACCTCACAGTTTTATCTATTCTAACATATATGGAGTAGTTAAGTCAATACCATTTTAGTTCTAATAACTGTCCTAACGATTATAGGACTTTGTTTGAGAGCTTAATTTACTTATGCCCCACCGATGGGCTAAGCCGCAACCCCGATTTTATACGGGGGGCAAAACGCTCAACCACATATTTTGGAACAGTTCTTAGTTCTCGTTTATCTCTTGCAATGACCTCAATGTTTTCAATTTGGCGGTTTTTACTTGACCTTGACCACAATTCGTTAATTCCGCCCAAAAACAGCGGATCTACGATATTGATTATTGACTATTGACAATTGAATTCATAAACTACAGATTTTAAATTACGAGATACGAGACCTGTCCTGAGTGCAGTCGCTCGTGCTTCGTAGCGAAGCGCTGCTTCGCAGAGTAGCAAAGGATACGAAATCATGGCAGAGAAGATTATAAAAGTAGGGCTTGTTGGTTTCGGCACCATAGGCACCGGCGTAGCAAAGCTGATAATCGAAGATGCAGATTCGATAGCAGCCAAAACGGGTCTTCGGCTGGAGCTTGCCTGCGTTGTTGATATTGACACAAAGTCCGCGCGTCCGGTAAAGCTGGCCGATGGTATCCTTACCGATGACCTGAATAGATTGTTAGACGATGACACTATTCAAATAGGCGTTGAGATGGTCGGCGGAATCGATGCGGCAAAACAGGTCCAGCTCAAAATGCTTGAGGCGGGAAAAGACGTGGTTACCGCCAATAAGGCCCTATTAGCTGAACACGGCAATGAGCTTTACAGAGCCGCTCACAAGAACAATCGCTGTATAGCTTTTGAGGCCAGTTGTGCAGGAGGTATTCCTATTATCTCAGCTATCCGTACAGGATTAGCGGCAAATAATATCACTGCGATGTATGGCATTGTCAATGGGACCTGCAACTATATCCTCTCGAATATGACATCGCAAAACGAGGGATTCTCCGAGGCCTTAGCTCAAGCCCAGGAAAAAGGCTACGCCGAGGCAGACCCGACGCTGGATATCAGCGGCGGTGACAGCGCACACAAGCTTGCTATTCTTTCTTCCATTGCTTTCGGATATGAAATCACACTCGACGACATCTTTGTCGAAGGCATCGAAGCAGTTTCAAAAGATGATATTCGCTACGGCAGCGAAATGGGCTACCGTCTCAAATTGCTGGCAATCGGACAAAAAGACAAACAAAACAGAATCTCGCTGCGGGTGCATCCATCTTTCATTGCCGAGGACAATCCGCTTGCCCGTGTAGAAGGCCCATTTAATGCCATCAGCATATTCGGCAGTGCTGTCGGGCAGGTAATGTACTACGGCCGAGGTGCAGGAATGATGCCTACTGCAAGCGCAGTTGTAGCGGATATTATAGATGTGGCTTTGGGTAATTCCGCTACCACTTTTCGACATTTGAGTCTGCAGCCCAGAAGCAAGACGGCGCCGTTAATAGAGGAAATAGATAATCTTGTAAGCAGGTTTTACATCAAGATAATGTGCAATGACCAGCCGGGTGTAATAGCTCAGTGGAGCAAAGTGCTTGCCGAGCACCAGATAAGCATATCCGGCGCGCTGCAGCACGAAGGTATCGGTCCGGACAATACTGTACCGGTGGTAATCGCAACCCACCCTACCCGGCAGAAAAATGTTACAGCCGCATTGGAAGATATGGAAAAACTTGACGTTATTGGCGGCAAGCCGATTTGCATAAGAATCGTGGATATTCCCGAGGACAAAGATTGAGACTAAAGTTTGAAGTGCCTAAAGTTAAAAGTGCCTAAGGTGTAGTTTTCGTTTAAGGTTGTCGATGCTCGTATCGATGCTTGTCATAGAAGCTCGAAACTCGCTTCTACTCGAGCATTCAATATCGAGCTTCCAGTTTCGATACCAGCTTCGACACCGACAAACAAGTGCGTCATCCGGCGCCGCATCGACGGACTTCTACAACTGGGCAACTTTAGCTCACTTTAGGCACTTTCTAACTTTGGATTTTTGAGTTGTGTTTTTACGTTTTGTAGTTTTAGGTCTGGAGATAAGAATTGGCAACCAAGTATGTCATTATAGTTCCTGATGGTGCAGCGGACGAGCCGCTGGAGCAATTCGATAATAAGACCGTGCTTGAAGCTGCACAGATACCCAATATGGACAAAGTCAGCACGTTAGGCAGGCAGGGTCTTGTCCGGACAGTTCCTGTTGATATGGAACCCGGCAGCGATGTAGCTCAAATGAGTCTATTAGGCTACGACCCGCAGCGATACTATACCGGCCGAGCGCCAATTGAGGCGGTGGCACGCAATATTCGCTTATCAACGGACGACTGGATTTTCAGATGCAATCTTATTACTATTGCCGACGGCAAAATGGCAGACCACAGTGCCGGACATATCTCCACTGCTGAGGCCGGCAAACTGGTAAAAGAGCTGGATGAACAGCTTGGTAACGAGCAAATTCGTTTCCATACAGGCGTAAGCTATCGGCACTTACTGGTCTTCAAGGGCCTCAATTTCGACATTCGGACGTATCCTCCGCACGACCATATCGGTAAGGCGATAGAAAAGATTTTACCTCGCGGCAAAGGTGCTGAGCTGCTCATCGATTTGATGGCTCGTTCACAGCAGCTATTCACCAACCACGATATTAACAAAGTCAGAAAGGACCTGGGAGAAAATCAGGTCAGTTCAATCTGGCTTTGGGGGCAGGGTAAAAGAGCCCAGATGGAACGTTTCCAGAAGCGCTTTGGACTCAAAGGCGTTACTATAACCGCTGTTGACCTTGTAAAAGGTTTGTCGAAGCTGATAGGCTTTGACTTGATAAATGTACCGGGCGCCACCGGTTTTATTGACACGAATTATCAGGGCAAAGCCTCTGCTGCAATAGAAGCGCTTAAGGAATATGACATCGTTTTTGTCCACATAGAAGCGCCTGACGAAGCATCTCACAACGGCAATGCCGAGATGAAGAAAAAAGCCGTCGAGCAGATAGATAAATATATTGTCGGGCCTGTGCTTGAGGCGCTCCAGGGTTACGAAAGCTGGCGAATACTGGTAATGCCGGACCATCCAACTCCTATCCGAAACTGTGCTCACTCACCTGAGCCGGTTCCATTTGCTATGGCAGGTGATAATATCAGCGGCATTTTACATACGACCTTTAGCGAGGCCAATGCGGCCAAGTCGGGATTTCGAATAGACAAGGGTTTTGAGTTGATGGAGTATTTCTTAAAAAGCTAAAGTTTATTGACCGTCAAAACCGAATTGAATAAATTGGTACGATAATCGCAAATTTCAGCAGGTTGATTATGGCAATAGTTGTACAAAAGTTCGGTGGTACTTCGGTTGCGGATGCCCAAAAGATTCGCCAAGCTGCCAAGCGAGTAATTGAGGCGGTCAAGAGCGGTTTTGGGGTTGTTGTGGTAGCTTCAGCCCGCGGCAAACAGACTGACCAGCTAATTGCAGATGCCCTGGAGCTTAATCCCACTCCGCCCACACGCGAGATGGATCAGCTTCTCAGTACCGGCGAGCAGCAAACAGTATCGCTTTTCGCTATGGCTCTTGACGCTATGGGTTATGACGCTATCAGCTTCACCGGTGGTCAAATCCGAATGATGACCGACAGTGCCCATATGAGGGCACGGATACAAAGTATCGACGCTGAGCGAATTCATAAACAGTTAGACAAAGGCACGATTGTTATTGTCGCGGGTTTTCAGGGCATAGATAAGGATGAGAATATTACGACGCTTGGCCGAGGTGGTTCAGACACAACAGCAGTTGCACTGGCCGCCGCACTGGGAGCCGAGGAGTGTGAAATCTATACGGACGTCAATGGAATTTATACTGCCGACCCGCGAATATTCAAAAATGCCGTAAAAATGGACGAGATTAGTTATGATGAAATGCTCGAGCTGGCGAGTTTTGGAGCCAGTGTTATGCATCCTCGTGCCGTCGAGTTCGGTAAGAAGTACGATGTTAAGATCCACGTAAGAAGCAGTAGTAATAAAGAGAACGGGACAATAATTACCCATGAGGTGCCGCAAATGGAAGGTGTAATAGTTTCAGGAGCCACAATACAAAGAGATTTGGCTAAGATAGGTCTTCTCGGTGTTGATAATGTGCCCGGTAATGCCGCAAAAATATTTGCTCATCTGGCGAAGGCCAAAGTCGTCGTCGACGATATCATCCAAACAGAGGTAAGCCCTGAAAAGGCAAACCTGTCGTTTATGATTTCCATTTCGGATTTGCCTGCCGCCAAGGAGGCTGTAGAGAAAATCAAAGACGAGGTGAACTGCCAGAGCATCTTTGTTCGCAATGATATTGCCGAGGTCTCTGTGGTTGGCATCGGTATGCGGACCCATTACGGCGTGGCCGAGAAGATGTTTGGTGCCTTGGCTGAAGCCAAAGTTAATATCGATTCGATTACCACCAGTGAAATTCGCATCAGTTGTGCTGTGGACGAAGACCAGGCCGAAAAGGCCCTCGAGGCCGTTTGTACTGCCTTTGAGTTAGACAAACCGGCTGAGCAGCGAAGTAAAAGTTAGCAACGAAAGTACAAAACGAATAAGGAATAATGAATATCCACCGCAAGGTGTCCTGTGGAGAACAAGGAATTTCGAAGTTCGTAGTTCTATATTCGATATTCGGAATTTTGAAAACCTTGCCAAAACGTGTCTGAAAAAAACACAAGCCCTTATGCGATGAGCAGACGCAGGCGAACGGGTATAATCGTCCTGTGTCTGCTGGCGATAGTTTTGTTTGTCTGGCTGGACTACAGCCACATCAGGAGCAAGTGGCAGCCTCAGCCCAAATCCGAAGAGCAGGCAAAAGCCTATGATTTTCAAAAATATCACACCAAAACCTTCACTGTCGTAAATGTTGTCGATGGTGATACTATCGACATAGATATACCCGACGGTAATAACATTTCCACAAGGATACGGCTTTGGGGAATCGACACGCCGGAAACAAAAAACCCAAATGTCGGCGTAATGTATTTCGGCCCGGAAGCCGCTGAATTTGCAAGAAAATTAGTCCTTGAAAAACCGGTAACGGTCTATCTTGACGAAGGGAACAACACCAGAGGTAGGTACGGCAGACTCTTAGCTTATGTAAAATTGCCGAACGACGGATTCCTGAACGAAGTTCTCCTGAACGAAGGTTATGCTTACGCTGACGTTCGTTTTCGCCATAGTCTTTATAATAAGTACGGGCAATTAGAAGCCAGTGCCCGCAGCTTAAAAAAAGGACTGTGGGGAAAAGTAACCCGTGAGCAACTGCCCGAATGGCTCCAAAGACAAAAACCTAACCTGCGGTTAAACAAATAAAGAAAAATACTGGAGCGTAATACTCACGGCCATTCTTTAATCTCGTACGCTTATAATTTATAGTGTTCTTCGTCTGCGAAGCCAGCCGACAAGGCCTATGCCAATACTGCTAAGGACAAGAGCACCGGGAGCGGGGATGGTGCTGGAATTTATCTCGTTGAGATGTTCAGTTATAAGAGAGTATGAGGATGTGTTGCCGGTATAATCGGTCATAGTTGGAAAAGCAGGTCTAATTCCACAGTCCTTGATATTATTGACAGAAATATCAAGCTCGTACTCACGACCAGCCATCAGAGAACCTGTCGTCCATGATATTGAACTTATCGAAAGAGGAACATCCCAGTAAGCGAGGTCTTCCAATACCATCATTAAAGCGTCACCTGGGCCAGGATTGACACTCCACGTAGATGTTGGATTGATACCGCTCTGATCGATCATAGATAAGTGGATGAAATCCACTGGTCCCGTGGGCTTGCTGGGAGGCATGCTGTAGTCGAAGCTAAGACTCTTGATCAGCCCACCACCGATGTCGCGGAAGTCGAGTGTGTGGAATCCTTTCGGGTACACTGCCCGCAGGGCAGAAAGAGAAGGATACTCGATGTCGAACGAGGGATCCCACTCATCCCACCAACCAGGGTTGGTTGCCTCGTACATCATCATAAACGGGCTGGAAGCGCCTGGCTTAGTTATGTCAATACGGTGCAGAGTGCCGGGATATACAACATGTGCCCAAATGTCAAATTCACAAGTCTCGGGGTCCTTGGGTACGCCATCCCGACACTCCTTGTAGGATGTAATGCCAATCCAGTCAATGTCAAGTTCCATTTCAGCCACGGATGCGACAAGAGAGATTACCAAGAAAACAACTATACATAGCACTAAGATACTTGACTTTTGCTTTTTAAACATCTCAAGCTCCTTTCTTGAATAGTGGTGATGTTTGGAAAAACTTTTGTGTCGCTGGCGTGCTAATTGACCTCCTTTCCACTCACGTCCATCCTATGTTTTGACCATGAAATGACTGTTTTTTTCGGTGGAGAAAAGCTATGTATGGAGCGAAGACAAGCTTTTCAGTCACCGTCCTCTGGTTGCAAATTGTCCAAATTTAAGCAGAGAGATCAAATAAAAAAAGTCCGATAAAATAAATTTTTTGCAGAAAATCTGGAATACTCCCTGGATTCGGCAAAAAAACCGTGTAATATCGAATGTCGAACAAGGAACTTTGAATGTCGAATGCAAGATTGCCGCCCTCGGCTGGGCCTCACTCGCAACGACGGGAGGAAAACAAGTGCTAAATTACAGAAGTATAAAAAATCACGAGGCATCAAATTTGAAATCCTAAACGTTTTGGTTATTAGAACATTTTGATTTTGATATTGTTTCGTGCTTCGTATTTCGATATTCGGATTTATCCTTAAGTGAAATCCTATATTACAGATTATATTCCTTGATTTTTCGATAGAGAGTTCTTTCGCCGATGCCGAGGATTTTTGCTGCTTTTTCGCGGTTGCCTTTTGTTTTGGCCAGCGTGTCTATAATGGCCTGCTTTTCCAGCTCGTTTAGGGGCACACCGGCCAAGCCGGCTGCCCCCCTGCTTTCTTGTGAAAGCAATAAGGGGGGCAATTGCCGTCTCTGCGCTATATCGGGTGGTATGTCCTGAACGTCGAGCTTGTCGCGGTCGCACATTACAACCATTGTCCTGATGCAGTTTCGGAGCTGACGAATATTGCCGGGCCAGTCATAGCTTGACAGAATTGTCTGTGCAGCATCGGTTATACCTGTAACTTTAGAGCCGACTTCCGTGGTGGCTTCTTTGAGAAAATATTCAATGAACTCCGGTATATCTTCCACCCTGTCACGCAGGGCCGGCAGAGAAATATTTACGCCCTTGATTCTAAAGTACAAATCCTGCCTGAATCTTTTCTCTTCTATAAGCTTGGTTAAGCTTTGATTGGTTGCGCTGATGATGCGGACATCCACAACGGTCTGTTTATTCGAACCGACCGGTATAACGATGCCGTCCTCGATGACGCGCAGCAACTTGGCCTGGGAGCTCGGTGCCATATCCCCTATTTCATCCAAAAACAATGTCCCTTTGTCTGTTGTCTCGAAAAGTCCTTTTCTGTCATTGGCCGCGCCGGTAAAGGCGCCTTTGACGTGGCCGAATAATTCGCTCTCCAATAAAGTTTCGGTCAGCCCGGCGCAATTTATCGGCTTAAATGGCTTGTCCCAGCGCAGTGAATTGTAGTGAATCGCTCTTGCCAGCAGCTCTTTGCCCGTTCCGGATTGGCCTTCTATCAGGACGGATATATTGGTCGGCGCCACGCGTCGCAGGACCTCGAATATACCCTCAATCGTGGGGTTCCGGCCCCACACACCCTCAAACTCGAACTGTCCT